>CACXGY010000034.1 GCA_902767275.1 uncultured bacterium | reverse complement strand
TGCGAAGGTCTTTTCTTTGGAAGAAACGAAGTTTCTGAAAAGAAAAACCGCAGACACGTTTAACGCGAACAGGTCAAGACAGAAGTCAAAAATGAACAAATACCCAAAATTTTACTCAAACTCTAGAAATGCTGACCACAAAAGAGTTCCCACGAGTTTGAGAAGATTTTTTATTTGATATTATATATAGATAGAACGTAAATTTTAATTTTTATATAAAATATTTTTTACTAATTTATGTTTTAATATAAACATAATACATATTAGACTCTTATTGTTAAATAGGAGTAGAAATAAAGGAAATTTAAGCAATGAATATTAATTGTTTATGGAATAATACTCAAGAAAAAGATTGGAACGCTGCGTTAGAGAATTATTTTAATCTTGTTAAACCATCTAATATGAATTTAGAAATTGAGTTGGACAGATTAGATTCTAATTTTGTAAAAAATATGACGATTGAACAGTTTTATAATTTTTTACACGACAAATATTTTGTATGGAAATATACCCAACCAAATAGACTAAAAACGACAAGAACTTGTTTTGAAAAATACTTAAGAGATAATACTTTACAAGAATTAAAAGAAATACATAAATTAATGTTTGAATATAATCCTGAAAATATAGAAAAAAGTTTGAGGAATGTTCAAAAAATAAAAGGATTAGGAATTGCAGGTGCTTCAGGATTGCTATCACTATTATTTCCTAAATATTTTGGAACAGTAGACCAATTTGTAGTTCAACGACTTCTACAGATTGAAAATTTTGATAAACAATTCATTATTTCAAAAATGAAGCCTGAAAATCTGACATTAAAAGATGGTGTTATTTTGATTCAAATAATGAGAGAAAAAGCACAAGAATTAAATAAAATATTTAAAACTAACAAATGGACACCGAGAAAAATTGATAAAATTCTATGGAGTATAGATAGACTAGTCTTAAATTCTTCTTGCAGAATAAATAGCACAATAACATCAGAAAAAAAACAACCAAAAACTATAATAATAAAGAAACAACAAACAAAAATATTTGTGAATAAAACAACTGAAAAAGAAGCGAATAGGAGTTCCAATATAGAAGAAGGATATAGAAAAGTATTGCACCTTTTTGAAAAAAATAAAGTATACCAACGCAGACAAATACTAGATATACTAAATTTGATATATCATAACGAAACGTCAATCATCCCATCCGACTACTGTTATAATAGAATAAATCTTGATATTGCCAATGATTTTGAAAAACGTATGCATATCTTTATATATATTAAAAAGAACAACTATAAGTTTGTTGGTGAAAAATTTCCTTATACTGGCGACATTAAACATTCAAGCAAAAGAAAAAACTTTAAGTATTTGGAAGAAATTGTTGGTCGCTGGGAAAATGGTAAAATCGTATATTTGGATAAAGATAAAATCTTGTAATAATAGCAAGAACAAATAAAAGTGTCCGGATATGACAACTTTATAAGTTACTATATAATTAAATAAGTGAAAATATTATAAGGGTAAAAAAGATTATGAGTTTATATTTATTAGCATTATTGCTGCTTTTATCCAGTTCAGGTGGTATCGCTATTGGTGGTGCTTTAATGAGTTTATTCGGATGGCTTTTATTAGTAATATTATTGGTTTTAATATGGGAATATAAGCTATATATCTTTTTATTTATACTTTCAATATTAGCCATTATATTTATCAAACAAATAATTTCTGATTATTTCAAATATAAAGATGAAACACCAGAAGAAAGAGGAGAACGTTTAAAAACAAATAAAATGATAGAAGAATGGCGAAAACGTAATAATTTCTAAATAAAAATAAGATTTTAAGATTTACCTATTTCTTGCAAATAATAACTCATTCGTCTGTCAAATTCTGCAACTTCCAAAATATAATCAATATTAAAGAAAAAAGTTCGAACCTTGTCCACGAAAGCCCACCATAAAAAAAGAGGTCATTAAGACCTCTTTTTTCTATGTGTTTATTTATGATAACTAAAAAAATTATTTTGACAGAATGTCGCTTAACTGAATACTTACAGGAGTATCAAGTTTGAATACAATTCTGTTTCCTGCTTTTAGTTTATAATTCAATCCTTTAGCCATAGAACTGATTAAGAGACCAAAGCCTTTGCAAGTTCTCGGAACGACAACAAGTCCTACAACGGTTACTGATTCTATCGCAACAACTGCAACACTGATTGCAGAAAAAGCGATAATTCCTATACCGGCAGGAATTGCTCTTATCGTATTTAAAAATTGTGATGATTTTAAATCGCTTCCTTTTTTAGGTTCCATTCGAACGACGTAAGTTTTATCATTTGGGAATATTATTTTATCAATAATAATATATGCTCTTGCTCTTTTGAACATTGGTTCACTTTTTTTAATTTTTTGAAACTTTCCTACAAAACGTGTATGTTCAGGTAAATACATTCCATTTGATGCTTGTACTTTTGAAACCAAACTAAAATATATTTCATCATTTTTATTTGTTTCGTTTACATCAATATCAGACTCTAATTCAAGTACATAAGTACTTTTAGGGTTTAAATAAATAGTATCATCTTCAATTGCGGTAGAAAAAACAGGTGTATCAGATTCTGAAGATTCATCAAACTCTGCAAAAACCGGTTCTATCATTACGAAATTCATTAATAAAACTAATACAATTGATAAAAATTTTCTCATTTCCATCTATCCTCAATATAAATATTACTTGTTTAGTATATTATAAAAATAAAAAAGGTGTAAGTTTTTAACATTTGAGAGTGAGTAAAAAGAATAAAAGTGCCATAATGTCACAATTAAAAAATAAATGTGAAAATGGTTTACATTGCTAAAACGCTGTGACAGTAACATTTTCCAGAAATAAAAATATATAAATACATTGAAAATTAGTAATAATAAGAAAATTTTAAATAAGGACTATGCAAAATAAAGAACCCGTGCTATAATAACCTGTGTTAAATAGGCTGCATATAGTTAGGAGCAAAGTATATGGGTAACACGATAAGCGATATTGATTTTGAAGAATTATTAGCGAAGTATGAACATTCGTTTAAGACAGGCGATTTAGTTAAAGGAACCGTATATGGTTATGAATCTGACGGTGCAATTGTTGATATAGGCGGAAAATCTGCAGCAATTGTTCCTGCTAAAGAAGTTTCAAACGATAATAAAAAAGCAGAAGAAGTTTTAGAAAAAGGGAAAGAGTATGAATTCCTTATTGTTTCTGAAGCGGATGAGAATGGAAAATTTGTTTTATCAAGAAGAAAAGTAGATTTGTTCTATGCTTGGCAAGAACTCAAAAAACTTAAAGAAGCAAATGAAATTATCAAAGGCGAAATCGTTCAAATTGTCAGAGGCGGTATCCTCGTTGATATTATTGGTGTCAGAGGGTTCGTTCCGTCAAGTCAAATCCAAGCAAAAGGAACAGAGTACAAAGTTGGCGACAAGATTGAAGTTAAAATTATTTCACTTGATGAAGAACACAACAATTTTGTTCTTTCAAATAAAAAGATTTATAGCGATTCTATAGAAACTGCGAAAGAGGAAATATTCAGTCAAATCGAAGTTGGTCAGGTAATTAAAGGTCGTGTTGTAAGAGTTACAGATTTTGGTGCGTTTGTTGATATAGGCGGATTTGATTGTTTATTGCCTTTATCACAAATTTCATGGAAATGGGTTGAACATCCGACTGATTTGTTAAAGATAGGCGAAGAAATAGAAGTTGGTGTATTTGATGTTGATGCGGCAAAACAACGTATAACTTTGAGTTTGAAATCAATTACTCCTGATCCTTGGGAAGCAGCATCAGAAGTAGTGAAAGAAGGCGAATTCAGAGAAGGTTTAATTACAAGAATTAAGTCTTTCGGTGCGTTTGTAGAGATATATGACGGAGTTGAAGCATTACTTCCTCATAATGAATTAGTTGAATATCAAAATACTAATAACACTATCTTAGAAGTGGGTGATAAGATTAATGTATGCATATTGAAATTCAATCCTCAAGACAAACGTATTTCATTAGGATTCAATGCTCAAGATGCAAAACAAAGTGCTGAACAAAAAGAAAAAACAGAGGAATAGTTAGTTATTCAGCATATCAATAACAGTCTTTGTACAAAGACCAATAACATTTTCAAGGCTTCCGTCTACGTTTTTAACAAACCCTGACGGAAGTTCTTGTATTCCGTAAGCACCTGCCTTATCAAAAGGTTTGTAATTATCCACGTAGTTTTCTATTTTTTCATCTGATAAGTTTTCAAACTCTACAATTGTTGTAACTGATTTAATCTTTGTTTTTTTTGTGTAGGTGTCAATTACACAAATACCCGTGACAACAGAATGTTTATCTCCGCTGAGTTCTTTGAGTGTGCGGATAGCATCTTCTCTGTCTGTTGGTTTTGTCAAAATTTTGTTATTATGAACGACCACCGTATCAGCCCCAATGATTATTCCTTCATTTAATTCGTTTTTGACTGCGAGTGCTTTGTTGTATGCAAGTTCTTCTATTTTTTTATAACTGAATATATGAGAATCGAGATGTTCATCATACGATGACGGATGTATTTCAAAAGTTAATCCTGCTTTTTTTAGTAATTCTCGTCTTCTTGGTGAGCCTGATGCTAATATAATCTTTTTCATAGAATTATATTAGCACCAATATATTGTTAGTGAAAGAATAGTTATTTGATGTCTTTTGAAACGATGTCTGTTATATCATCCCCTCCATAGAAAACAATATTTTTTGATAAAACCATATCGTATTTATTTTTTCTTGCACTTTCAATGATATCTCTTTTAAGATTGTTTTGTATGATATTTAAACGTCTGTCATATTCTCTGTCGATATTTGATTTTCTTAGGTTGTATTCATTTGTGTATCTGTCTTGGAGCATGACAATTTTTTGCGGATCTGTTTCTGCAGAAATTGCTCTTTGTGCATCAAGAACAATTCTGTTCAGGGATTCCAATTGGGAATTGTGACTTTTCTTTAGTGATTGAACTGCTCCTGATTTGTTTACAATCGCTTGAATGTCGACAACTCCTATTTTCTCTTTTGCAAACCCTACTTGAGCAAACATGAGAATGCAGCAAAATGTTGATATAATTTTTATGTTATTCATGGCATATCCTCCGTAAAAAAAATAATATATCTTTTAAAACGAGCAATCATGCGTAATAGGTCTAATTTAAACGGGTAATCATGTCATGATTAAAAAGATAAAAAAAATATTAATTTTAAGAAAATTTTATAAAAATTTTCCAAAAAAAATCTTAAAAAATAGATATATATTGCGAATAACATATTGTAAACTTTTGTTAAAGAAAATGGCAAATTTTATCAAATTTTAATTTTCAGGATACTTGATTATGATAGAATGGTTATGCTGTTATTTTTATAACAGAATGGACTGGGAAAATAAGTTAGTAAATAGTAGTGAGAAAAGGACATATTAAAATGAAAAAATTTACAACGAAAACATTGTTAGCTTTAGCATGTGTTGCAGTTGCAGGAATGCAAGTAGCAAATGCTGATGCTTTAATGACAGGACACTTTAGCGGTGGAACTGTTCTTACAGGTTCAGGTGCCGTAATTAGCGGACACACAGAAGGTTTAACTAACATTACCGGCGACCGCACAAATAATGCAACATTGCATTTTAACGATCATACAAGAATTGATTGGACAAAGTTAAATGTTGACAAAGATCAAACATTAAGATTTGATACTGCAAATAAAGGTTATGCAATTTTAAATAACGTGTTGACCGGTGCATCAAAGTTTGCAGGTAAAGTTACAGCAGATAATGCAAAAGTTATCATAGCAAACCCTAACGGTATTTTGTTCAATGGCGGTTCTTTTGAATCAACCGGTTCATTGATTCTTACAACAAGAGATTTAACCGGTGTTAGTGAAACAGGAATTGATACTTTAAAAGCAACAGACTTAAAAGATATGGCTGATAGCAACAATCAATTTAATGTTGTTATGGTTCAAGACGGTTCAATCAAGTCAGGAGATTTGAACATTGTTTCAGACGGAACTTGTGTTATAAATTCTGACTTAACTGCAAATGATGTTGTTTATATTACATCAGACGGTGCAAATTATGTTGCAAAACGTCCTGTTGGAGATAGCGGTGTTGAAGCATCATTCTTTCCTTGGGATTCTTATGTTAATAAAGATGCTAATGATAATCCGACAAAGGTTTCAAATAACACTATGTTGTATGGTGCAACCATAAAATCAGCAAATGGAAATGTTGAAATTGTTTCGGATAATTCAAATGCAATGGTTTCAGCATCAACATTAACCGGTAAAAATGTTAATATTACAGCGAAAGGTGGCGGTGTAAGATTGGCACGTTATAATAAGGAAGTAACTCAAGTTAACGGTAACTTAAATGTAGTTGCTAAAAATGAAGTTGAAGTTGGTTCAGGAGCCGATAATGGCGGAAAACTTAATGTTACCGGCGATACTTCATTAGAAGGTACAAGAGTATGCCTTAACAGCGGAAACTTTGATGGTAATTTAAAAGTTGTTGATAATGCAAATGATGCAGGTACCGTTAACATTGATAATGTAATTAACATTAAAAGAACCAATGTTGGCGGAGATCTAACAATAGACAGTGAAGATTATGTATATATTTATAATACAAATGCTGGGAAGACTGATATTGATGCAAAAACAGCATCATTATCAAATGTTACTTTAGGTGAAACTGATATTAAAACACTTGGTTATACAGGTATTGGTGGTAATAGTACAATCAATGGTAACTTAACGGTAGATGCAGGTCGTTCAATTCAATTTGGTAGTTATAGTAGTGGTACAGCGGTAGATCCTGAAACTGGCAATCAAGTGTTATCAAAAGGTTCTTTAGACGGTGGTTCAGTTACTATAAACGGTAATTTGGATGCTCGTGCTGATCATACAATTGGTATTTCAGTTCCTACAACTGTCAGTGGTAAGGCAAAATTAAGAACTGAAAATTCATCTGTAGTTTATGCAGAAGATTCAAACGGACCTGTTGGGACTTTAACAGTAAATGGTACTCAATATATCACACCGGATGGAAACAATCTTGTAATCGAAGCACCTAAGTCTTTAAATGAATTGTTACCATTAAGCAGTGAAATTGATCATAAGATGACACTTGCTGAGTATAATGAAGCAGGTACAACAGCAATGGCTTCTTCATATTTCGAAGAAATGCAAAGAGATTATGTACAACACAGAGATCCGGATCCTAAACCAAAACCAGACCCTGATCCTGATCCTTCAATAAAAGATGAACCGGTTAAGAATCTTACAAATTTGATTCAAAACGGCGTTGATGCAGGATTTGTACAAACATTCACTCCAATTGCATTCGCTGCAGATGAAGAACCTGATGTAGTTAAAAGAATAGCAAAGATTGTATTCAAAACTCCTGACGGTATCGTATCTATCTCAGATAGACTTATCCAAAAAGATATTAACAGTAGTTTCTAATAACTGTTAGTTATATAGAAAAAGCACCGACCAAAAAATCGGTGCTTTTTTTGTTTAGAATATTGTTTATATAAAGTAATTATGTTATAATCAACTTATTAAGAAGAGGTATAGAAAATATGGCAAATATAGTAATTTATACAAAAAATAAATCAACTCAATTGGCATCTGTATTGTCGGATATTGATGAAGTGTCAGTTCGTGTTGAAGACGGTTCTATTATGCGAGAACATTCAATGTTAAATCCTTCATTGATTGTGGTAGAAAAAGTTGATAATCTTGCAGATATATTAATGACAACCAAGTTTATTTGTCCGATATTATTTGTTGGAAATAGATTTAATACAATTGTAAGAGCAGAAGGATATGATTTTATATCAACTCCTGTTGATAAAGATGAATTGTTAATTAGAGCAAAGGCTCTTTTGAAGATTAGTTATTATAAAGAAAAAATGAATGAAGTTAGTACAACGGATGAATTAACAGGACTTCATAACAGAAAATATTTACAAGAAGCCTTAGAATCAGAAATTTCCCGTTCAAGAAGATACAAAACAAAAGTTTCTTGTATACTTTTTGATTTGGATTATTTTAAAGCAGTAAATGATATGTATGGGTATGAATGGGGTGATATCCTGTTAAGAAATATCGCAGGCATGTTAGATGTTTCAGTCAGAAAAGAAGATGTTGTTACTCGTTATGGTGATGAAGAATTTTTATTGATATTACCTAATACATCCGAAGATAATGCGTTTATATATGCAGAACGTTTCAGAAGGGCTGTAGAAAAAATGGAATTTATTCCGGCAGGGGAAGAAGAACGTCATCCTGTTACAATATCCGGTGGTATTGCAACCTTCCCTTGTATGGAAAATGTTCATGAAGATGCAAATACTCTGATAAGATATGCTGAACATGCTTTGTATAATGCAAAACATAGAGGTAGAAATAAAGTTGTTCAATTTTCTCAAATTAATCTTGAATATAATTAAGGGATTGAGAATATTAAAGTTTATAGATATGAGGGTGGCTAAAAAGTCATCCTCTTTTTTACTTTTAAATAATTAGAAATTATTTTATTTTAGATAGTATTTCTTGTAATTTTTTGAGTTTTTGTTTTGTAGTACCTATTCCGCACAAAAGCATTGTGGAAATATTATTGGTTTTTTCATCTTCTATATTGTTTTCATATAACATTTCTGATAATTTGAATCCTGTGTAACCTTCTTTTTTTATTAGAATTTTTGTAATATCATCTCCTCCAAATTCAATGTTAACAGAGTTTTGTCGAAGGTTTTTAATATTAGTAATTAAGTTTTCGATAGATTTTTTACCTTTTTTAGAGTTAAGGAAAAAGATATTTTGTTCAATTGATGCTAATAGCGGGTATGACGGGGATGTTGTTGTTATTTTATCGAGAGAGGGTTGAATATCAAAATCAAGATTTGAATGGATTAATGCAGTTGGATTTAGTCCTCCTGCTGTTTTATGAAGTGATTGAACTGTTATATCTGCATATTTAACAGCAGATTCAGGCAGGTTGTCAGAGAATGGGTATAATGCTCCGTGTGCTTCATCCACAATTAGTTTTGCATTGTGTTTGGAGCAAATTGATTTAATTGTTTTTATGTCAGAAACATATCCTTCGTATGTTGGAGATGTTACAATAACAACTTTAATATCTTTATTATCGCAAAGAAAGTTTTCTATAAGTTTTGGTGGAGTTCTGTCCGGTACGCCAAACTCATTATGAGGTAATTGATAATATACAGGTATTCCTCCGGCTAATTCCACACCATTTTTATGGCATCTGTGAGAGTTTTCCCAAAGTAATACTTTATCTCCTTTTTTTGTTAAGGCTATGACTCCTGCAATAATCCCTGAAGAAGAACCGTTTGTCAGAAATAGTGTTTGTTTTGTTCCATAGATTTCTGTGGCATTGGTTTGTGCTTGTACCAAAAATTTTTGAGGATTATGAGTATCTGTTTCGGAGATATCGCATGCGTAAAAATGTCTAAACTTTTTCAGAATACAAAACTTTTGTGAATGAGATGGAGTGGTAAATAATAACGTATTATTTTTTTTTCTGAATAAATTTTTAAAACTCATAATAATTTCATCGCCATTTTATTAAATTTATTTATTAGCAGTTTCCATACTCTTTTTCATGCAGAAGTGAACAAGTGACATTTTATCGACGTTGCTAAGGTTTGTAAATTGTCCGGATATGATATAGAAACCGTCATTATTTTTTTCTACACGAATAAGTTGATACTTACAATTTACTTCGATTTCATCGTTGAGTTTAATACAAACTTTATAAGCGTGTTCAATATTAATATTTTCTGTAGTTTTTAATTTCATACCACCTGCGGATAAGTCCAGAGTTTGAACGTGGTGGACAATATCATCGTGAATAAGTTCGAGGTTTTCAATAAATTTGATACGAGTGAACTTACGTCTTTGTAAGAATCTGTGTTTTTTAGGATTTGCTATGGATACGGAATTTCCGTCAATATCTTTAATAAAAGATTCAAAATAGAGATAACCGTTTTCTGTTAAAGAATAGAAGTCACAAATGTTTTGTTTAAGCAATCCTCTCGGAATATATTTTAATTGCATTGTAAAGCCTTCCATTGATACATCGGTAACTTTACCTTTATTTGTATCCTTAAAGTCGTGCGGGATTATAGTAACTATTTGATCTTTTTTTATAAGTTCACGCATAAAACTGTGCCTTTCTATATTCTTAATAATATAGATATATTCTATCATATATCCAATAATAAAAAAAGGGTGTTTATAATTATTTTCACTCAATTGGTATAGATTATATTACTTGATATAGAGTTGATAATTTGATATCATAAATGTATGAGTGATGATATTGAAGAATTACAGGCGATATTGAGGGATGATCCATATAATTTTCAGGCAAGACGAACCTTGTCGATAGTTTTATTGGATAACGGATTTAATCAAGAAGCAAAGCAAAATTTGTTATATCTGGTAAGAACATTCCCTGATAATGCTGAGTTATTGTATAATTTAGGTATTGCTTATGAAAAGTTGGGAGAATATGAAAAAGCAGAAAGAGCGTATTTAAGAGCGATTGTAATATCTCCTGAAACAGATTTTTATTACAATTTAGGGTTAACCTATATTGAAATGGAAGAATACGGAAAAGCGATAGTTGCATTGAAACATGTTGTCGAGGTTGATTCCGAAGATTCTAATACATATTTTAATCTTGGATTGTGTTTTTATAATAAAGAAGAATATGAGGTTGCAATAGAATATTTTCAAAGAACGATTGAGTTAAATCCTCAAGATATATTTGCTCATTTTTATTTGGCAAATATTTTAAAAACGCTCGGACAATCTGAATTAGCAGTGGGAGAGTATCAAAAAGTCATAGAAATAACCCCTGATTATAGTTGGGCATATTTTAATATTGGTTCAATTGCATATGAGGAAGGTAATTTTGAAGCCGCATTGCAATATTTAAAGCAAACAGTTCATTATAATCCGCATGATATTCAAGCGTATATGATAATGGTTCAAATATATACAACTCAAATGAGATTAACAGAGGCTATGGATACTGTGCAGGAAGGATTAGAAAATAATTCTAAAAATGGGGATTTGTTGTATGCACTATCTCAATTGTATAAATTGAACGGAGATAACTGGAACTATGAACGCTATATTGCTTCTTCGTTAACTAATCATAATACATTGACACTTGATTTAGAAAAAGTAAAAAATGAATATTCAAAAATAAAAGTAGTAATGGATGAAGAAAGAGCAAGAGAGGAAGAACAACGCAGGGCGGAAGAAGAACTTCTTGCACAACAAAAAGCCGAAGAAGAAGCAGATACTGAAGAAATTTCTGATGATTCAGAAGATAATGATGAATTATCGGAAGATGATTATGATGAAGAATTAGACGAAGAATCAGGCGATGATGAGTTTAATGAAGAAGATGACTATGATGATAATATTGATGAAGATGTTCAGGAAGAATATTCTGAGTAAAAAGTTAGAGTATATCAATAGGGTCAACGTCTATCGCCATTCTGATGTCTTTAGGTAATTTTATGGATTTAAAGAATTTGGATATAAATTTATGTCCTTTTTCGTGGAGTTTATTTTTTAGTAAAATTTGGTATCTGTAAAGTCCGTTAAGTCGTTCTATTACGCAATTTGAAGGTCCAAGCATTTCGACGTGTTCGCTGAATCCGTATTGTTCAATCAAATCTTGCAGTCTGTTGGCAATTTCTTCTACGGATTTTTCAGCACGGGTATTATTATCACAACTAAGAATAACACGAATTATTTGAGTGAAAGGCGGATATACAAATTCTTGTCTTGATTTGATTTCAGTACGGAAAAATTTTTCGTAATCTTGTTCTTTAGCACTGTCGAGAGCATAAAAATCAGGGTTATAAGTTTGAAAAATTACTCTGCCGGAAAATTCTCCTCTACCTGCTCTGCCTGCAACTTGTGTAAGAAGTTGAAACCCTCTTTCAGCGGCTCTGAAGTCAGGAAGATTAAAAGTTGAATCTGCACTAATTACACCTACAAGTGTCACATTCGGGTTATCTAATCCTTTTGCAATCATTTGAGTTCCGATAAGAATATCTATTTCTTTATTTTGAAATCTGTTAAGGATTTCAATATGAGAATTTTTCTTCGTAAGAACGTCACTGTCAATTCTTTCAATATTTGCGTTAGGGTATAATTCTTTCATTAATGACTCGACTTTTTGAGAGCCTAATCCGCTATTTCTGAGAGCATCTGCACCGCAAGAAGGACAAGTGTCAGGCATGTCCTCTATGTGGTTACAATAGTGGCATTTTAGTTTTTGTTCTCTTGCGTGCCAGATTAGAGGAATTGCACAGTTTGGACATTCAATAACTTCTCCGCACGCTTTGCATTGAGTAGAGGTTGAGAATCCCCGTCTGTTTATTAAGATTATAATTTGTTGTTTGTTCTCAAGTGTTTCGTCTATTGCGGTTTGAAGTTGTTTTGTAATAATACCTTTGTAAGCCGCTCTGGAGTATTCTTGCATATTTATGATATCTATTTTTGCCATTGGGGAATTGTTAAATCTGTGAGGCATTTCAAAAAGGGTGTTGTTGTTTGATGCATAATAATATGTAGAAACGTCAGGAGTTGCAGAACCTAAGATAAGCGGTGCTTTATAAAATTGTGCAAGTTTCTGAGCGACTACTTTTGCATCGTATCTTGGTGCTGGATTTGTTTGTTTGTAGGCACTTTCATGTTCTTCATCAATAATAATAAGTCCTATGTTTTGCAGTGGTGCAAAAACTGCTGATCTTGCTCCTGCGAGTATGCGTATTTCATTATTGTATAGTCTTTGCCATACATCATATTTTTCTCCGTCTGAAATACTACTGTGCCAAATTGCCACTTCATTTATTCCGAATTTTTTTGCAATTCTTTGTGTCAGTTGAGATGCGAGTGCAATTTCTGGGGCAAGAAACAAAATATTTTTCCCTTCATCTAAAGTATCTTGTATTAGTTTAAAATATACTTCTGTTTTTCCTGATGCGGTTACACCGTGGAGTAATATAGGATTAGGGGATTTAAGTTTCTTTTTTATCCCTTCATAGGCATCTTTTTGTTCGCCCGATAGTTCAGACAGCGGTTCTTTAGGATTATCTTTGAATATTGTAAGAGGGTTTCTGTATATATTTTCTTCTTTAATTTTTATACAACCTAACGAGTCTAATTTTTTCATAGTCGTTCTTGTTGTTTTAACCTGTTTTTCAAATTCAATGAGAGAAGTTTTACCCATCTCTTTTAATTTGTCCAGTATTTGAATTTGTCGTTTTGTTGCGTTGTTATAATTTAAAAACTCAACAGAATATTCCGTTTTTGCACTTTTATCAATTAATTTTATGGGAATTGCTAAATTGAGGACATTTATAATATCTGTGCAATAATAATTTGCAACCCATTCTAAAAGTTTAAAGTATTTTAAGGTAAAAAGGGGTGTGTCATCAATAATTTCTTTAATTTTTTTAGGTTTAATCCCTTCTTCCATATAGTCAGAAACTCCGACAACAAAGGCTTTAATAAAACCTTGACGGCCAAACGGTACAGTGACCGCTTGACCAATCTTGATTTTATCTTTTATTTCATCGGGGATTATGTACCCGAAGGTTTTTACTCCCAGACCTTTAATATTAACAAGTACGAGAGCATATTTCATTATTCGATAGCCATAAATTCTTTCATTGCTTCTTCAACAGCATCTCTTAACGTTTCAAGATGTTCGGGAGCACAAGTAACCCCTTTTTGAGTAGGTCTCCAAGTTTCGCCGTTATCTGTAGTATAGAATATTCTTAAATCAAGGTAACTTCTTCCTTTATATTCATTGATAGCAACGTGTAATTTTTCACGTTCACTTCTGTCAATAGCAACTAATAATTTTGATGAATCTGCCATAATCTGCCTCTCCTTATAATCTTATTACAAGATTATTATATCATTAAACTATAGAAGTGTCAGTAAATATTTCAAATATCTTTATTTTTCAGGTTTGTTATTATATAATTAAGTCATGAGTACTATTAAAGAGAAATTGGAAAAAAAAGAACTTGATACATTACGTAGTGATGCTGCAAAGAGTATCTATGCAAAAAGAAAACGTGAAGAAGAACCATCTGATTTAAGGACAGAGTTCCAAAGAGATAGAGATAGAATTCTTCATTCTAAATCATTTAGAAGATTAAAACACAAAACACAGGTATTTTTATCTCCATTTGATGATCATTTCAGAACAAGATTAACTCATACTTTAGAAGTTTCACAAATTGCAAGAACTATGGCACGGGCATTAGATTTAAACGAAGATTTAGTTGAAGCAATATCGTTAGGACATGATTTAGGACATACTCCGTTTGGTCATTGCGGGGAGTCTGTATTAAATGAATTGGTATCAACCGGTTTCCATCATAATGTTCAGAGTGTAAGAGTTGTGGAAGTTCTTGAGGATATGAATTTATGTACAGAAACAATTGATGGCATATTAACTCACACATGGGGTTATAAGCCAAAGACTGCAGAAGCACAAATTGTTCAGTATGCTGATAAAATTGCTTATATAAATCATGATATAGAAGATTCTATCAGAGCGGGCATTATAACAGAAGAAGATTTGCCTGATGAGTGTAAGAGGTATTTTTCGTCTAAGCCTTCTCAAAGATTGTCAAAGATGATATATGCAGTTGTTAATAATTCAATAGATAGCGATAAAGTATCAATGGATGAAGAATGTTGGGAATATACAAAAATTCTCAGAGAGTGGATGTTTGAGAATATATATACCGATTCGCCTGCAAAATTAGAAGAAGGTAAAGCAAAACATATAGTTAAAACGTTGTATGAGTATTATACGGATTATTTAAAAGAGTACTGTGATGACGATAAGAAGATAGAACGACTCGTAACTGATTATATATCAGGTATGACCGATCAGTATGCAATTGAGAAATATAAAGAAAAATTTATTCCAAAACCGTTAAATACTCAAACGAAAGATGAAAATTTTTTGAAAATACTGTATTCAATAAATAATGAATAGAAAGGATTTATTATGAGCGAAGAAGAAATAATCCAATATCAAACACACGGAACTTGTTCAAAGATGATAGGTGTAGGCATTAAAGACGGAATTATCACAAGAGCGGAATTTCTTGGAGGATGTCAGGGTAATTTAAACGGGATTTGTAATCTTATACAAGGAATGCCTGTTGATGAAGTAATAAAACGTCTTGAAGGGATAGATTGTGCAGGCAGAGGAACAAGTTGTCCTGATCAGTTAGCAAAATGCTTAATTGAGTATAAAAACAGATCAGCCGTGGCACAATAGAATAATTTAATGTAAATCAGAATCCTCTGTATAATAGACAGAGGATTCTTTTTTCTGTGGGATGATATTATTAGTCTTTGTCGATAGGGATGTTTACAATGAGTTTATCCCCTTCTTTTTTCTTTGACATTTTGTCAAAATCTGCATCTTTGCCAAGATCGTAAGTTTCACTCAAATTAGTTACAATTTCTGAATTTCTTTTATCAGTTGTACATTCTCCGCTGATAGTTAACATTGAACCGTTAACATCAAGGTTAATGGCATTCTGATTTCCTTTGAAGGGCTTAAGATCAATAATAAATTTATAAGAATCAGGTGTTCTGATTAGTTTAATAGTATTTTTGTGTAAGAATTTTTCTTCAACTCTTGTCATTTGAGCGACCTCTTTGTCAAATTCTTTTATATTTTGCATAGCCATTTTGTTCATTCTTGCGGCTTCTCTCATATAGTGTTCAGGACTTGTCATTCTTTTCATTGTACAATCCACAACCACATAAAAAGCAAGAAAAGCCCCTAATAATGTTGCACATATAATACCGATATATTTCCATACACGGTGTTTTCTGTGTTCATACATTCTGTGTTCATCATCTCTGTATTCGTTCATACAAAACTCCTTTCTTATTGTGATAAATATATTTAATAAAATTATTAAGTATGAAACAATTACCTGACTGTCTGTTTTTATGCACTACTGTTCGAGATAATTTTAATAAAAAAAGTGCCTAGCGAGTAATACTCTTGCTTTTACTTTAAAACAGTGTCGTCGATTTTTAAAGGCAATAGGGCATTAAGGTAATAAGATTTTTTATAATTTCCTTTAGCAGTATGGTGGGATATATCGCACCGATTTATCAAACCGGTAACCCATCCTCAGTCCTTCCCTTGTCAAGGGAAGGAAGTGATGATAACTCCCTTTGACAAGGGGAGTCGGCTTTGTTATGGTTTTATGATTACAAAGCCGGAGGGGTTGTCGATAGTTAATGGCAATAGAACAATAAGATAATAAATGAATGTTCCCTGCCCTTAGCAAGGGAAAGAAATTATCTTACCCTCCTTGTGCCAGGGAGGGTCGCTATTGTATTGATTTTGTTATTACAATAGCGGGGTGGGTGGTCTGTTTTTTAAAAATTTGATTTATCAAATCAGTAACCCATCCTCAGTCCTTCCC
>CACXGY010000033.1 GCA_902767275.1 uncultured bacterium | reverse complement strand
GATTGTTCGAAATTATTCACAAATCTGATATTAATACTGAACAAATATTGTCGTAACCCATCCTCAGTCCTTCCCTTGTCAAGGGAAGAAAGTGATTATAACTCCCTTTGACAAGGGGAGTCGGCTTTGTTGCGGTTTTGTGATTACAAAGCCGGTGGGGTTGCCAATTCCAAAGGCATGAAGTATTAGCAGGTAGGGTAGACTTCAGTCTACCGATACATTTTGGTTGACTAAAGTCAACCCTACTTATGAGTGAAAATATTGGGACTTTTTGTTTTGTATATTTTCATTATAAAAACTGAACAACTAACCGTCATTCAGTTTTTTATTGCGCAAGGTGGGAGTGTCTTGGATTTGCTCCACGCTCACAGAGTTTCGCTTTTGTGACTTCGTCACAGTTTGCTCAATCTGTTCGCTATTCGGAATTCGTTTCTCTCATTCCGTACGCAAATCCGCTCGAACCCATATCAAACTTCGTTTGATTGGCTTCTCCTCCCACTTTTTGTTTTGTATCTTTTCATTATAAAAACTGAACAACTAACCGTCATTCAGTTTTTTATTGCGCAAGGTGGGAGTCGAACCCACGACGGACATGGTTTAGGAAACCACCGCTCTATCCTACTGAGCTACAAGCGCTTTTATTTTAAACACTTAATATATCTCAATTCTATTACTCCCCCTCTTATTAGTCAACAAAAAATCAATACCTGCTCTATTTAGTCTAATATATTTGCATGACCGGCATGATTTTTATTATCATGCCGGAAATCATGTCCTATCATGGATTTCAGCCATTTTATAGACCATACGGATTAGATAAGTTTATCTACAGGTTTTTTCATAAGATTGATAATTGTGTCGATGAATATCTCCTCTAAAAAGTAGTAGTATATTTGGTGGAGAGGGAAGTTAATTTAATCTTAGGGAGATGAATATGCATAGAGATTTTAGAAAAAAAGCAAGAATCGTTTTAATAGATGACAACTACGAGCATCTAATGGGAGTAAAAGAATTATTGAACTTGGAAGGCTGTTATGATGTTGTTCAAACGTCTACAAGTGTCAATACCGGAGTTAATATGGTTAAAAAATATCAACCTGATATCGTTCTCGTTGATATGAATATGCCTGACAAAAACGGACTTCAAGCAATCCACGAAATCCAAAGATTGGGAACAAATGTTAAAGTTGTCGCTTTGAGTGCTTATGATGATGCTGATTTGATTTTTAGAGCAATGAAAGTTGGTGCCAGAGGTTATGTCTTAAAAACTATGGCATCCGCTCAACTTATTTGTGCAATCGAAGAAGTGCTTTCAGGTAAAATTTATTTACCTTCCGCTCTTTCTCTCAGATTCTTTGAATATTTCCAAAAATCTGTCAGAGAAGAAGAAAATAATACTGATGAAGAATTGTTGTCATCTCTAACTCAAAGAGAAGAAGAAGTTCTTGATTTGTTAACTCAAGGTTACGGTTATAATGAAGTTTCAAGTAAATTGTATATTTCTAATACTACCGTTAAAACTCACGTTAATAATATTTTCCAAAAACTTCAGGTTAAAGATAGAACTCAAGCAGTTTTATACGCTATCAGACACGGGTTTGATAAGAAAAGAAAATCAAACTTCGTTTCTATATAATATGAATTTTTAAATGACAAGTTATAAGTACTAAATTTATAGTGATTAGTGAAAAGTGAATATATATTCTTATTTTGCTAATCACTATCATTTTATGGGGATATTTATGGAATATCAAACAGAAAAAATCAGATATATTTCTCACGAGATAAAAAATCAATTATCCATTTGTGATTTATATACGGAAATTATTCAGAGATACTGCGATAAAAATGATATCAATGATGAAACAATAAAAAAATCTATAGAAAATATAAAACGAGCAATTAATATGGCGGGGAATTCTTTATTAGAACTAAAATCTGCTGACAATCAAGAATTAAAAGAATATAAAATTAGTGAACTGCTCGACGAAAGTTATAATCTTGCAAAAGTATATTGCGGTAAAAACATTAATATGTCATTAAATGTGGATTTTAATCCGACAGTTTTAGCAGATAAAAACAAACTTGAAGGAGTTATTATTAATCTTGTGAAAAATGCCTGTGAAGCATTTAAAGAATCTGAAACAGTAACTTCAAAAAAAATTGAAATCTATACAAAGAAACAAGACAGTATTCTTGAAATAATAGTTTCTAATAATGCTTGTCCTATTACAGATAAAGAAAATATATTTAAAGACGGTTTTACAACAAAACAAACCGGCTCAGGGCTTGGTTTGTATATTTGCAGCAAAAATATGGAAGAAATGCATGGTGGTTTAAACCTTATTAAATCAGATAATATTTCTACTGATTTTTGTGTAAAACTGAAAATTATATAGTGTAAACCCTACTCATTTATTCATAAAACTTCATGAATTTATGTAACAGATTTGAAAAGTCATGAAATTTTATCATATAAAAGTTGTTTATATAAATACCGGTTAAAAATACCGATGAAATGTTTCGAAATTAAACGAAAAGGGGCGACAAGCCCCTTTTTTCATGCTTAATATTCATCTGCCAACAAATAATATAATGTTAGAAGTGAATATATACCTGATAAACCTATCAAGGTATAAATTACTCTTGAGAAATAAGTCATATCGCCAAACAAAACGGCTACTAAATCAAATTTGAACAAACCAACAAGTCCCCAATTTATTGCCCCAATCACGACAAGTATAAAAGCAATTATTTTCAGTGTTCTCATAGTTTACTCCTTTCTGTTGACAATATATGGCTATTTATCAATAAAAACATTCCCGAAAATAATTATTTTTTATAAAACTAATTATATTGTCTATTATTATCCATTCAATAGATATTAAAAAACTAAAGGAGCGAAGATTTTTCTTCGCTCCTTATCTCTCTTAAAATCTTTAATAAAGATAATAATTATCTTTATTTTGCTAACTTTTTAACAGCAAGAGTAAGTCTTGATTTTTTTCTTGCAGCAGTATTTTTATGTAAGATACCTTTTGAAACTGCTTTGTCACAAAGTTGATATACCTTTGATACTGCAGTGTTCAAAGCATCTTTATCATCTGCTTGTGCAAGTTCAAGTGCTTTTTTAACAGCAGTCTTGATTGCAGACTTGAAAGCAACGTTTCTTTGTCTGTTTGCTTCTGCTATCAATACTCTTTTCTTTGCTGATTTAATGTTTGCCATTTTAATTTCACCTTTCATATTTGTACGGAATCAGCGTTTAATGACGACGCTTCCTCCTATACGAGGATGTGAGTATGTTTATTCTAAACAAAAAAAATTTTTCATGCAACGTCTTTGTTTACAAAGTTCATAATTATACTGTGTTTCACATTATTTTTTAAATAATATTAACATTTTGCACAATTGAAATTTAAATAATAAAATGTTAAACTATAATCGGGAGAAGATTTATGAAGAAATTTTTAATATTATCATTAATGCTTGTATTGTGTTTTATAGGACTCGCCAAGGCTGATACACCTGTATCTGAAGTACGTGCAAGTCATATCTTAGTCGGCAATTATTATCAGGCAGAACAAATTAGAAAAGATATTGTTGAAGGTAACGGTTCGTTTGAATATTATGCAAAAATATATTCAAAATGCCCATCTGGACAAAATGGCGGAGATTTAGGCTATTTTAAACGAGGACAAATGGTTCCTCAATTTGAGGTTGTTGCTTTTAATCTGCCTGAAGGAGAAATTTCAAAACCTGTATGGACACAATTCGGCTGGCATTTAATAAAAGTAACGGACAGAAGATAAATTTTACACATAAATAAAACTAAAAACGGAATTTGAGAAATCATTTTCCGTTTTTTGTTTATAATATAGATATGAAAAATACACGTCTTACACAATTGAATACTCATAGAGATGCTTGGGTTGAAGTTAATCTCGATTCTATCGCTCATAATGTTCAAGAATTTAGAAAAAATATACCGTCTGATAAAAAAATACTTGGTATCCTTAAAGCCGATGCCTATGGACACGGTGCAGCAATGGTTGCCCCTATAATGCTTGCTTCAGGAATTGATATGCTTGGGGTCGCATCTATTGATGAAGGTTTGGATTTAAGACGTGAGAAAATTAAATGTGATATCCTTGTGGTCGGTGCTGTTCCTGTTTGGTCTTTTGAAATTGCGGCTGAAAATGATATTTCTGTTTCTATTTTTTCTGAGAAACATTTGGAAGCATGTAAACAGGCTTTTGAAAGAACAGGTATTAAACCAAAAGTTCATATTAAATTGGATACAGGCATGAACAGAATCGGACTTGAACCTGAATATGCTGTTGAATTTATTAAAAAAGTTCAAAATTGTAATTTTATTGATTTAAAAGGGATTTTTACACATCTTGCTAATGCGGAAGATGTCGATAAAACTGAAAAACAATTTGAACATTGGAATAATATAATAAATTCAGTTGATACAAAAGATTTATTACTGCATATTCTTAATACTGCCGGTTCGGTTACTTATGATATTCAATCTAATATGGTTAGAATGGGTATTGCTATATATGGTTTGTATCCGGATTTTGCGGAAAATATAAAATTCTATCCTAAACTTAAACAGGTTATGAGTCTAAAAGGCAGAATAACTAATATTCATACTATGAAAAAAAATGACGGAATTAGTTACGGTTATTCTTATATAGCGGAAAAAGATACTTTGGTTGCGACTATTCCGATTGGTTATGCAGACGGTGTTCCGAGAATATTGTCTAATAAAATATATGGCGAACTAAACGGACAAAAGATAAAACAAATCGGAAATATTACTATGGATCAAATGATGTTTGATATATCAGGTGTCAATGCTCAAGAAGGCGATATTATAACTCTTTTAAACGATACTGATTTATCAATTGATAATTGGGCGAAAATTGCCGGAACTATTAACTATGAATTAACTTGCAGACTTAAAGTAAGATTACCAAGAGTTTATGTTCGGTAGTTTATTTGTTTCGCATAAAAAATCCTGCGATTTCAGAGTGTTTTAAAATTTTTGATATTGGTCTGCCGTGAGGGCATGTGTATGGGTTTTTGCATCCTCTCCATCGGGTTATTATTTCTTCCATTTGGAATAAATTCAACGGAGTATTTGCTTTGACTGCTGCTTTGCACGAGGTTGTTATTAATATTTTTTCTTCTAAATTATCAATATCCCCTTCAATATTTTCTAATATATCTTTTAAAATTTCTTTTGGATTGTATTTTGAAAGTAATTGCGGTACTTTTCTGAAGATAATTTCATTATCTTTTAAAAATTCTATTTCATATCCGAATTTTTTGAATTTTGAAAGATTTTCTTTGATAATTTCACTTTCTTTAATATCTATATTTATAACATCTGATACAAACAATAATTGTGATGCAGGATTGTGTTGTTCTTTTAAAGTTTCATATATATATCTTTCATCGGCAATATGTTGGTCTATTATTTCCAAGCCTTCTTCCAATTCAATTAATATATATGTATCTTTGTATTGACCTATAATTTTATCCCGTTGTTTTATTTCTTCTTTAATAAAAGATTGTTGTGTTCCTGAGTTAAAATTGTTTTGTGATTTAGAAAAAACCGGTTTTTGTGAATATTGTGGTTGAAAAGTTTCATTTTTTTCGTGTGCATAACCGGTATTATTTTCGAGAACATTCTTAATAAGTTTAGTATTAATTTGATTTTCAGGGACAAAAACATCATCATTACCGTCATTTTCCTTTTCTCGAAAATCTGATATATTAGTAACTTTTTTAAAATGGTCTATATTTTGTCCGTAATTATTAATACCTTGTTGAACGGAAGTCATTATAAAATTAAATATTTGATTAGGGGTTTTATATTTAACTTCTTTTTTTGTCGGATGGACATTGATATCAATATCCTCAGGCGGGATTTCTAAATCAAGAACAACAAAAGGATATTTTCCGTTCGGAATAGAATTTTTATATGCCATGTCTATTGCTTTTATGAAAACAGGACATTTAACAGTTCTGTGGTTAACAAAGATATGATAATCTTTTTTGCTGGAACGAGTATAATCAGGTGTACTTATATATCCCGAGATTTTTATTTTTGATAATTTATCTTCTTTTTGAACTGGCTTTAGATTAGAAAACAGGTCTTTTGAATAAATGTTTTTAATTACTCCGTCAAGACCGTTTATTCCGTCTGTTTTAATTGTTGTCTTACCGTTGTTTTTTAATTCTATAGATACCTTGGGATTAGAAAGAGCAATAGATGTAACTAATTCTGAAATATATGCAAACTCTGTTTTTTCTGATTTTAAAAATTTCAATCTTACCGGAATATTATAAAACAGGTTATCAACTTGCATAATTGTACCGACAGCACAGCCTGTTTCAGAATGTTTAACTTCTGAGTTTTCGCAGACAACTTTTGTACCGTAATCAAAATCTTTAGTTCTGGTTGTACAGGTTACTTTTGCAATAGAAATGATACTTGCTAATGCTTCTCCTCTAAATCCGAGTGTATGGATATTATATAAATCTTCTCCGCAATTTATTTTACTTGTTGCGTGTTTAGAGAAAGCAAGAACAATATCATCAGGATGAATACCTGAACCGTTGTCGGCTACTCTTATGTTACGACATTCGTTTGTTATATCAATACTGATTTTTGTTGCACCTGCATCAATAGAGTTTTCTACCAATTCTTTAACGACTGAGGCAGGTCGCTCAATGACCTCTCCTGCCGCTATTTGATTAATCACATTCTTTGATAATTGTTGTATTCTTCCCATAGTTTTATTGTATAATAAAAATATAAGAAGATGTAAGAAAGGCAAAAAATGAAAAAAGAATTGATATTTCTTGGGCCGCCTGCTTGCGGCAAAGGTACTCAAACTAATAAACTTGCACAATATTTCGGATTTCCGCATGTTGATACAGGTTCATTGCTTAGGGCAGAGATTGCAAGTGGTTCTGAAAACGGAAAAATCGCAAAACAATTTATTGATAAAGGGCAATTAGTACCTGTTAAATTGGTCGGGGATATTATAAAAAATCGATTAATGCAAGAAGATTGTCAACAAGGTTTTATTTTAGACGGATTTCCTCGCAGTATGGAACAGGCAGAAATGTTGGAAGAAATAAGAAAAGAGATTGATAAAGATAATCAAGTTGATTTTAGAGCAACATATTTTGATATTGATACTGATGTTCTTGTTTTAAGAATAGTCAACAGACGTTCCTGTTCTGAATGCGGAGAGATATATAATCTTAAATTCAAATCTCCTAAAATTGAGGGTAAATGTGATATATGCGGCGGAGATTTGACTCAAAGAAAAGATGATAATGAAGAAACAGCAAAAGCCAGATTTGAAACTTATTTTAGAGAAACTGCTCCGCTAATTGATTATTATAAGAATAAAAATGTTCTTTCATCTATTAATGCGGATGGTTCTATTGAAGAAGTTTGGAATAGATTATTGAAAGTGGTGGAATAATGATAAACAGAAAATCCAGAGATGAAATAAAAAAAATGCGTCATGCAGGACATATTGTGGCATTGGTTCATAAAAAAATGAGAGAAGTTGTTGAACCGGGGATTAGCACAAAAGAACTCGATAATATAGCTATGCACGTTATAAAAGAAAACAAAGCGATACCGACTTTTCTTGGTTATAACGGGTTTCCTGCAAGCATATGTACTTCTATTAATGAAAAAGTCGTACACGGAATTCCTTCTGAAACGGAAATTTTGAAAGAAGGAGATATAATCGCAATTGATGTTGGTGCTACTTATGGCGGAATGGTAGGCGACAGTGCTTGGTCTTATGCAGTAGGAAAAATATCCGAAGAAAAACAACAACTAATGAAAGCAACCGAAGAAGCCTTATTTGCAGGGATAGCACAAATGAGAGCAGGAAATGTTTTAGATGATATTTCAGGTGCAATAGAAGATGTCGCAAAAAGTTATAATATGGGAATTGTAAGACATTACGGCGGACACGGTGTCGGACACGTTATGCATGAAGATCCGTTTTTGTTTAATTATAGAGTCGGAGATAAAACAAAGATTAAATCTAATTATGTTATTGCTATTGAACCGATGTTAAATTTGGGCGGAGATGATGTGTATGTTGAACCTGATGATTGGGGTGTTGTTACTAAAGATCATAAAGCATCAGCACATTTTGAACATACGGTTTTAGCAACAGAAGATGAACCAATATTAATGACAACATTAATGGAATAGGTTTATTTAAAGGAGACTATATGGATTATAAACTTGGAATTATTGGATATCCTTTAGGTCATTCTATATCTCCGGCTATACAACAAGCAGGGTTTGAAAGTCTGGGATTGAATGCTGTATATGATGTTATGGAAACCCCTGCGGAAGATTTGGTAGACAGGATAAAGTTTTTAAAGGCAAACGGTTATCACGGATTTAATGTCACTATTCCGTTAAAAATACCGATATCATTTTTTATGAGTGATATGGATGATTATTCAAATATAGCAGGATGTATAAATACAGTTAAAATCTCAGGCGAACAAAGAGAAATGTTTGGGTATAACACCGATATCTATGGTTTTAAAACGGCAATTCCTTCAGATGTTGATTTAAAGGGTAAAAATGCTTGTATTCTGGGAACGGGTGGTGCTTCCAGAGCAGCAGCCGTTGGGCTTGTGGAAAAAGGGATTACGTCAATTGATTTTTATACCAGAAATATTATCAATGCACAAAATGCAATAAATTATCTTAGGGATAAATTCCCTAATATAAAATTCACAACACATCAAATCCAAAACGTATTAGAATTACCCGAAACATCAATAGTAGTTAATGCAACACCTATTGGTATGAAAGGGTTTGCGGCTGATGAACAGCCATTGAGTGATAGGGTAATAAAATCTCTTGATAAATCAACCATTGTTTATGATATTGTATATAATCCTTTGACAACAATGTTTTTAAAATCGGCACAAAAAGAAGGCTTGAGAACTGTTGAAGGGTTGGATATGCTTCTTTATCAAGCACAAAGAGCCATTCAAATCTGGACAGGAAAAACTCCCGATGTTAAAGATATGAAAATAGTTGCTTTAAGAAATTTGTAAAAAATTATTCTAATTATATAAGACGTGTATTCCCTGTCCTTTTGTTAACATTTCTTAATGATTTAAAAAGAAAAAGTCAATTTTTTTATATGTATATACTTTATATATACATAAGAAATAAATAATTAGGATAGGATAGAGAAACAGGAGATTTTAAATGGGTATTGACTTTAACGGTTTAATCAATATGGGAAGAAACATCGCAGGTATTGGCGGAGATAGAAAGTTTGTTGATACAGATGTAGAAAAAAATCTGTTTGATAAACAAGTTCAACTAGAAGCAGCAAATGCCGGTGTTGATGCCAGTGAAATTTATAACAATACTGATATATCAAGTTTAATGGGTGTAACTTTCTCTGCAAAAGCAGAAACAATAACAGAAGATGATACTGATATGTTATTTGCATTAGCAGGAATCAAAAAATCTGAAAACAAAGAAGAAGTTACTCGTATGTCAAAAGATGCAGTTGCAATTGACGGAATTGATTTTGAATTTTTAGAAAATGTTGTTCCGGAAGAAGTTCAAGGATATTATGTAGCACATCAAACTGACGGAACTGCAAAAAGAGTTGGTCAACAAGCAGTAGGAATTGATAATGATGTTGCTGATGCAGAACAATTAGAAATGGCATATTTATTACTTCAAGATGCACAATTAGCAGCATAAAAGCGGTAGCGAAAAAAGTTGTAGAATAAAACAGTCGGATTTTTGTCCGACTGTTTTGTATTATTAAAATTTAAAATCTCTTTCGCCATTTTCAATTCTGTCTAAGTATTCTTTTGTTTTTGTTTTTATAGTCGGGTTATCTATATTTTCGAGTTCTTTTTCAATGAGTTTATTCCCTGTTATTTTTGTTTCCTCTGAAGCATAATCTTCGAGGTATTCTTTAAGAGTTAATAAAGCATTCGGATGACAGAAATTGTGAATTTGTTGATTTTTGCATATTTTCATAAAATCAGCACCGACTCTGCCTGCTCTGTAACATGCGGTACAAAAACTCGGAACGTAATTGAGTTTCATAAGCCAGTTCATAACCTCGTCTAAAGAGCGTCTGTCTGTGACATCAAATTGTGCGGAATTTTCATCTTCTTCTGACGGATGAGCGTAACCGCCGACACTTGTTTTTGAACCGCCGCTTATTTGTGAAACACCGAGTTTTAAAACTTTTTCTCTTGTTTCTTTGGATTCTCTTGTAGAAACAATCATGCCGGTATATGGAACTGCAATTCTAATACACGCAACTATTTTTGTGAAAATATCATCATTTATTGCGTGAGTAAATGCGTTCGGATCAATATCATCAGCCGGTCTGATACGAGGAACACTTATTGTATGTGGTCCGACTCCAAATACTGCTTCAAGGTGTTCAGCGTGCATTAATAATCCTGCAAATTCATATTGATAATTTTCCAACCCGAACAATACTCCTAATCCGACATCATCAATTCCGCCTTGCATTGCTCTGTCCATTGCTTCTGTGTGATATGCATAATTGTGTTTTGGACCTGACGGGTGTAAAATTTCATAACTTTCTTTATTATATGTTTCTTGAAAAAGAATATATGTTCCTATTCCTGCATCATGTAATTTTTTATAATTTTCAACAGTTGTTGCTGCTATATTAACATTCACTCTGCGGATTGCTCCGTTTTTATGTTTAATATTATAGATTGTGTTTATTGATTCTAAAATATATTCGATTGGGTTATTAACAGGGTCTTCACCTGTTTCGAGAGCAAGTCGCTTATGTCCTAAATCTTGGAGTGCAATGACTTCTTGTTTAATTTCTTCTTGAGTCATTTTCTTACGCGGGATGTGTTTATTTTTGAAATGGTAAGGACAATATACACAGCCATTTACACAATAATTTGAAAGATATAGTGGTGCAAATGTTACAATTCTGTTTCCGTAATATTTTAATTTTATTTCATTTGCAAGTTTAAAAATTTCTTCATTTTTTTCAGGGAGTTCACAATCTAAAAGAACGGCTGCTTCACGGTGTGTTAAGCCTTTCATTTCTTTTGCTTTTTTAAGAATTTTGTCTATAAGTTCAACATTTGTTTTATTTTCTTGTGCATATTTTAAAGTAGATAATATTTCATTGTGAGAAATAAATTCTTCGGCTTTTTCAGATTTTGGATTATACATATTTCGGCTCCCATCTATAACCATGCTAAAACGGAAAAGAATAAAAGTAAAGAAGATAATTATAAAATTTGTATTTAATATTAAATGGTAATATTTTTTGACAGACTGATTTGATAAATCTGTGCGAAACATCGCAATCTATCACTGCTGTTTTAAAAATATTACTGTACATAATAAATCTTATGGGTATATATTAAATAGAAATATTAATAAAAAATAATAGGAAACGAAATCATAGTACAAAATGGAATGACCCATTTCTTTG
>CACXGY010000032.1 GCA_902767275.1 uncultured bacterium | reverse complement strand
TGCTTTTTTTGAAATTTCTTGTACTAATTCTTCTTTGTTCATTATAAAACTCCTTTCTTAAGTATTACTCCTTTATTATAGGAGATATATGGAATATTTCAATAAATATATTTTATCCGAATTAAAACCCGTAAAGTCTTGATACCACTGTTTTTTAGAACTTAACATAAGTTTATATTCCCGAAAAAATCGTGTTTTTGGATGAATTTTACCATGCCTTATAAGCCTTTAGGCATGCGAATACTTTAAATATTATATTAAAATTTTATAAATATAACTATATTTAAGGTATAATATTCTTTAGAAATAAGTATTCAATAAGGGATTTAGATATGAAATTAAGTAAAACAAAAGCACAAAATTCATTCAAATACGGTTGGTTGCTATCAAGAATTTTTCCATACATAAAGCCTGTAATGGGAAGGATTATTTTAGGGTTTTTAGTAGCACTTCCTGTTGGTTTATTAGATGGTGTTGTAGCCTTCGCACTGAAACCATATATGGACTATGTTGTCGGAAAACATGATTGGATTTTTAATTGTTTTGGTCACGAAGTAGTTGTTCCTTATCTCGCATTAGCAGCGGCAATACCATTCGCTGTTGTTTTCTTTGCTATGGTTCAAGGGATTTTTAAGTATCTTAATTCATATCTTACCACTTGGACAAGTCAAAAAATCACTAACTCCGTAAAAATTGATTTATTTACAAAACTAATAAGAATGGATTCTTCTTTTTATGATGAAAATCCTTCCGGAATAATTATATCAAGATACTTAAATGACCCTGATACAGCATCAAAGAGTTTGATTGATAAATGTAAAAATATCGTAACTAGTTTTGTCGGTGCATTGGGACTTATCGGGGTTATGTTATACAGTTCTTGGAAACTTGCGATAGTTGGGGTAGTTGTTTTATGTGTCGCATTCGTTCCGGTTGCATTGATTAGAAAAAGAGTTAAAAAAGCCTCTAATCAACAAATGGTTGTGGGCGGAAATATTACTACTAACTTTAATGAAACCTATTCGGGTAACAAGGTTATAACTGCATATTGTTTGCAAGACAGACAAGAAAAATTATTTGAAAAACAAATTCATCAGTCTTTTGATATTACAATGTCGTTGACAAAACGTTCTGCTTGGATGTCACCGTTGATGTATTTTATTGCGTCTATCGGGATTGCAATTGTTTTATTCTACGGTACAAACCTTATTATTTCCGGTGAAATGACTGCAGGTAGTTTTGCTTCATTCGTTACATCGCTATTGTTATTATATAAGCCGATGAAAACTTTAGGCGGTACTTTAACAAGTATTCAAACTGTTTTTGTCGCTATGGGTCGTGTATTTGAATTGTTTGATATTGAACCTGATATTAAAAATATTGATAATCCTCGAATTATGGAAGATTTGCATGAATCTATAAAGTTTAACAATATTAGTTTTTCATATACATCTGATAAAACAGTACTTCATAATTTTAGTTTAGAAGTTCCAAAAGGTGAAACAGTTGCAATAGTCGGAAACTCCGGAGGCGGAAAATCTACTCTGGTTAATTTAATTCCTCGTTTCTATGATGTTGATGAAGGTGCTATCACAATTGACGGAATTGATATTCGTGAATTCTCATTAGAAAGTTTGAGAAAGAATATAGCGATGGTTTTTCAAGATAATTTCTTATTTACAGGAACAATTCGGGACAATATTATGATGGGTAACCCTGATGCAACTGAATATGATTTGCATCAAGCGGTTGAATCAGCACACTTGGAAGAAATGATTGCCGATTTACCTGACGGATTGGATACAATTCTCGGAGAAAGAGGGACAACATTATCGGGCGGACAACGTCAACGTGTTGCTATTGCCAGAGCAATGGTTAAAAAATCTCCGATTGTTATTCTTGATGAAGCAACAAGTGCATTGGACAACAAGTCTGAAGCAGTTGTTCAAAAGGCTCTTGATAATCTTATTCAAAACAAAACAGTTTTTGTTATTGCTCACAGATTGTCAACAATTAAAAATGCTCACAGAATTGCAGTAATAAATGAAGGACATCTCGTTGAACTCGGTACACATGAAGAATTGATGAATATTGAAGGCGGTCAATACAGAATGCTGTATGAAATGCAATTCAAAAATCAAGAAGCATTGGTATAGTGTAAAATACTAATTGTCAATTAAAACATACATGTACATTTTCAGGTGTTTATGGTATAATGCACCTATAAAGAATAGTTTAGACTTGAGGAGATATAAATGACACAAGGTTATGATGCCAGTAATATTAGGGTATTAGAAGGTTTGGAAGCGGTCAGACTCAGACCGGGTATGTATATAGGTTCAACTTCACAAAGAGGGTTACACCATTGTATATATGAAATCGTTGATAATTCAATCGACGAAGCTTTAGCAGGTTATTGTACGGAGATAAAGGTAACAATCAACAAGGACAATAGCGTAACCGTTGAAGATAACGGACGTGGTATTCCTGTTGATATAAAACCTGATAGCGGAAAATCCGCATTAGAAATTGTTCATACAGTTCTTCACGCAGGCGGAAAGTTCGGCGACGGTGGTTATAAAGTGTCAGGCGGACTTCACGGTGTTGGTGCCTCTGTTGTTAACGCTCTTTCTGAAAAAATGATTGTTGAAGTTTCTCGTGACGGTTATGTTTGGAAACAACAATATTTAAGAGGAGAAGCAACTACCCCTGTTGAAAAAGGTAAAGAAACTCTTAAAACAGGTACGAAGTCTACTTTCTGGCTTGACCCTGAAATCTTCACGGAAACAACTGTTATTGATAATGATGTTGTTGCTACAAGATTCAGAGAAATGGCATTTTTGAATAAAGGATTAAAGATTGTTTTATTTGATGAACGTGACGGACAGCCTGATGAACAAGTTTTTCATTATGAAGGCGGTATTGCAAGTTATGTTGAATATTTGAATAAAAATAAAACTCCATTGTTCCCGACTCCTGTTTATATAGATAAAGAAGTTGACGGAATGAGAGTTGAAGTTGCAATGCAATATACAGATTCTTATAGTGAATCAATCTTGTCATTTGCAAACAACATAAATACTCATAACGGCGGTACTCATTTGACAGGTTTCAGAAACGCAATCACTCGTGTATTAAACGATTATGCGAGAAAGAATAATATTTTAAAAGGTTCTGAACAAAACTTATCAGGGGATGACGTTCGTGAAGGTTTGACAGCGATAGTATCAGTTAAGTTATCAAATCCTGAATTTGAAGGTCAAACAAAGGAAAAACTCGGTTCACAAGAAGCAATGGGTGCTGTTCAAGATGCAGTAAGAGAAAAATTCCAAGAGTGGCTTGAGTTTAATCCGAAATTAGCAAAACAAATCATTGAAAAAACACTTCAAGCACAACGTGCCAGAGAAGCAGCAAGAAAGGCGAGAGAATTAACAAGACGTAAGACTGTTTTGGAAACTTCTACTTTGCCGGGTAAACTTGCAGATTGTTCAAACAGAGATCCTTCACAATGTGAAATATATATAGTTGAGGGGGATTCTGCGGGCGGTTCTGCTAAGCAAGGCAGAAACAGAATGTTCCAAGCAATTTTACCGTTGAGAGGTAAAATCCTTAACGTTGAAAAAGCAAGATTGGATAAGATTTATAACAGTGATTCTATCCAAGCAATGGTTCAGGCATTCGGTATCAAAATTAGTCGTAATCCGGAAGAAGTTGATATTTCTAAACTAAGATATCACAAGATTATCATAATGACAGATGCTGATGTCGATGGTGCTCATATCAGAACGTTGATGTTAACATTCTTCTTCCGTTATGCAAGACCAATGATTGAAGAAGGGTATGTATATATTGCACAACCGCCGTTGTTCAAAATCACTAGCGGTAAAAACTCTGAATACTTGTATGATGAACATGCAATGGATAAGATGTTAAAAGAACGTGGTATTAAGAATTTAAGTCTTTCTAACAAAGCAGGAACAAAGGTTCTTAAAGAACAAGAATTGATTGACATGCTTGCTAATATGACGACATTCTATCGTTCTTATAATAACCCTATTTTGAACATTATTCCGTCAGTTGTATTAAGAGGATTAATCCGTTCAGACGTAAAACCTGAAGATTTTGAAGATCAGGCAAAAATGAACGAAGTAATAGCATATCTTCAACATTATTTGAAAGATCACGCTGAAAATTATAATGTAACCGAAGCAAAGAATTATACAGTAGAATTAAAGTATAATCCTGAAAATGCTCGTTATGGTATTGTTCTTAATCTTGGAGAAGATGAAACCGAATTGATTACAGCAAATGTTATTAAATCGAACGAGTTTAAGAGATTGAAAAATTCATATCCGTTGATTCGTGATTTCTTGATAGAAGAAGAACAAGTGTTGTATCTTGATACTGATGAAACCAGAATTGAGGTTAAGTCATTCGAACAATTACAAAAGATTATTGATGACAGAGGACAAAAAGGTTTAACAATCCAAAGATTTAAAGGTCTTGGAGAAATGATGCCTGAACAACTTTGGGAAACAACAATGGATCCTAAGTCCAGAACATTGTTAAAAGTTAATATAGAAGATGCAATGTTATGTGATCAATTATTTGATGTACTAATGGGGGATAAAGTCGAACCTCGTAGAGATTTTATTCAAACGCATGCTGTGTATGCAACAAATATTGATACATAGAATAATTAAATATATTAAAAAGACCCTCAATTATCGGGGGTCTTTTTTTTTTGTTAACTAATATATCTTAACAACTTGAAAGAGTTGAAAAGTTTTATTAAAATAGAATAAGTGTAATTTATACAAATAATGGGTGGAGAAATGAACGGTTATAGTTTTGAGTTAATTACAGGCCCTATGGGGTGTGGCAAAACAGAAGAATTATTAAGAAGAATAAGACGATGTGTTATTGCACGAAAAAATATAAAAGTTTTTTCGCCTGTTATTGATACAAGAGCAAACGGTGATTATATTGAATCGCGAAACGGGTTATGGGCGGATGCAATAAAGGTTGAGCATTCAATTCAGATTATGCATAAAGTTAAACCTGAAGATGAAATAATAGCGATAGATGAACTTCAATTTTTTGATTCTAATATAGTAAAAGTTATAACTAGTTTAATGAATGACGGCAAGAAAGTTATCGGTACGGGATTGGAATTAGATTTTAAATCTGAGCCGTTCGGAGCAATGCCGCAGTTGATGTGTATTGCTACAAAAGTTGATAAACTACACGCAGTATGTATGAAATGCGGTTGTGAACATGCAACACGGACTCAAAGATTGATTGACGGAAAACCTGCGGATAAGAGTTCTCCTTTGATAATGATAGGCGGAGATGAAACTTACGAAGCAAGATGTATTAAATGTTATGAATTACCTGATAAAAACGCAGGCAAAAAAAGCAATACTTCTAATTTAAGAATATTGAATTTTGTTCACAAATAAATATGTCAGACCATCGGATTATTTTGCTTCCAGAAAACTTGGTACAGCAATTAATGTCAGATAAAATACAAATGCAAAAATTAATAAATTTTCCATAGGTACACCCCTTTATCCTTATATTAATTATGTACCTGTATTATATAACTTTTTAACAAAAAATACTCCAAATGATACAAAAGTTATTAGAGCCTTTTGTACACTTTATTATTATGAGCATAATTGCCATATTTACTATTGTTTATTTGGGTAATATAATTAATTCAAAAATAATACTTTAAATTATTGGAAATAAAAAATTCCTTAGTGTATAATACAATTATAGGATGTTGGGCAAGAATTTTTTGTCAGGAGGCAATATTTTGAAAATATTTAGTAAGAAGTTTTTTATAAGTTTAAACATAGTGTTCATGTTATTTTTCGCAGGTGCACAAGCCGGTTTGGCGGTCACTCCTGCACAGTTGTATGATGAAGTGTGGAGATTAATAAATCTAAAATATGTTGATCAAACGGATAATTCACAAGATTGGGACATTTGGCGACACAAATATGATAAGCAAATGAAAACAAAAGAAGATGCTTATGTTGCAATAGATACAATGCTGGCAAGTTTGAATGACCCGTATACAAGATTTCTTGATCCAAAAGAGTTTGAAGAAGAAACATCTTCTATCAAAGGTTCTCTGCAAGGTATCGGTGTGCAAATCGGAATGAAAGACGGACAACTTGTTGTTATTGCACCAATAGAAGGTTCTCCTGCTGATAAAGCGGGTATAATGACTGACGATTTGATTTTAGAAATCGACGGAGTTAGTACAAAAGGTATAACAATTGATAAAGCAGCGGATAAAATTAGAGGTAATGCCGGTACACAGGTTACGTTGCTAGTTAAACGTAAAAATGAAGACCCTAAAAAATATGTAATTACTCGTGATGAAATAGAAATAAAATCTGTTTCTACAAAGACACCTATTGAAACTAAAATTCCAGATAGTGTTCAATATATCAGATTAAGTTCATTTATTAGTAAGAATGCTTCAGCAGAAGTGCTGAATATATTAAAGAGTACATCTAATACGAAGAAGGGGTATATATTAGACTTGCGTTCAAATCCGGGGGGATTGTTGAGTAATGCAATTCTTATGTCAGATATGTTTCTTCAAGGTGGCGGTATTGTTAGTACAGTAGACAGATATGGTTATAAAGATACTACAAGAGCCGCAAAAGTTCGTATAACTAATAAACCGTTGGTTGTTCTTGTTAATAAAGGTTCAGCATCAGCAAGTGAGATTTTCTCAGGTGCTATGAAGGATAATTGCAGAGCAATTCTGGTTGGAGAACAAACATTTGGTAAAGGTCTTGTTCAAGAAATTAATAAGTTATCAGATGATGCAGGTGTAAATATAACTATTCAAAGATATTTGACTCCAAGCGGTACAGATATTCATAAAAAAGGGATTACTCCTGATTATGTGGTTAAGTTGACTGCTGATGATGTAAAAAATAAAAACGATGTTCAGTTGAAAGAGGGTCTTAAAATATTATTAAAAGAATGTGGAGAACCTATTCCTGAATATTTGAATACTCCTGTTGCAAAAGCAAATGACAACAAAAAGGCGGATGTAAAGGATAACCCGCCTGCTTCTAATCAAAAAGTAGAAGTTCAAACACCGCAACAAAATGTCAATGAAGTAAAACAAGAAGTTGATGATGCAATCAAATTGGAACAAGTTAATCCAATTCCAAGAGTGAAAGAACTTCCTATCAGAAAAGATTTATTGGAAAATTTGAATAAAGATAAGAATTAATGATAAAAAAAGAATGGAAAATAAATAGTAATAGTTCAACAAAGCCGCTTATTGAGCGGCTTTTGACCGTGAGGGGAATAGGTACAAAAGAAGCGGCAGATTTTTTAAATCCTATGGGAATGACTTTGCTTCATCCCAATGTTTTTACAGATATGCCAAAGGCTGTAGACAGAATTGTATCGGCTATAGATAATAAAGAAAAAATTCTTATTTATGGAGATTTTGATGCAGACGGAGTTACCTCAACATCATTGTTGGTAAAAACTTTACGTTATTTAGGAGCCGATGTGGAGTATTATATTCCTACTCGTGAACTTGACGGGCATGGACTTAATACAAAAGCACTTGTGAAATTAATGGTTAGTGTGAAACCAAAGTTAATAATCACGGTTGATTGCGGGATTAGTAACATAGAAGAAGTAAATTTTATAAACAGTTTTAAAAAAGAAATCATTATAACAGACCATCACGAATCAGGGGAGAGCCTTCCGGAAGCATTTGCAATAATCAATCCAAAGGCACAAAATTCACTGAATGAAAATTTATCGACTAAAGAAATAAAATATATGACAGCATTAGCGGGGGTAGGTGTTGCGTTCAAACTCGCACAAGGGATATTAGAAAGATATGAAAAATTAGAATTCTCATCCGAAATCTTACCTTATGTTGCTGTGGGTACGGTTGCCGATATTGTTCCTTTGATTGGAGAGAACAGATATTATGTTTTGAAGGGATTGGATATTATATCAAAAGGAAAGCATTACGGACTTAAACGGGTTTTGGAATCAGCAGGATATAATAACATAGAAGACGGTATTACCTCTGAACAAATAGCGTTTGGAGTTGCCCCGAGAATAAATGCGTGCGGAAGATTGGATTCTGTGCAAGATGCTGTGAATGTTATGATTAGTGATAATAAACAAGAGATAGAACTTTCTGTTATGGCTCTTGAAAATTTTAATAAAATCAGACAAGAGTTGTGTAATCAAATTTTTGAAGAATCTGATAAAATGGCTTCAAAATGCAGAGATAATATTATAGTGTTGTATAAACAAGATTGGCATATCGGAATTATAGGTATTGTGGCTTCAAAACTTGTAGAAAAGTACGGCAAGCCGACTTTTTTAATGACTTATTCGGAAGAAACAAATCAAATAAGATGTTCCGCCAGAGGAGTTGAGGGGTGTGAAGAACTTAATCTGTATGAAATAATTTCTAATATATCCGAGAAATTAGACGGGTTTGGAGGACATGCTCTTGCTGCGGGGTTATATTTTAACCCTGAAAAATCTTCGTTTGAATCTGTGAAAAAAGCGTTAATTGAATCTTATAACACAATGATGAATAATAAAAAAACCGTTCCTGTTTTAGAGATTGATGTTGAGATAAAACCTGAGGAAATAACAGAAGATTTAGTAAAAGATATATCAAGATTAGAACCATTTGGAGCATCTAATCCTGCACCTGTGTTTGCGGTTTGTGATTTTAAACTTAATGATAAAAAATTAATGGGTTCTAATAAAGAACATTTAAGATTAACTGTCGAAAAAGATGGATATACATTTAATGCAATAAGATGGTCACAAGGAGATATATCATTAAAGAAAGGGGACACTCTTGATATTGCGTTTTCTCCTCAAATCAATGTTTTTAACGGAAACACTTCTATTCAATTAATAGTTAAAGATATTCATTCAGATTGTATAGTTGAACAAGTTGAATCAAAAGTCATTTGTTATGATAACAGAAAAAAAATAAATATTTTTGATAAAGTGAATGAGTATTTGAAAACGGCAAAGTTTGAATTTAGCGTTTTTGCGGAAAGAAATAGTATAAAAGAAAGTTTGAAACCATATCCGGAGATATATAATCGAATAGTAGACAGATATAATTTGAAACAAACAGATGGGTTGATGTTTTTTGACTATCCGCCTACTTCTGAAATAATGCATAAGGTTTTACAAGAAGTTTCTCCGATAAGAGTACATTATATGTCTTATGATATAGATAAATCTGAGAATTTTGATTATATAAAAACGATTGCCGGCATGATAAAATATGTTTGTCACAATAAAGACGGTATTTTTACATTGCAAAATAGTGCAAGTTTCTTAGGCATTACACAAAGTATGGTAGAAGTGTTATTGGAAGCCTTTGAGGATTGTAAGAGTATAGTAATTAAAGATAGACGGGAAGAATATTTTCAACTTGAATATATACAGCCGATAGAGCCGCAGCGTATAAAAGATAGCGAAAACTATAAAGAGTTTTTAGAGATGTTATCTGATGTAACAACTATACGAAAAGGATATATGGAGTCAGATATAAACAGCCTGACGGCATTATAATGTTAAAAAACGGAGTTTGTGATAGAATATCAATGGTAAAGCAGCCGGATAATCGCACTTAAAAAAGTGAGGAAAGTCCGTGCATCCAAGAACAGACCGCCGGAGAAACTCCGGACGACGTGAGTCGGTGGACAGTGCCACAGAAATGAGGACTTCCGATGGCTGAAAAGCACAGGAGATGGTGCAACGGTGAGGTAAGAGCGTCACCAGCGATATTGAGAAATATCGGCTAGGTAAACCCCGGTCGGATGCAAGATTAAATCTAAGGTTATAAAGGCTGTTCGCCAACTTAGGAAAAATCGCTAGCGGTTATGAGTAATCATAATCCCAGACAGATGATTATCTAGAAACAGAACACGGCTTATGAACTGCTTTACCAATAAAAAATCGTCTTTATATAAAGACGATTTTTTATATTATATAAATTACAATTCAATTTATTTTGAATCAGGGACATCAGAAATGATAAGTGCTAATGCACCTGTAGCCGCACCAACTGCTGCTGCACCTGCTAAAATAGATTTTGCCTGAATCTTAGCAGCGGTATTTTTTATCATGTTGAATACACGCAACGGAGTATTTTCTTGTTTAACAAGTTTTTGAGCAGATGCATCAAAATTATCATTGATAAGTTTTAATGCGGTGTTTCTGCCTGTTTTTTTATCGGCTTTTGTTTTGTATTGCAAGTCAATTAAGTCCTGTTTAATTTTAGATTTATCAGGTTGAGAAAATACTCGTGTCATTGCTTGTTCAACATTTTCTTCAGGAGTAGATTTGATTGCATCAGACAATTCCTTGCTTTCTCTTATATAAGGTTTGAGAGTTTCTATTTCGACCTCAGGGTCTACCACTCTTTCAACAAATCTATATACTTTTGATGATTCTTTAAGTTCATCAGAAGTCATGTCCTTTCTTAAATTTTTACTGACATTTCTCTCAAACGTATCAGAGGGCATACCTTTATATAGCCAGTGCTTATCTTTTGCAGTATATAATCCTCCGGCAACAGCACCAACGCCGGTTGATATAAGTATTTTATTTCTGAAACTACTTTGTGATGAATCAGTTGAACTGACTGCACCTATGCTCATAACTAAATCCTTCTATTGTTTATTTAAGTAACATAAATTGTTGGGATATATAGCAAAAAGTATTATATCATACTTTTTATTAAAAATCAAGTTTTTATTAATAAAAATTTATATAGTTATAAACATGTAATTTTAAAAGGGTTTATATAATATCTTAATGCCTTTAACACAAAGGAAACTCTACTGTTCGCAATAATTTAATTAGAATGGAACAAGTAAATTGCTATCTTTAACAATAATACGTCTTCCCTTGTTAGGATTAAAAAATTGGTACAAAATTTTGTACCAATTTTAATAGTTTATTACTTGATAGAATCAAAAATTATTTTACAATTAATTTTTTGACTTTTTCTTTATCTGTTTCTTTTTTAGGGGCAATTATTTTTAATATACCGTTTTCAAGTTTTGCCTCTGTTTTTTCCGTGTCAATATCTTTTGGGAAATAAATGGTTCTTGAATATTCTCCATATCTAAACTCTGATTTTCTATAATCAGACTCTTTTTCTTCGTGTTCTTCTTCTTTTTTTGCCTTGATAGTAATATAATTTTTATCTATATCAATATCCAAGTCATCTTTTTTTACTCCCGGAAGTTCTGCGTGAACACAATAGTCTTTTTCATGTTCGTGCAACTCAACAGGCATTGATAACTTATCCATATCGGAATAATCTTCGTTATAAACGAATTCTGGGAACAAACTATCAAAGTTTCTGTTTAAAATAGTACTGATTTCATCATTTACTGATTTAATAAAACCGTCAGGGGATTTTTTAATTAAGAATTTCATAATGTACTCCTTTCTTAAGGAGTAATATTTAGGGATATTGTCGGTAAATATTACCCTTTTACTTAACTATTAATGTATTACTGTTTACATTATTATTATGTATCTTTTTTTAATAAAATTGAATAAAATTAACCAAAATTTAACAATCATATAAAACTCTTTATTATTGTATAAATAAGCACTAATTTAGAATAAATCAGGCACGCATTATAATAACAAACAAAGGTATTCTTATATAGCAACAATCACTTGTTAGCAATCAAATTTTTTGTTAAAATTAACTTATGGAAAAAAATGAGAGAAAAAATAGAACCTCAAAACTCAGAAGGCAAGAATTATATATCTGGATTATAATACTTATAATTTTAGGGAGTTTAACGGCTTTTTTAATTCAACACCACCACGATTCTTTCGAATCACATAATATATATATGCCTGATGTTGACGGATTGATTGTCGGTTCTCCTGTATATATGATGGGTGTACCTGTGGGACATGTCACAAAAACAAAAATCATCAAAGATGATGAAATAAAAGTAAAGTTCAGAATTACGGATAAATCAATACACATTCCTGCGGGAACGGTTGCTACAGTTGAATTTAGCGGGCTTGGCGGTTCTAAATCTCTTCAACTTTACCCTCCTGATACAACAAGAGAAATTCCTCCCGAACTTTTAACAAGCAGTGGAGATTACATTCTTGTTGAACGTCCGAAACGGTTAAGAGATTCTATGGCTCTATTATATCAAATGTACAAAACTCTAATGGATATGATATATACAGTATCGTCTTTCGGAAACAATGTCAGAACTATTGATTTACCTAAAGATGTTAAAGGAAACATGTCTGATTTGCCGCATTTTGTTGATTTTTATGACAATTGGCTGGATTCATCTACAAATAACTTGAAAAAATTAAGAAAAATAATAGAAAAATATAGTGGAGAAAAAAATGAATAATCAAAATGTCAAAATCATTAACAATCCTATTATTTACCAAAGTTTGTGTACAATAAGAGATAAAAACACTGACAGTCAAGGGGTACGAATTGCCGCTAGAAAAATCACAAGAGTGTTAATTTATGAAGCATCAAAAAACTTACCTCTTATGGATAAAAACATAGAGACACCTGTTTCAAAATGTACGGTCAAAGATATTGCAGACGATATAACGATTATTATTTCTCCAATCTTAAGAGCAGGTTTAATATTTACCGATGAAGCAATTGATATATTACCTGATGCCCGCATAAGACATATCGGTATGTACAGAGATGAACAAACTCTTAAACCGATATGGTATTATAACAAAGTTCCAATGGTAACACAAAACCCTGAAAAATTTTATGTTTATATTACGGATCCGATGCTTGCAACGGGAAATTCTATGCTAGAAGCGGTAAAACTATATGCGAATAAGAATATCCCGATAAAAAACATAAAAAGTTTGAATATAATCGCTGCTCCTGAGGGGATAGAACTTTTACACAAAGAATTTCCTGAACTGGAAATCATAACGGCAGCAGTTGACGAGCGACTAAACGAAAAAGGTTATATAATCCCCGGTCTTGGAGATGCAGGAGATAGAATATTTAATACAGTAGTTGAAAATTAATCTAATACATAGAAAAGAGGAAAAAATGAAACGAGCAATCATAATGGTAATAGATTCTATGGGTATAGGAGCAATGCCTGACCACGCAGAATTTAATGATATTGCAGAATGTAATACACTAAGAAATGTTTGTCATTATAATCATGGATTAAATGTCCCGAATATGGCAAAACTTGGATTAGGAAACATACAAAACTTTGAAGGAATAACCCCTGAACAAAAACCTACAGGGCAATACGGAACGCTTCAAGAAAAATCAAAAGGGAAAGACACAACAACCGGACATTGGGAAATTGCAGGTTTAGTATCGGAACGTCCGTTCGCTACGTTCCCGAACGGATTCCCGTCAGAATTAATAGACAAATTCATAGAAGAAACAAAATGCGGCGGAGTGTTAGCAAATATTCCGGCAAGCGGAACTGCAATAATTGAAGAATTGAATGAAGAACATCATAAAACAAAATTCCCTATTGTATATACAAGTGCAGATAGTGTATATCAAATTGCAGTTGATACAGACATGATTCCGTTAGAAACATTGTATGAATGGTGCAGAACGGCAAGAAGATTGCTGGATGAAGGGAATTATCATGTTTCAAGAGTAATAGCAAGACCGTATAAGATTATTGACGGAAAACCAACCAGAATAGGGAAAGATCGCAGAGATTATTCGGTTGAACCTACAGGAAAAACTCTGCTTGACGAGGTAAAAGAAACAGGTGGTGAAGTGGTTGCAATAGGGAAAATAGAAGATATCTTCTCTAAAGCAGGAATAACCCACGCAATTCACACAGGCTCAAATAAAGAAGGACTGGAACTGACTTTAAAAGCAGTTAAAAACGAATTAGATTTAGATAATATTCGATACTCAAATATAGAAAAGTTTACCCCGAATAAATCAATAATATTTACAAACCTTGTAGATACAGACATGCTCTATGGTCACAGGAATAATCCGGAAGGATACGGAAAAGCCATAGAAGAAATTGATGAATATGTCGGAAAAATTATTCCTGAACTGACAGAAGATGATATTTTAATAATAACAGCAGATCACGGATGCGACCCGACAGTGCCGGGGACAGACCATACAAGAGAATTTGTGCCTGTTTTATATTACGGCAAAACAATAGAGCCAAAAGACCTTGGATTAACGCTGGGATTTGACAGCATTGCCGATAGAATCAGATCATGGATATTCTAATTTGTACACAAATTTTTACATATCAAAATTAGACCGAAAATCATACTTTCTACCAATTTTTATGTAAAAAACTAAACATTTATATACTTGTATCTAAAACCATTTTATACTATACTTTCCATGTACCGGTTGTAAAATTGGTATGTGGCAATATAAGTAAAGGAGAACAAAATGAACGTAACTATTGAAGATTCATGTATTGCATGCGGTGCTTGCGAATCAATTTGCGACGCAGTATTTTCAATCGAAGATAAAGCAGTTGTAAATGAAAGTGCTGTTGCAGGAAATGAAGATAGTGTTCAAGAAGCAGCAGATGCGTGCCCTGTACAAGCAATCACAGTTGCATAGTAAACATTATCAATAATTTTTTACGAAAAATGCGAGATGAATTTCTCGCATTTTTTATTTGTTAACTTGTAAAGATGTTTTGTTTATAGTACTTTAAAACATGCAGATTTGTAGTATAAAGAAGGAGGCTTATAATGAGCGAAAGAAAATTAGTAGGAACTAATGAAATGTTCAAAAAAGCACTGGCAGGCGGATACGCAATAGGTGCATACAACGTTAACAATATGGAAATTTTACAAGGTATTGCAGAAGCAGCAGAAGAAACAAGATCACCAATCATTCTTCAAGTTTCAGCAGGTGCAAGAAAATATGCTAACCAAACATACCTTATCAAATTAGTAGAAGCAGCATTGGCTACAACAACGGTACCTATCGCACTTCACTTAGACCACGGTGCAGACTTCGAAATTTGTAAAGCATGTATCGACGGCGGTTTCTCATCAGTTATGATTGACGGCAGCAGATTCCCATTCGAAGAAAATGTTGCAGTAACTAAGAAAGTTGTTGAATACGCTCACGAAAGAGGAGTTTCAGTTGAGGCTGAACTTGGTAAATTAGCAGGTGTAGAAGACGATGTAAACGTATCTGCTAAAGATGCTAAATATACAAACGTTAAAGAAGCAGTTGAATTCGTTAAACAAACAGGCTGCGATTCTTTAGCAATTGCTATCGGTACTTCTCATGGTGCTTACAAATTCAAAGGCGAAGCAAAATTAGACTTTGAAAGACTTAAAGAAATCAAAGATGCTCTTAAAGAAGCAGGTTTTGGCGACTATCCAATCGTTCTTCACGGTTCTTCATCAGTTCCTGCTGAATTTGTTGCTAAATGTAATAAGTTTGGCGGTAACCTGCCTGATGCACAAGGTGTTCCTGAAGACATGCTTAATTACGCTTCTAAACATGGTGTGGCAAAAATCAATATTGATACAGACTTAAGATTAGCAATGACTTCAACAATCAGAGAATTCTTTGTTGAACACCCTGAAAAATTTGACCCACGTGAATATATGGGACC
>CACXGY010000031.1 GCA_902767275.1 uncultured bacterium | reverse complement strand
TGTCAAAAGGTTCTTTGAACCTGAGCGTGTCTACCCCTCTCCCAAATTGATACTTAATCAATTTGCTCGGCAGAGTACCACATGCCCACGTTATTTAATTTCCATTTTCTGGGTTTTCTGCACCTCACGTTAAACGGCACCGCTCACACTCCCGTCGAAAACTCAACGTTTCCGCCGAGTCCTGTTTCGCCTCTCGCTTCGCTCGTGCCTTTGTTCGGCTTGCCCTTATTTAATTGTCACTTGTTTGGGTTATTTTATAACCCGCTACTACTATTCTATCCTAAAGACACGTTTTTGCAAGTAATATATTATCCACGCATTGCTAATACTTCATTTGCTTGGGTTTCTGTTAATGGCTTTACTCCGCCTATTATATTTGAATATATTACCGTCTTTGCATATTCTTCCGCTATCTCTAACTTTTGATATGCATCCTCTAATGTCTTACTCCCAATTATAAACCCATGATTTGCCATTAACACCGCATCATAATCCTTAAAATATTTTGCCGTATTATTTACTAATTCCATTGATGAGGGCTTTCCATACTCAGCCAACGGTATCCCGCCAAAATAATATACATTCTCCGCCATTACCGGCTCCAATAAATCTTTTCCTGAAGACGCAAATGCACTTAATCCCGCCGGATGAACATGTATTATATAATTGATGTCATCTCTCTGTTTATAAAACTCTATATGTAATAACTTTTCACTGGATGGCTTTTTCTCAGAATTAATAGCACTACCGCTAAAATCTATCTCTACAAAATCATCCTCTGTTAAATATCCGTTTGATGACCCTGATGTGGTTATTATTACATTATTTCCGTATCTGGCAGAAATATTGCCTGAATATCCCGGAGTATAATTTTTTACCCCCATCAACTTCCCAATTTCTATTAAACTTTTTACTATATTATTATAATTATCTGTCATCAATTTCTTCATAAGTTTCATTTATTTCTTCTACAATTGCTTGTTGTAAAACTTTCGGTTTTTGAACAACTTGTTTCTTTTCTTCTTCATAATATGACTTCTTTTCTTCTGCTTTAAAGTTTTCCGGATTCTTTACTTCTAATCTGTCATACTGAATTTCGGTACCCTTCGGGTCTAATGCTACTGAAAAATTGACATAAGCATTCTCTCTGATTACATCATATCCTACATTCAACTTCAAATCATCCGGTCCGACACTTACGAAAAATGCACATTCCTGGAATATACTATTATTATACCTATCATCAGAAAAAGTTACTGAACCTAACCACGATAAGGTTAACAATCGGTGTAATCTTATATATTCTCTTATATATAAATTAGAATGTCCATATCTATATTTATCAAAAACAGGTAATGGTGTCTTATCTTCATACGCTGACATAAAATATCCAATATCTTGCATCCATCTCTTATATTGAGTATGAAGTCTAGGCCCTATTCTTCCTATAAATTGTGTGTCACCCGTTCCGTATAAAGCAGCCGAACCTTGTGCCACAATACTTAATGATGCTGCTTTTAATTCTTTCTCATCTCTATATGATAACAATTTTTGTTCAATTTCTGCCATATATCTGCCACGAACAGTACCATGACCTTCACTGTGTAATTTCTTATAATATTTATCTTGCTTTGGATCTTCAAATAAACCAAAACTTAATTGGTGCGTATATTTCATATCCATTTTTTTCATAAAGAAATTTGGATGATTATACGATTGTCTATAAACTAAATCTGCACCATATTTAGGCATACGACGACCTAAAAACCAGTTATCTAAATAATCGTTTGCAGCATAAATCAATTTTAAATGATCATCTAAATCTTGTTCACCTCGAACTATAAATTTATTCCTCGATGTTCCGTATGCAACCTCTGTTGTGTTTGTTCCGCTTAAAAATCTCGCAAAACCTCCAATACCAAACCTCTTTTTATATGTCGCTATTGGTGCTATCTTTAATAATGACCCGAATGGCATCTTTATTGCCCACCCGGGACCTACAAACATCCCTAATTCCCGTCTTGATCCAATTTCCGGGAAATCCCCGTCAACAAAATCATGATTTTTATTTGTATATAACCTTATCCACGGAATTACAAATATCTTCTTATTTCCTCTATATATTTGTGCTCGTCTTAACTCTAACGATTCTAACTTTTTATCAGAATTGATAATTATGTTTGAAACTTTTATCTTGTATTGACCATTCTCTATAAAATCATCCAATGACGAAGCATCATCCCCTAACATCATCCTACTGAGTTTTGGTGCTTTACCATGCGGTTCTAAATTTATAGGGAAACTTGTATCTACTTTTACATTACCTTTTTCTTGTATAATTTTATTTTGATATACATATCCTCTTTCAGCAGTAATACTTATCTTTGGCAAAACTGATAATGGTTTTTCAATTAATGCGTTTTCTTCATTCAAATCCACGTTTATAGATTCACCAAAAACATCTACGCCCTTTTTATTAATTACTACATTCCCCACAGCACTTAAATGATTACTGCATTTATCATATACTAAGTGGTCTGCTTTTAAGGTCGTTTCTTCTTGTACAAATGTTACAACAACATTCCCGTTTGCATTTAAAATCGAAGTTTCTGTAGAATAATCCATATCCTCACAAGTAATAATTATACGCTGTGGAGATTTTAATTCTTCTACTCCACCCATCTCCAAGTGCTCAATATCTTTATCCGTAGGTATATCCATCGCACTCGCATCTTGAAGAAGTTTGTTTTTCTTATAATCTTTTAAGGCTTGTTTCATCGCCTTTTTCTTTGCACGTGCCTCTTTACGCTCCTCTGACGTTGCACTATAGTGCTTCATTTTTAATCTCAATAACTTCAATGGTGGTATTGTTTCTTTTTCACGTGATTTTTTGTTCGGTTGAGTATACTCAAACTCTGTTAACGGTTCAGAAAAGAAATTCCCTCCCGTAAAATCAGACGGATTCGAAAACCCGAATGCATATCCCGTGTTTAATAAACTAATTGCTATTATTGTGCTTAATAAATATTTTCTCATTTTTTATCCTATATATAATTCAACGGATTACGAGGTTGACCTTTTACACGCACTTCAAAGTGACAATGCGGGCCTGTACTGTATCCTGTTGTCCCTACCCTTCCTATTACTTGTCCTTGTTTTACTTGTTGTCCTTGCTGAACTGAAATAGAATTCAAATGTCCATACAATGTCGTTATTGCTTGCCCCCTGACTATACCGTGGTCTATAATTACTACCTTCCCATAACCGCCATACCAACCTGCCATTATGACTTTTCCGGTATTTGATGCCTTTATCGGTGTATTCATTGGTGCTGCTATATCTATACCTGAGTGGAATTTCCTTGTTTTAAATATCGGATGCACTCTATATCCGAATGGCGATGTTATAGAACCCGCTAACGGTCTTATAAATCCTGTTGTAACCTTTATTCCTGAACTCATTGATGGTGTTCTTTGTGACAACATTGCTTCCAAACTTGCTGATTGTCTTGCTAATTCATTCTCTGAACGTTCATAATATGCTCTGTTCGTTCTTAGTTTATTTATCATTTTTTTGTTATACTCAATGTTGCTTTCAATATCACGCTTTTGTTTTAACAATTGACGTCTTGATTGATTTAAACTTGCCTGTTCTGCTGCTATAGATTGCTCTAATCTTGCAATCTCCTCTGCTTTTTGACGGGCATCCTGCATTCTTTTATAATCTTCTTTCATTATTATTTCTTCGTAATGAAGTCTGTCTATAAAAGTATTTATATCATTTGATGTTAATAACAGTTCGAAAAAGCCCTTTCTTTGGGTTTTGTATATTTCTCGTATTCTTGATTTTATTCCGTCATATATTTTTACATACTCAACTTCTGCAATCGCTTTTCTTGATTTCATTCTGTTTAATTCGTTGAGTTTTCTGTTATATTCATTTTGTGTTGTTATTAATACTGACCTATTTGTTTCCAGTTTTTTCTGATTTTTATACAACTTATTGGATTCAACCTTCTCTAATACACGCAAATTTTGTGCCTTTGAATGTGCTGCCGCTTGCTGTTTCTTTAAATTTGATATTGCTTGTACTTTGGTTGCCTTGCTTGCATTTTTATATTTGCTTAAAACACTATTATTCGCACAAAAGCCACTCTGTCCCGCTAAAAACAGAGTTAATAGTGTTAATAGTGTTATAAACTTTATTTTTTTCATCTATTTCACCAATGCCGGCAATAACATTAAACCTACAGTCCATGCTATAAATGTAACTGCTATTATAAATATGATTGCTTTTTGATTTCTTCTAAAAAAATCCATACTTCACTCCCCAAGTCTTTTATATTATTCTACTATCAAAACCCTCTTAATGCAAACAGGTAACATTTATTTGCAAAAATGACTTAATGAATATAAAATTATCATGTTATGGGTAAAACTTTTTTAACAGCAACGGCAAACTACGAAGACTTTTCCACTATTGCTTCAAAAGAAATTAACGGGCATGTTTTAAAAAACAACGATAGCGGATTAAAAAAAGCGTTTACTTTTTTTCAAGGGGATAACAAAATTTTAATTCTGAGCGGATTTGCCGGTGTCGGGAAAAAACAAGTAGCAGAACACACTCTTTCTTATCTTGATAAAGGGTCTGTTATTTTAAGATTTGTTTGTACAGAATCAACCAAACTCGATGATATTCATCTTAGTTTTTTCAAAACTCTTAAACAAAAAACTTCTATTAAAGATACTTCTGAATTAGATGCTATTACTAATATAAATGATAAAATTGATTATATATTCTCTAAGTTAGATTTGAATTTTATTCCGGTACTATACAATTTTGATTCCATTAAAGAAGATAATAGAACGGATGTTGTAAACTATATCCTCAATCTGGCACAAAGAGATAATATTAAATCATTACTCACTGCTACCGTTTTCGATACTGAACTTATTCCTGAAAATATAAAATATACAAAAGTAATGATTAAAGCACTTTCAAAAGAAATTTTTGAAACATATTTACGTGATTACGGAATAAAAGTTACTCCTGCAATGCTCGATCAGTTATACAGACTATCCAGAGGGTATTTTTTCAGCGTTTGTATCGCAGTAAAAATTATGATTAATCAAGAATTATCAATGAATGATTTTATTGTTCAATACACCAATTCAGGATTAAAATTTGATGATTTTCTGTCTAAAACATATTACAGATTGATTGTAGGTACAACAAAATCAGCGTTTAACTTGTTTGTAAAACTTCATCATGGACTTAATTTAAAGATTTTACAAACAATAGGCAGTTATCCTGAAGTCATACTTAAAACATTAAGCGAAAATTTTTATATTAACAAAAAAGGAGATTTATACTATCCTTCGGAATTTTTAAAATCACAACTCGAAGAATCAATAGGAGATGAAATATCTAATAAACGTCTTGTCAGTTATTACGAAAAACAAGCAGAACTTCCGCCTGAAGAAAGAGATTTTTTAATCTCCAGACCTTCTCTGCAAGCACTCATCGCTCATTATTCCGGAGTTGACATCACTCCTGAACAGGAAGTCGCAACCAACTCTCAAGACTCTAATACGCAACAAGAAACTACCGAAGAAAAAAACGTAAAACTTGACTTGGAAAATCTTTCAACAAATGAACTCGTTAATAAAGCCATCGAATTTTTTAACACATTTGACTATATTAGTACTATTGAAGTTCTAACAGCAGTTCTATCTAAGAAGGAAGAACTTCTCGGCTCTAATATGCTATATACCGTTTATGGAATGCTCGCTCAAACTTACGCTAAACTAAATAAATGGCAATACGCACTTTACTACTATGAAGTTCTGGAAAACCATTTTAAAATTCTTGGGAAACAAGATAGCATAGATATGGTTCAATATGAAAAAGCAAATATTTATTACTTAAGTTACAGAATTATTGATTCAATAAAAATCTTGAAATCACTTACAAATACATCTAAAAACAATTCTGTTCTGTCGCAAAGTTATATTCTTCTGGGGAACATTGCTCTCACTGCATCAAACAAAGAACTCGCATTGCAATATTATAAAGACGGAATAAAATTTATTGACGACAAAACCGAAAAATCAGTCAAACTTGAATTGTTTTTTAAATACGCAATTTTATCTGATGAAACAAATGATATAAATAATGCCATAGAATTTTATCAAAAGTGTATTGAAATAAATGATGAAAAAAGTAAATATAGAGCATTAGCATACTCAAATCTTGCAGATTTATTCTATGATAATGAACTTTTTGAAGAAGCAAAAGAATGTTTTGAAAAGGCTTATGTTTCTGATAAAGAAAACGACAACGATTACGGAATGTATTATTCTCTGAGTAAACTTATAGAACTCAGTGATAAAAAAGATAAAGAAAATCTTTTGAAAATGGCTCTTGAATCTAAACAACACGCTCTAAAAACTCAAGACTTCAATGCTATTGTTGACTCAACAATAAAACTGGGCGATGTATACTATGATTACCCTGAGCCTGAAAAAGCATTAACAGAGTATCTTGAATTATACAAAATGGATAAAGAAGATTTAAGTGAATATAATTTAAAAATGGTTAAATCAAGACTTGAAGACATTAGGGCAAGACTTGGGAAAGAAAAATTTGAAGAATTGGTGCCTGATTATGAATAAAATAAATATTACAAATGACTTCTCCGAATATAAAAAAATATTTTTAGAACTCAATTCTAAACTAAATTTAATATCAAAAAATGAAGAACAATTTTTATATGAAAAACATATTTATGACTCACTTAGCATAAAATTATTTTTTGATACTTATAATTTTATACCCGAAAATATTTTAGATATAGGAACTGGAGGCGGTTTTCCCTCAGTGCCTATTGCCATTGAATACCCTAAAATAAAAGTCACTGCAATTGACAGTATCGGTAAAAAAATAAGAGCCGTTCAAACTATTTCTGAAAATCTCAATCTTACAAATTTAACCCTTATTAACGACAGAGTTGAAAATATTAAAAATCAAAAATATGATTTAATAACAAGCCGTGCCGTCGGAAAGATTGAAAAACTAATAGAATATGCTGTTCCTCTTTTAAATGATAACGGATTTATTTTACTATATAAGTCAAAATCCGCTAATGAAGAAATTGATGAAGCAATTAATACTATTAGAAAACACCATTTGAAAATTAAACCTTTTATTGAATATAATCTTCCTCTGAAAGAACCTTATACAAGAAATCTCGTGATATTTGAAAAATAAACTTATGGCAGAATTTGATTTAAAAAAAAGATATGAAATATTTTTACACACCTTTCAAAAAGAATTAGACAAAATGTTTGAAGGGCAAAAAGAGTTTATAAAATGCAAAGAAGGTTGTTCTTTTTGTTGCGAAAGAGGAGAATATCCTTTTTCAAAACTTGAATTTGATTATCTTCTGGAAGGATATAAGAAACTTAATAACGATGAAAAATCAATTATTCTTTTTAATATCGCAAATATCAATGAAAAAATGTCAAAAAATTATAACGAACAATTTATGTACACTTGCCCCTTTTTAATAAATAACAAGTGTTCTGTATACAAATACAGAGGAATAATTTGCAGAACCTTCGGACTGTTATGCGAACACAATGACGGCAGGCTGACAATGCCGTTTTGTCAAGAATTAGGGCTTAATTATTCGCAAGTATATGACAAAGAAAAAGGACAACTTATTGAAGAAAAAAATGGAATAAAACTGTGTGAAACAGAACCTCAAGCATACAGAATAGCACGTGAAAACGTTCAAAATTTAACAATTGCAAAGACTCTCGACCTTGTATGGGGAGAGTCTAAAACAATGATTGATTATATTAACGAATCAGATATTACTGATTTATAGTAACTACGCCATTTTAGAATGAACACGATTTGCTAAGTCAGTTTTAGTGATTTGACCATCGTTATTCAGATCCAAACCTGCATTATATGTGTAGAATTTATGACCTTTTTGAGTCAATACTTCTCGTCTTGCATAAGCCGGTAAGAATGTTAAAGTGTACAATGTTCCTGCATCAAGTTTTTCTCCGGATTTAAACCCTACCATCTTCAAATTAGATTGATAGAATTTTCTAACCCAATCAAGTTGTTCTAATGCACCCATATTATTCAAAGCGGAAGTTGTTGTTCCAAGTGCTTTTGCTGTCGCAGGCATAAATTGAATTAAACCGGTTGCTCCTCCGTGGAAATTTTTAGCACGGGTTGTTACACCGCTTTCTGAATTCATAACACCCATTAGTTCATTTGCGTTACAATTTATTTCTTTAGCAATAGCACATACTTTTGTGAAGAATGCTTCGCCTCCGAGTTCTTTTATTTTTGCATCTGCTTTTGATGCTCCGAGTTCTTTTGTCCATTTTTTCTTCCACAAATCTTGCAGTGCTTTTCCGTCGCCTTCAAATTCAGTATAATCGACATTATCTGTATACGATGATGCAACTTGTTGTACCGCATAATCTTGTGCAGATTGTAATCCGTTCAATTGTACCTTATATCTGTCTGTATCAGTTTGTAATGCTGTTTTTTCACGTTCAATTGATTGTTTTACTTCATCAATTTTTCCTGATATTGAAGACGATTCTCTCTTTGCTTTATCAACAAGTCGTTGCTGAGAGGATTGAAGATTTGAAATTTTCGAAGTTAAGTTCGATATATCTTTTTGCAAACCTTCACAAGAAGATGACAAACCTTCAATACGGTTTTGTAACCTTGCTATTTTTGCATCTGTATCATCGCCATCTTTACGATTTGCTTGTAATTGAGCAATCTCGGCTTTATCCAGTTCTATTTCTTCTTGTTTTTCTTTTAATTCTTTTTGCTTTGCTTCTAAATCTTTTGTCTTATCCTTTATTTCTTGAGAAGTATTTGCATATTGAGTTTTTTCTTCTATAGAAAGGTTAGATTTATCTTTTATTAAATTGTCTAATTGATTTTGATAACCTTGAATCTTTGATTTTGCATCATTTTCACGCATTTCCATTAATTGCATTATTGCTTCAATCTGATTACTTAATACTCGGGTATATGTTTCACTGGAAGTTTCTCCGTCTTTTGCATATTGAGATAATTTATCTCCTGATATCGCATCTTTATACTGTTCTTCAGGAGTTTTCTTACCATCTCCGATACTTAAATCTTTCATAGTTTTATCTAACAATACTTTTATATCAGCATCTGACAAAACATTTTCGCCGTCTGTTGTATCGAATTTTCTTAATACTTCAAGTTCACTATCGTCTAATTTATTATCGTGATTAGTATCTAACGTATTGTACATTGCTGTTACGGCAAAATCCCCGCCTGCCTTAAAAATTGATGAAGCATTTTCTTTGTCTTTTTCCGCTTCTTTTAACTTGTTATATTGATCAACAAATTGTTCGCCGGTATAGTTTTTACCTTTTGCAAATAATGCATCTAAAGAATTGCTCTCTGCCATATATTACACCTCACGTTTTTACTATACAAATATAAAGTATATTTTATTTCTTTGATTTCAATATTTATTTATTTGTTACATTTATTTACATTCTTTATGTTATTATTTAATATACATTCGGAGAAAATAAAATGTTATTATTTACACATATTGAATTATTTTTTAAAAATAACCTTGATTTGATTATACAAATAATAATACATCTTGCCGTTTTGAGTATATTAATGGCACTTATTAATAATGCATCTAATAATATTAAGAAAAAAATATATAAGAGTTCTGATAACTCGTCGTTGTTACATTTATTACTATTAATGACAAAAATCGTTAAAATAATTGTTATATTGTGTATCATCGGATCTTTTATGCAATGTAGAGGATACTCTTTAACTGCAGTAATGACAGGGCTAGGAATTACAGGTTTAGCAATTGGTTTTGCAGCGAAAGAAATGCTGTCAAGCATTCTCGGTTCAATTCTTATAATGACTGATAAAGTGTATAAAATAGGCGATTACGTTATTATTAACGGAGTTGAAGGGATAGTAGAAAGCGTTAATTTCCGCTCTACTAAAATCAGAACAATAAACAATATTTTGATAACTATTCCTAATAATATTACAGCAGATACAATAGTGCAAAACAGAAGTAACTCCGAATTCTTCAGATTGATTGAAACATTTGACATTGAATACGATACAACTGACGAAAAAATTCAAGAAGCACTGGATATTTTACACGATATTTGCAATAATGATGACGATATTCAGAATGGTCATATAGCAATGGTATCCGGACTTGCTGACAGTTCCATTAAATTGCAACTTATTGCCAATACTAAAACAAATTACTGGATGTACTATCTGGAAATAAAAGATAGAGTTTATAAAACAGTATTAAAAAGGTTTAGAGAAAACGGAATAAATTTTGCATTCCCATCAAGAACGCTTTATATGAGAAAAGATGAAAATTAAAATTATTGCTCTTGGAAAAATCAAAGAAAAATTTCTAAAAGAGGGGATTAATGAATTTAAAAAACGGCTTACCCCTTACACAAATATTGAAATCATCGAACTTCAACCAATTGAAATAAAAGATGAAAATCTCACAGAAAAAATATTAAAACAAGAAGGCGAAAAAATTTTATCGCTAATAAAACCTTCAGATTTTGTTATTACAATGGAAATAAAGGGGAAGCAACTTTCTTCCGAAGATCTTGCTCAAAAACTATTTGAAATAACAAACTCAGGACAATCAGAAATTGTCTTTGTAATAGGTTCTTCATGCGGTCTATCAAATATTGTATCAAACCGTGCAAACTTCAAGTTAAGTTTATCAAAAATGACCTTTTTGCATCAATTTACAAGGCTTATTCTAATCGAACAAATTTATCGTGCTTTTAAAATTCTAAATAACGAAACCTATCATAAATAATCACAAACCTCCCTGCAACTTTGATAAAGGTTCTTTTGCGTGCGGTGGTAAAACCATTGAATTAGGATTATGAATTTTAAATTTTAAATTTTGTTCTTCCGGAAATTCTTCTGTCATTCCGATAACACGTTTATACCATTCTTTTGATTCATTTTTTGATATAAGTTTTATATTACCTTCGCATTGTGCTTCATCGCTTCTCCGTTGTGCTATCTGAAGCAGTCTTGTTCCGATATCTTTATGATAATCAAGTCCTTTTTTATAGTAAGGAGTGTTAGGATTAGAATAATTTCTCAACTCAGAAACAAATACATGATTTGGATTTCCCATCCATGGCAAATACTCATTTGATTGGTATTTATTTATTGCTACTGCCATTTCGCCCAACACATCATTACTGTCGTTTTTTATAGAATAATTCTCATAATTTGTACACAATTTTTCTTTAAATACATTCACTAAAGCCTTTTCTCCAGAAGGTTTCCTAACAAAAACCTTACCTACATAACCTTCCAAACAAGAACCTATATTGGTATGAGTCAATGTTTCAACACCTTTAAAAGATGGCTGTGTTACATTTGTTCTACATGGTAAATAACAATTTTTATATTTTATTCTGTTATTATAGTTTATGTTCAATTTCTACCTTTCAATGTTTATAATATTATTTTTATAAACAAAATTCGTTGTTGATACCTGCTTATATAACACACTTGAAATATTTATTTGCTATATAAGTATCTGTAAACTTACTCAATCATCAATCTATCATCACTATTTATAACATTTACCCCCTTGACAGATTTTCTCAGTTTGTTACAATACTTAATATTAGGAATATAAAAAAAGCAATTTTTTTCAAAGGATATACTTTATATATACACAGAGGAACAAATGACAAAAGAGAGCGAGAAAATGAAACTTATTGTTAACGAAAATTATGATGTTGAAACATCAAGGGAAAACATTGAACCTATTGAAGATAAAGTATATCAATCAAATCCTGTAAAAAGTGATTTATTGTCAAAATTACATGCATTCAGACACTCACAGAAAAAATTTACGATTCAGGATATGATTCGTGATAATTTAAAATAGGGGCAAAATTGTATTCAACAAAACAAAGAATATATAACTATTTTGATAAAACGCAGAAAAGTATGGTATGTACTTTTCTGCGTTCTTTTGTTAAGCAACATCTTGATTTATCAATTGATGAAATTTATAACGAATTTTCAGATGAACAGGAATACTATTTAAAGATAAATGCCTCGAGATTTCCTTTTCTTAAAAGTTATCTGTATGAAGATTCATTTATATCTGAAACAAAAGAATATTTAAAAGCATGCAAAAAATATTATAACTATAAAAAATCTCAAGCACCGTTAATAGAGAAACAAAAAGAATTTGATAAGAAAAAACGAAAATTTTTGCAAGAAGTAAAAATGTCAAAAGAACCACCCACAAAAAAACAACTTTATTATTATGAACGTTTGTGCAAAAAATATAATATAGAAAAGAAAAATATTGAGGAAATGTCAAAACTCGATATGAGAAATGAGATAGAGAGAATAATAGATGAACATTCAGGAAATAGTATCCATATTGGTATCAGCGGGGATTGAACCAAATGAATCTGCAAAAGAAGTTAAAATGCTGATTGAACACTTTTGTAATTATAGTACAAAAGATATTATTATGGGTAAACCCCTTGATTACGAAAAGTTGAAAGTGGTAAAGCAAAAAGCGGAATTAAGAGCAAAAACAAGACAACCGATTCAATATATAATCGGAAGTGCATATTTTATGGGTAATTTATATAAAGTAACCCCGTCTGTCTTAATCCCGAGGGATGAAACAGAGATAGTTGTTTCAAACGCAATAAATATTATAAACAAAAACAGTCTTAAAACGATTCTCGATATTGGTACCGGAAGCGGCTGCATTGCTTGCACGGTTTCCGAAAGATGCAAATGCAGCGTTACTGCAACTGATATTTCTGAAAAAGCCTTAAATATTGCAAAAACAAATTCAGAGAACCTGTTTCAAAAGATTGAATTTATACAATCTGATTTATTTGAAAAGTTGGATAATAAGAAATATGATATGATAATTTCAAATCCGCCATACATACCAAAGGGAACAACCTTACAAAAAGAAGTTCAATTTGAGCCTAAAACCGCATTATATACAAATGACTCGACAGGATGCGAGTTTTATGAAAAAATTATTGAGCAAGGTAAAAACCACCTTAATAAAAACGGTTTTATTGTTTTTGAACTTGGCATTAACGAATCCGAACAAGTAAAATTATCTTTTGAAAAAAACGGATACATAAATATCCTTATTGAAAAGGATCTTGCCGGAATAGACAGAGTAATATCGGCTCAAATATCTTAAGATATAATATTCTCACAAATATTAGTTTGAGGGGTATATTTTGCCGAGTCGATATTTTTTGCAGATTTTTGAACGATACGTTTTTTTCTGTATAACATATCTACAAATGCTTCAAGACGTGTAACAAAGCCTGCTTCCCCTGTATGTTCGTCAATTGTTAAACATAATAAAGGCTTATTGTAATCTTTTGCCTTGCGAACTATTTTTTCTATCATCAGTGAATCAGGTCCGCATCCAAATGAATTTACGGTAATTATACCGTCAATATTGTTATCTTTTAAGTAATGACCTGCTGTTCCTGTCATATCAAGTTCATTTGCCCAGTACATTTTTTGATGTAAGGTATTCAAACCTTCAATTTTCTGTTCATCTGTCAACTGGCATGACGAATAAACTTTTACGCCCATTTTTTTTAGTTTATCAAATATCTTCATTGATGCCTGATCGTCAAACACATCATATCCGTGTGCGACTAATGCTACATGAACAGGATAATCCGAATCATCCTCATTTAGGACAATTTTACCGTTTAAGGCATTTTTTAATGCTTCTTTATAGGATATACCGTTTCGCATCATTGTATGAAAATTGTTATATAACTTCCAACCTTCTTTTGAGGCTTTTCTTATAACATCAAAATCAGTAATGCCAAAGCATTTTACACTTCCTTTTAACAATTCATAAAAACCTTGATTTTTTTCCGATTTATCAATAGTTGGCTCAATCAGTTCAAAATCTTCTTTTATTATATTTCTGATTAAATCAGGAAGTCCTCTGATTTTAGAACAGTTATATATTTTCGGAGCAATTGATTGTATAGACGGTACAAAGATACGCTTTACACCTTTTTCTAATAATTCAACAACATGACCGACAAAAATTTTAATAGGTAAGCATGTTTCAGTAACAACGAGTGCAGCACCTTTTGAAACTGTCTGTTTTGTTGTTTTACCAGATAAAATAACTTTTATCCCTAATGCACTAAAGAAACCAAACCAAAACGGATAGTGTTCGTAATACGACATTCCTCTTGGTATTCCTATGTATTTTTCGTCTGTTATTGAATTCATCATATAATACACCCCATATTTATATTGTATCGTTAAAATAACAGTTTGCAAAGGAGAATATTACATTGTTAATTTATAAACATCATTTTTATTCAAATTATATAAGGTAGATAGAATTGTTGAGATTTCTTTTGACTTAAACCCTTTTTGTTTAAGGTTTAGTATTTTTGATTTTATATCAAAATCATCTGATTTGTTGTTTGGGTAAACCATACATACAATTTCACCTTTAATACCGGTTTTATAGTGTTCTATAACATTTTCGACATCATCTACAATTATTTCTTCAAAAAGTTTAGTAAGTTCTCTACCCAGAGCGACACACACATTACCTCGAATTTTTTTGATTAAATCTAATGTATCCAATATTCTGTTTGGAGATTCGTAAAATACCAGATTCGTATCAAAATATTTTGACAACAAATCCTCTGCCTTTTGCGAAGTTTTAGGGAAAAACCCTACAAATATAAACGTCTCATCCTCTCTTGGAACTTGAGATAAAAAAGTTGTAACTGCACACGCTCCAGGAAGTGACGTAACAGAAACATTATTCTCTCTTAAAGATTTTAGCAATACACTACCCGGATCACATATCATTGGAGTTCCAGCATCAGATACCAGTGCAATTTTCTTTCCTTCTTTAATCAAATCAAGAAAAAATTCAACTCGTGATTGTTCATTATACTTGTGATACGAAATAGTTTTTGTAGAGATATTATAATGATTTAATATATTTTGAGTTGTTCTTGTATCCTCACAGGCAATAATATCAACATCTTTTAACACCTCAACGGTTCTATATGAAATATCACTCATATTCCCTATAGGTGTCGGAACAATATAGAATTGAAAATCTCTTTGCATAATACAATATCCTTAATACAAACCCTCCCTAATATTGGGAGGGTTTGTTTATAAAAAATAAACTTTACTTAGTTTCTTCTGTTTTGGTTAACCAGTCATAAGTAACCCCCCAACTGTTTAAACCGCCATTTGTTTTATATTTTTCTAAGTCAATTTGTCTTTGTTGAATAAGTTTTTGTTGTTCTTTTTTAAACTTAGCAAGTTTTCTTTTGCTTTTTGTTAATTTTTTCATAACCGGTTCAGCAGAAGCCAAGAATATTCTATACTCTTGACAGCCATAACCTGCAGTAACTTTTGAAGGGTATGCATAAGTTAAATATTTAAACGTAACCATTGCTCTGTCAAAATTGTTAGGTCTGGATTTTAGCACATCCATTGTAGAACCCTGTTGTTTTGTTACCCATACAATCAATGCTAAAGGATTATATCCTGCAGGAATCATTAAATTTACCCCTGTAACGTCTGCTTCTTCATTTTCTTTTTGCGTAATTTTTGAAGATATAATATCATCAGCAAAAGTAGGCTCTGCCGTGGTTGTATTATTACCGTTCAAAATTAAATTTCTCATCTTTGCTTTATCTGTATGACAACAAATGATATGACCTAATTCATTTGCAATAACAGCAGCCACTTCATTATCATTTCCGGCATATTGTAAATCTTTTTCACTAATATTAACTATTTTAGTCTTTGCAGAGTCGGAATTATCCGCAACATCTTCTACGACTTTGAATGTAATATTTGCATTAATTTTATTCTTTGTAAGTATTTGTTTACCTACTGTTGAAACTCTGTCTTTAGCAGACCATGTAGCAGCATTAACCTGTATTGAAACAGCAAGCAAAACGAACAATGATACTAAAATCTTTTTCATTTTTTTACTCCTTAATATATAACCAACAACATTATTTTACTTCAAACCAAAAAACTTGCAAACTAAAAGACCGTATTAAAAATACGGTCTTAATAAAAACTATATATAACCTAATCTGGTTTTTTACCTTCAAGAATTCTTTGTTCGTATTCTAATTTGCCGCATTTTTTCGCAAATTTATTTGTAACCGCAACAAACACAGCAGCGGCAGCAATGGTTGCTGCACCGATTAATTTTTGTCGGCCTGATGTTTTAGAAAGTTTTTTAGCAGCATCTTTCACATAATTTAAACCATATCTTTCAGGTAGTTTTACCGCAAAATCATTTATTGTGGTGTTTATTGATTTATTCCAAGTAAAACTTTTTCCTTTTGTGTATTTATTGATTGCAGCAACCCCTGCTGAATAACCTAAAAGGACACTCGCTTGTGCACCAAATCTTTCTTTTGTATTCATTAATCTTTGTCTTTTAACTTCTTGTAAAGTATCCATTCTTGATTTACCGAATGATGGCGATATATTGGCTGATGATATCATGAACTAACCTTTCTTTCTTAATTCCCATTTGATTATAAAATGTATAGAATAAAATCTTTTTGCTAATTTGTAATAAAAATGTTACATTTTATTGATAATTGATAGATATTATTTGCAACATTATTGTAGATAAAATCCATTAAAAATTCTCCGACTTAATAAAGGTATTGATTTTTCATGTTTAGCGTTACATAATATATATGTAAGCGATAATATCGCGGGATAGAGCAGTCTGGTAGCTCGTCGGGCTCATAACCCGGAGGTCGTTGGTTCAAATCCAGCTCCCGCAACCATTTTTTAAAAGAGATTTTTGTTTCAAACAAGAATCTCTTTTTATATACTTCATGAAACTTTATATTATAATAAAGGGAATTTCTATATGAACGATAACAGACAACTGAACGAAGAAAAAACCTTCTTAATTGTTAATATGGCTTGTTTTGGAGATGTTTTATTAACAAACGCTCTATGTCAAAATTTAAAATTAGAGTATCCAAATTGTAAAATAGTTTTTTTGGTAAATAAACCTTTTGTCGAAGCAGCAAAATATCAAAAAGACGTGGACGATGTTATATATATGGATAAACATAATAAGCATCGAGGTTTTTTAGGACTCATAAAATTTGTTATGCAATGTAAATACAGAAATAAAATTGATGCCTCTTTTGTTATATATGGTAATCCCAGAGGAATTATTGTATCAAAACTCCTCGGTGCAAAAAAAATAGTTTCTAAACCACCTATATTTATAAAATTTATGGTAACAAATATTCCTTCTGCCGATTCAAATATTATAAAAACACAAGAAGTAAATGCTCACTTGTTTCAAGGTTATGCAAATAAGAATGAAAAAAACTTACCTATAAAATACAAAGTAAACCCTGCTGAAAATTTTATTGCAAAAAAAATAATTGAAAATTATAAAGATGATGACATCATAGGATTGTGTTGCGTTTCTAAAGCAATAACTAAAGATTTGCCGGTTGAAGATGCAATAAAATTAATCAATACATTACACGAACAAAAAAAGATTATACTGTTTTTAGGAAGTGGAGAAGTTGCAAGAAATTATGCTGATAATTTAAAGAAAAAAGGCTGCTTTAACTTTGTCGATTTAACAAATAGTACCTCTATATATGATTTAGCGAATATTATTAAACAATGTCGTTGTTTAATAAGTGTTGACACCGGAACAATGCACTTAGGTTATGCAGTCGGTTGTCCAACTATAGGGATATTTTTCCAAGAGCACACTATTCCAGAATGGGCTCCTGATGAAAGTTTATATAATGTTAGAATTATTGGAAGTGATTATTCAACCGAAAGAATTTTATCAACTCTAAATGACTTAATCTAAAAATTTTATTCAATTCATATACTACCCGAATAAAACCAATGAATTTGAATTGTTATCAGGATTATCAGGTCTCCATTCATACTGTATCGGTATTTTATTTATCATTTTGAAATCATTCTTCTCATAAAATTTCTTTGCAGATTTTGTAGAATTTAAAACTATAGGCTTATCAGAATAATTATACTTTAGAGAATCAATCATTGCTTTCCCGATATGGTTATACATTGGTTTATTCAATACATAAATATTATCAGGATTTATTTGTATATAATTTATTGAATTTCTATCTTCTTCGTTATTTAAAAACTCAACGAGCCCAATAATTTTTTTATCATCTAAGTTTTCATAATTTTTATTCTGTGTAGTAAGAATAAAAATTTTATATTTATCTCTATCTAAAACATCCTTAGAAATTGCAAAAGCATCAAAACATATACTATCAGCAAAAAGACCATTATCTTGCCAATAATATTGAACCTCACGTAATGTATCGGAATCAGACTCGTTATCCGGATCAAATTCAACAAATGATGCTACTACATCATCATACTTACCCTTATCGTTCTTTTTTTTGATAAGTGCATGATTTACAAACTTTGCACAAAATTTGGTTGATGTATTACACCCTATTCTCATAACATATATTAAAACGAGTGTGAAAAATAAATTTGCTATTCATACCTTAAAGCATCAATCGGTTTTAGTAGAGATGCTTTGTACGCAGGATAATAACCAAAACCAATACCTACCAAACCAGAAAAGCCTAATGATAAAAATATTGAAAACAAAGATATTTTAACAGACATTTCGGAAGCAAAGACACCGACAAGAAGTGAACCGGTTACTCCGACAAACACTCCAATCAAACCTCCAATAATAGACAACAAAAAAGACTCAATCAAAAATTGCCAGCGTATATCCCACGCTCTTGCACCAATTGCCATTCTTATCCCAATTTCTTTGGTTCTCTCTGTAACAGATACCAACATAATATTCATAATTCCTATGCCACCGACTAGTAATGATACAGATGCAATAGATGCTAACAATATTGCAAATGTTGTAACCGTAGATTTCATTTTCTCTTGAAATTCTGCGGAATTTCTGATTTCATAATCTTTTGCTTGATTTTCTCCGATTATATTATGTCGTTTCATCAATATTTCATCTATATCAGCCATCGCCAATTCAATAGATTCCGCATCAACACATTTCACAACAATCTGATCAACAGTATTTGGGAACTCTGTACCAAAAATTTTTCGTTGACCAGTACTCAAAGGAATAAATATTAAATCATCTTGATCAAAAGGTCCTGATTGACCTTTTGCAGTAAGTGTTCCAATGATTTTAAACGGAACACCTCCGACTCTAATAGATTTACCAATCGGATCAACATCCCCAAACAATTCTGTTTCAACAGTTTTGCCGATAATTGCGATATTAGCGGCATTTCTGATATCTTCCATTGAAAATTTTCTGCCGTTATCTATTTCAAAATTTTTGACATATAAATAATCAGGATAAATTCCATAAACAGTTGTAGCCCAGTTTTGATTACCATAAGTAATTTGTTTTGATTGTGAAGAACAAGGAGAAAGAGCATCAACCCCTCGAGCGTTTTGTCTGATAGAATGTGCATCTTTGGTTGTAAGTGTCGGGGTCGAACCCATACCCATTCTAACCCCGCCGGAAGTAGCGGAAGCACCTCTCAAAGTTAATATATTACTTCCCATGGACTCCATATTTTGCTGAACTTTTTCTTGTGCACCCGTTCCGATTGCAAGCATTATTATAACAGCACTAACCCCTATAATAATCCCCAAACTCGTTAACATACTTCGCATATTATTAACTTTTAAAGAGTTTATCGCTATTTTTAATGTCGATTTAAAATCTATCATGTTTCTCGATTCCTTTGTTTAATCCACTCCTCTTTAGGCAAGTCGGAAACTATTTTCCCATCCTTAAATCTGATAATACGCTTTGTGTATTCAGCAATATCAGGTTCGTGAGTAACTAAAACAATTGTCTTTTTATATTTTTCATTGAGTTCAACAAAAAAGTTCATAACATCAATACTTGTTTTTGTATCCAAATTCCCGGTAGGCTCGTCTGCTAATATTAACGGAGCATCATTTACAATGGCTCTTGCAATAGCAACACGTTGCTGCTGACCACCGGACATTTGGTTAGGAAGATGATCTTCTCTGTTTTCTAATCCGACAATTTTAAGAGCATATTTTGCTCGTTTATGCCTTTCTTCTTCCTGCACACCTTTATAAATCATCGGTAATTCTACATTTTCCAATGCAGAGGTTCTTGGAATCAGGTTGAAACCTTGAAATACAAACCCTATTTTCAAATTTCTTATCTCTGATAATTCTTCCGATGAAAGAGAAAGCACATCCACTCCATCAAGAAAATAACTCCCTGAGGTAGGAGTATCAAGAGTCCCTAAAGTATTCATACACGTTGACTTTCCGGATCCGGATGTTCCCATTATGGAAACAAATTCTCCTTCTTCAATAGAAAATGACACGTCGTTAAGAGCGTTAAAACTTTCTTCTCCTGTTTGATACGTTTTTATTAAATTTTTAACTTCTATCAATGACATAATCTCTACTTTATATAGTATCAGATTTTGATATTATGTGCAAAACTATTTTGTGTCAACTTTAGTAACTTTTAACGTTTTATTTTCCACTACTAATAAAAGGGTTACCTTAAGTTTAGTGTCTATTAAAACGGAGGTCGCATTCCTCTGCCGCCGCCCGATGATTTTGACACTTTTCGACTGTTTTTACCACCTTTTATCCCTACAACAACCAAATCTCCTTCTTGGATGTCTGTTGATATAATTTCAGTATAAGAATCATCACTCAACCCTGTTTCTACATTAAACCTGTGTAATTGACGTTTAATCATTAGCCAAACACCTTGTTTTTCATATTTTTTACCGTCAGGATTAGGAGTAAATTTCAATGCAATATTAGGGACACATAAAACATCTTCATGTTTTGATGTGATAATAGAAACATTTGCCGTCATACCCGGTTTTAATTTTAAATCTTCATTATCGACCCCGACAATAACAGAATATGTAACAACATTAGACACTGTTGTCGGAGATAATCTTACCTGAGTAACAACCCCTTTAAATACCTGGTTAGGATATCCGTCTAAAGTATATTCTGCCTCTTGCCCTTCTTTTACACTTCCGATATCTGCTTCTGATACATTTACTTCTATCTGCATCTTCTTTAAATCTTGTGCAATAACAAAATGTTCCGGAGCCTGAAAACTTGCCGCAACAGGTTGTCCTTCTTCTATATTTTTTGAAATAATTACACCGTCAACAGGTGATATAATTTTTGTGAAGCTAAGATTTATCATTGCATTTTTATATTGTGATTGTGCTCTGGCAACTTCTGCACGTGCAGATTTTATCTTCTCAACATCAGAAATATAATTACTCTCTGCCTGATCAAGTTCACTTTTTGGAACAAAGTTCCTTTTATAAAGATTTCTATATCTGTTTAAAGTTTTCAAACTCATATCAGCATTTGATTGCATATCACGAAGATTTGCCTGTGCAGCATTTAATGCGGCTTGACTTTGATTAACGGTCTCCTGAAATGTTCTCGGATCAATTTCTGCTAACAGTTGCCCTTTTTTTACTTGAGAATTATAATCAGCATAAACGGCATTTACTAACCCTGAAACGGTAGAACCTACACTAAAGGTGTTTACCGGATTAATGGTACCGGATGCTTCAACAACTTGTGTAATAGTTCTCCTTTCAACCGGTTGAGTTATATATTGGGTCTTATGACTATTTCTTGAAACAATAAAAAATATCCCTATAAATAAAAGGGCTATAACACTTATTGTCTTTTTATTAAAAACAAATTTTTTCTTATTTTGAGTTTCTGTCATTATTATTTTCCTCTAATTTAACCTTAATTTCTTCTAATGAAATTTCTTTTTCAATTGTTGCTCTTGATACATTATAGTTAAAAATTGTTCTTATATATGTATTTTGAGCATTATTATAATTTACCTTTGCATCTTGAACTTCAATATAATCGCCGAGTCCGACTTCATATCTTCCGTCGGCAAGTTCTAAATTCTCTAAGGTTTGACGAACCTTGACTTCGTTTAACGGAATTTGTTTTTCAAGAGATATCATATCAATATATGCACGTTCAACGTCAAAATACATATTTTGTTTTAACTCTCTTATGTCATTTTCAACCATTTCAACCTGAATTTTTGCATTATCAATTTTATGTTTTGTTTGCATTGGATTTAATGACGACGTAAGATCCACCGCAATATCAAAAGAATTATTATCCATTGTTTTATTTTTTATAAATCCGTATCCTACAGAAGCCGATAATTCAGGATAGTACTCTCTCTTTGTATATAATAATGCTTGTTCCATTGCATTTTTTGTTGCTTCTAATGATTTTAAATCATATCTGTTTTCATAAGCAAATTTTAAAGATTCTTCAAATGAATAAGGATATCGTACAAACACATAATCTTTAAGTCTTTCCTTCTTATCTTGAGCAGGTACAGACTGTGCATTATAAACTGCATCCGGTAAATTGCTTATATCGCTATACTTAGTCATTTTAATCAAATCAACCGGCAAATAATCATATTGAAAATTAAAGGTATCCGTATTTTTAATAGTATATTCAGGAGCAGATGCAACATACATTGCATTATTTAAAGCAATAATTGCATTTTGATAATCGTTTTCTGCCTGAACCAAAGTTATTTTGGAATCACTCAAATAAACTTCAGCATTGACAACATCAATCTTTGAACGAATACCTTCATCAAAATATGCTTTTGTTCTTTGATACCCTCTCTCGTTTATTTGAACATTTGCTTTTTCAACTTCAACGTGTGCTTTTGCCGCCAACACAGCATAATATTTAACTTTAACATTAAAAATTGTATTTATTACTTCCTGATTAAAATCGTGTTCCGCTGCAATTTTATAGAACTTTTCCATACGTATATTCGCATTTGTCTTTCCAAAGTTCCATATCATTTCTTTTAATCTTGCATCAACACTGGGAAGTGTTCTTGTAGAATGCATCATTCTTCTTGAAGAATTATAACCTTGACCATACCCGGCCCCTGCGGATATTGTCGGAAAATAGGCAGATTTTGCTATGCTTACATTATGTTTTGCTCTCTGCCAATTATATCTCATATCTTTTATTGCAGGACTTCTTTTTAAAGCAATCTCTATGCAATCTTCTAAACTTAAAGAAGCCCCTTCTGTTATAGGCATATCAGCCTTTAACTCAATAGGTTCAGCGGCATACAAATATGTTGCCGAAACCAGAAACATAAATAAAACTAATAATATTTTGCATATATTTTTCACTAAACTATTCTCTATTCTTTAAATATTCTACAAGTCCATATAAAGCAAACTTATACGAATTCACCCCAAAACCTACGACTTGAGCAATGCTTACACCTGAAATCATTGATGTATGGCGAAATTCTTCTCTTGCGTGAATATTTGTCATATGAACCTCTACTGTCGGAATATTCACTGCCGAAATAGCATCTCTGATTGACACACTTGTATGTGTTAATCCGCCGGCATTTACAATAAGCCCTTCATAACTACCCAGAGCAGATTGTATTTTGTCTACAATTTCTCCCTCATGATTTGATTGGTAGCAATCTACCTCAGCACCATATTCTTTACCCAATGTTTTGATTGTTTCTTCTATATCTGAAAGAGAAATATTACCATATTTTTCAGGCTCTCTTATCCCTAACATATTTAGATTTGGTCCGTTTATCAATAATAACTTCATATACACTCTCCCATATACATAATATCTTAATAATTTGAACGGTCAAATATGTTAAGAAAACTTGAAACATAATGTATTACACAATATAAATTCACATAATTTTCCTTTAATACTTAATCTGTTTATGATATTCTCTAATCAGAGGTTACAAATGAAGGATATTCAAAACTCAAAAGATACAAGAGGAATTGAAATACAAAAAGTCGGTATAAAAGATTTTGATATACCGTTAGTAATTCAACGTAAAGATGAAGACAATCAGGTTGTATGTGCGAATGCTAAAGTTAGTGTGAGTTTACCTGCACACTACAAAGGTACGCACATGTCCAGATTTGTAGAAGTTCTTAATGAATGGAAAGAAAAAGATAATTTGCTCGGAGTTGATATTCAGGGCTGTGTTACTGATGTCGTTGAACGACTTAGTGCAAAATCAGGATATCTTAAATTCAAATTCAAATATTTTATTGATAAAAAATCTCCGGTTACAGGTATCAAATCTCCTATGTGTTATGATTGTTCTTTTGAAGGAATATTAAATAACTACGGAGAAGATGATGAAGAATACGAATTCATACTTGGTGTAAAAGTTCCTGTTACAACACTATGTCCTTGTTCAAAAGAAATCTCGCAATATGGGGCTCATAATCAAAGAGCCATTGTATCTGTTAAAGTAAAATATGACGATGATGCTCATATTTGGATTGAAGATTTAGTTGAAATGATTGAAAATTGTTCTTCTTGCGGACTTTATTCTCTTTTAAAGCGAGAAGATGAAAAATTTGTAACAGAACACGCTTATGAAAACCCTAAATTCGTGGAAGACGTATTAAGAGATGTTGTCCTTAAATTAAGGGAAAACCCTATCATAGACCACTTTGAAGTTGAGTGTGAATCTATTGAAAGTATACATAACCACTCAGCATGGGCATATCAACAAGAAGGTTAATACACGCTAATCTAACTTATCCCCAATTTTGACAGCCCTTCTTATATATCCTTTTGTTAAAAATCGTCTGTATTTGCCATACAAAGATAAACCGCCCATTCTCAATAATTTCCCGTGGGGACAAACCACAGTAATACTCTTATCTTTATAATCGGTTGATACAACTTCTCCGATACCATATCCATCTATTTCCGAATCTATAACAGTCAATCTGTACGGATTTGGAGAAATCGGAACTCCTTTATGATAAAAATAACATTTCCCCCACGGATGAATAGCCCTGATTTGGGCAATAATATCTTCAATATTATTTGAAAAATCTATATCTGTATTAAAATCATTTGAATAATATGTCGCCGCATCTTCCTTTTGCATAACCGGAAAAACAACATCTTCCGACATTTTTTGAAGCAACTCACAAATTGCTCCACGTGCTACTAATGCTGTCTTTGATTTCAATTCTTTTCCTGTATCTGTAGGTAAAACCTCAACCTCCCTTTGATCTAGTATCGCACCTGTGTCTAAACCGGAATCAACCAGATGAATTGTTACACCTGATTTCTTTTCTTTATTTTGTATAACACGCACATAAGGGTTCGGACCTCTATATTTTGGAAGTAATGACGGATGTATATTTAAAGTTGCTGTCTTTGGCATATCATAAGTTTGTTTTTCTAATTTTTCACTCCACGATGCAACAATCATTATATCCGGATTTAATTTTAACAATTGTTTTCTGAAAGAAGCACTATTTGCACTGGTTGCTTTAATCTCTTTTAACTTATAACTTTGAATGTAATTATAATCCGTATCCGGATTAATTCTGTCTTTTATCCATCGAATAAATCTCGGATATTTTACTCTGTCGTGTCTAAAAACACCGACAATTTTTGCTCCTGAATCAAGAGTTCCGGCAATCATGTTATTAAACATTTCTCCATATCCGATAATTACAACCTTCAACATTTCATTAAATCCTTCTCTATTTGGTTTTTTAAATCTTCCAGTGACTCAAACTTCTTTTCATTTCTAATTTTATCTAAAACAGATATTTTAATTGTTTCTCCATATATATCTTTGTCAAAATCAATAATATAAACTTCTGCGACAGGATTATTTTTCCCGTTTTTAACAGTAGGTTTTACACCGTAATTTAACATACCACGATAATGGTTGTCCATATATTTAACCTCAGCACAATATACTCCGTATGGAATTTCTGCTTTTTTCTCAGGGTAATCTATATTTGCAGTCGGAAACCCTATTGTTCTGCCTAATTGATTTCCTTTTATAACTTTTCCGCTTATTGAAAACGGTTCAATTAAAAGATTATTTGCTGTTTTTACATTTCCGCTTTTTAACAGTTCTCTTATATACGTAGAACTAACCGTTTTTTCTTCAAATTTTATAGGCGGAATTTCAACAAATTCATATCCGTATATTTTTGATTTTTGACTCAAAAAAGAAGAATTTCCAAGTTTATTAAATCCAAATGTATGATTAAATCCGGAATAAATATACTTAGGTTTATAAAAATTACAAACTTTTCTTAAATAATCCTCGGCAGAGATTTTTTTTAAATTGTCATTAAAATCAAGTTCGACCATATAATCAATACCGAAAGATTCAATAAGTTTTTCTCTTTCTGAATTTAATGTAATATACTTTACATCACTATAAAATAATTCAGCAGGGGAATTTTTAAAAGTAAGAAGAACTGTTTTTAATTCGTTAACTTTAGATGTCGATACTAAATCACAAATCAATTTTCGATGCCCTATATGAACCCCATCAAAAAAACCCATGCCTAATGCTACATCTTCATCAATACTTTCAAACTTATTTAAGATTTCCATACCAGACATTATAATATAAATTTCAAACAAGAGATAGATTTTAAGATTTCTTATGAATAGTATACTCTCTTATATTAATAAACTTGTTTATATCCTATTTATATGCTACTATTCAAAAAAAAAGGAGTTGCGTTATTATGTTAGATTTTTTATTTAAAAAAAAGACTGACTCTAATCGTCAGCAAGCAGTTAATGATTTTTACACACAATTAAAAACTATTTACAAAACAGACTCAATTTCAGACGAAAGAAGAAATTATATTCTTGATTTAATGGACAAATATGGGTATATTCCTTATTCATATTCAAAAGCATGCTCAGAACTTTCTGATGCAGAAGTAATTCTTGCGGTTGAAGAAAAATGGAAACAAAACGGAGTCTTAATCAACGGAGAATTAAAGTTTGGAAATTCAAGCGTATTGGCAAGAAATAACGTAACAAATTCTAAATGGATACAAAAAGAAGGTCATGACATAAAATTAATAAACTTGGCAGGCTTAGGCGATAATTCAGCGGAATACACAGGGAAAATGATTAACTGGTTAAGGCAACTCGCTATTTTACCGACAGGAAATCTCCAAGCAGGCATATTTAATACAACAGTTTATTTAATACCGTTTCATCCTCGTGATTTTGGTTGTGCATATTTACCAACATCATCAGATGCAAGTCCTGCATTAGAAGATATCAGATTAAAAGAGTTAACCGGTGCTGATGCTACAGAACAAGTCAGAACTTTTATTAACTTTGCACAACTTGCAGGACACCCTGTAATATATGATGTACTTCCTCAAACAGGAAGATTTTCAAAAGCAGTTCTCGCAAATCCGTTTATTGCAAGATGGTATGATATCAACGGATTGACTGAAGAACTTGATAAAGCAATTGACAGAGTGGCTTCTGAAATGGAACCTGAAATCAATCACGATGATATTCAACTCGTTAAAGAAATTTATAAAACTTCAATGAGAACAGGTTCGGCAACTTTAACCGATTATTACAGAGAAATATACGATAAACTTGATGAAGCATTAATTGAAGATAAGAAATTTTTATCAGAAAAAATGCTTGAAAAAAGCATTCAAGATAAACTTGTCAAGAAAGTAAGAGGTATAATCTCAGAAGTAACCGGAACAAATAAAAAACTTGATGAAAATGATATTGAAAATCAAGGAGTAATCATCGGAGCATTAATTCACGAAGGGATGTGGCCTGCACCGGGTGGTGCGTGGTGTTCTTCCGGAGTTCCTGTATTCGACAGAATGAGTGAATGTGCATCCTTCCCTATATTCAAACACTATGATTACAAAGGTCAGGATGTTTCCGAGTTTGCTAACCTTGATTGTCAAACACCTTACTATTTCGTTCAACTTGAAAACGGAAAAGAAAACCACGATGTTGTAGTGTTCTTCATAAATTATATGAAAAAACTTCAATCTTATTTCAACTTTGATGGATTTAGAGTTGACCATATTGACCACATTGTGGATGATGTTTCGGAAAAAGACGGAGTTCCTATCAGTTATCGTGCACCAAGACATGTTTTAGGGAAACTCAACTCTGAAATGAAAGAAAATGTATTATATTTTGCAACATTGGCAGAATATATGCTTTGGGATAATTTTTACAAAGAATATCACAAAGATATGGGATTCGATTTATTATGGGGTAACGATATCGTTTCTCAAAGTTTTAAAAATCCTGAAACAATCGTTGAAGATAATTTAAGATTGTCAAACTACAATATTGAATTACCTTCAAACAAAACGCCATTGTCAATTCTAAAAACATATAATAATCAAGACGGTGAATTTGCAGCCATTGACAGATATCCTGCACAACTCGGTCGTGACGGAGCATTATTCAAATGGTTTAAATACAAATTCTTACCGGGGGGTAAAAACGCACAGCGTTCAATGTTATATATTGACGGAGATGAATCATACACAGAACGTGGCATTGAAGCGGCAATCGGTTCTGAAATTGCTATGTCAAGAAACTCTGATGAAGAATTCTTCAAAAGATTTGATGCTATCGACAGATTTGTCAAAAATTGTGACATTATAACTGATGGAGAAGCACATATTATTAGACAAGATGACGATGGTTTTGTTGCTTGGCAAATTTCTAAGACCGAATCAAAAGATGCACTGCTAATTATGGCGAACTATTCTTCTCCGACTGAAAAATTCCTTGTTGAAGAAGGCGATAAATCTTATACAGAAATTAGAGAAGGTCGTGAAGTCTTTGATAAGACAATCGTTTTACCTTGTGATTGTCAACTAATTTCAGAATACAAATACAACGGAGAGGACTATATTGAAGAAAGACTTCAAGAACCTATGAATGAAATCACTATGAATAAATTAATGCCGGCAGAATACAAAATCTACCATATGAATCGAGTATAAACGAAAGGTTAAAAAACTAATGGATACGCTCGCATCTTTCGTTCAACAAACTCGGGATAATTTAGGAATGTCTGCCAAGGGGTTATCAATAAAAGCAAATATTGATTTATCCGTAATAGAAGATATTGAGTCAGGGAAGGATTTATTCCTTCCCGTGACTGTCAGACAAAAACTGGCAAAAGCACTAAGATGTCAACCTGAAGAACTTATTGCTCTTGAAAGAGGATACAAAGATATCGTTGTAAGTGATGATACTATTATGGAAATTCGCCATAGAATTTTAAATCATGAAAAAGATATCCCTTGCCCTAAGTGCGGAGAACCATTAATCGTTAGAATAGCAAAACTATATGACTTAGAAGATAATCTGGTGTTACAACCAAAAGCACACTGTTCTAAATGTGTTTTTCAACTAAAAGATTAATTATATAACATTGAGGGATTGAGATTGGAACCAAGAAAACTAATATCTATAGAGCCCATAGAAACACGAATTCCAAAAGATATATACGACAAACTTGAATCTGTTATATGGGAAGAAATTAATAACCAGCCCAATCCTGAAGAAGCCATTGCCCCTTACGAATTTCCTTTTGAAAACATTCAAAAGATAGCAAATTCGGATAATATTGAATACAAAGAGAATGTCAGAGATATGGCTGATGATATTTGGTCAAAAGATGCATGGCTGGATGCTCTTATTGTATATTACATTTTAATGCATATTATAACGTACCTTCCGACTGATTTTTTTAAACTGGCTCATACTCTGGCAAAATTAAACAGACCTGAAATGGCACAAGAACTAATCCCAATTTATGAACAAGTTTCTACAAACAAAAAAGTAACATATCACGCTATTGCTAATTTTTATTACACGGCTGTTAATATTCCATATAAAGCAATAGAATATTTCGAAAAGTATATTGAAATTGACAGTACAAATCCAAATGCTTATACCTCTCTCGGACATTGCTACGGCAAAATTAATGATGAAGTTTCTAATGAAAAACAATTGAACGCATATAAAAAAGCCTACGAACTCAAACCAAATGACGGCACAATCGTAAAGAGTTTATTAACAGCGTATGAGAAACGTCATGATATTGAAAAAATAAAAGAATTTTACCCAAAACTTATAAATATTATGCCAACCCCGAGACATTCTTTAAATTACGGATTATACTTAATGAGTTGGGGTAAATTACAAGAAGGATATAAATATTTTATAGAAAGGGTTGAACTTGACGACTATCCTATAGGATATCCTAAAGGAATATTAAACGGCACTAACAGGTGGAATTATGAATCCGACATCTCTGATAAAACATTAGTAATACATTATGAAGAAGGGTTTGGAGATTCGATAATGTATGGAAGATTCTTGCCGTTAATTAAACAATATGCAAAAAAAACAGTACTTATAGTGCAGCCTCAACTTGTTAATTTGTTTAAATCTTCCAAATTGTTATCTGATGGGATTGAAATTCTTGGGGATATTAAAGAGTTTATAAATAAATATCCTTCGGAAAACTTTGTACATATGCCGTTAATGGATATGCCATATCCACTTGGGGTCGATACTCATTTCATACCATACACAAATTCCTACATTACTGCAATTAATCCTACTCATTTCGATAAAACAAAAATAAATATCGGAATAGCATATAATGGGGATACAACTGCAAATTATAACGGCAGAGATATTGAACTTAAAGAGTTTTTCGATATCGCAAAAAATCCAAAAATTCAATTGTATTCGCTTCAAGTTGGGGAATCTGCAAAACAACTTGACTCACTTCCTGAAAACATTTCCATAATAGATTTGGGGAAAAGATTTAACGATTTTACGGACACAGCAAACGCAATCGCAGGACTTGATTTAATAGTTACATCTGATAATGTTATTTTGAACCTTGCCGGTGCAATCGGAGCAAAAACATACGGACTCTTTAACAAATATCCGAATTACAGATGGTTTGATTTATCAAAAGATAATGTTCAATGGTACGACTCAGTTAAACCTTTCCAATGTGAAAAAGAAAATGATTGGACTACACTAATAAAAGATGTTACTACTGAAATAAATAAAGAATTTTTACAACAATGAATAATAAAATGAAAATATTTCTTTCATACCATAAAAACACACCTTGTTATAAATCAGAAATATTCCAACCAATACAGGTCGGAACATCAAACAGTATTGAAAAACTTGACTTTGCAATCTCTGATAACACAGGAGATAATATTTCTGAATTAAATCCATACTATTGCGAACTTACAGGGCATTATTGGGTATTAAAAAATTATCTTGAAAAATGTAATGAAGATTATATCGGATTTTGTCATTATCGAAGATTACCCGATATAAATAACATCTCCTCTGATAATTACCCTTCTATATTCGGATTATCATATTCTAATTCTACAAACTTTTTTAATAATTTGAAACTACCTTCTTTAAATTATGACATTATTCTGCCATGTTCTGTTTATCTTTATGCTAATACAGTAAATCCTTTGTTACGAGAGGATGAACCACATTACAATATGTATGAACAATTTAAAACAGAACATAAAAATAATCTCTTGGACAGCCTAAAATCAATAATAAAAAAATATTATCCCGAATACATCCCATCTGTAGACAAAACTTTTGCTCAGGAAAAAATCCACTGTTACAATATGTACATTATGAAACGAAATATTTTAAAAGAATTTTTAGAATGGGAATTTGATATTTTATCAAAAACAGGGGATATCATAGGAGGTTGGACTCAACCACAATATCTGAGAATGGCAGGATTTGTAGGAGAGAGATTAATAAATATTTGGATAAATAAAAATGATACCTACTCTATAGGATATATGCCTGTATATATGGTTGATTTTGAATCAGATTATATTATCAAAGCAAATGAATATCATCAAAAAAATATGTATAAAGAAGAAATAGATGTTTTGAAACAACTACTTTCTGTGACTAATAACAAATTTAATGTTCTTGTCGCACTTGCGACGTTATATCAACAACTATCTGATAAAAAAAATCTTTTAAAAACGCTTACTGCCGCACAAGAATTTGCAACAACCTCAGATGATTTTTATTCACTTGCAAACTTGTATTCGACTACAAGCGAACAAGATATAACAGTATCTTTATATAAAAAATCAATAGAATTATCCCCCCATGATAAATTCTATACAAGAAACTTTTTAGATTATGCCTCAAGAACAAAAGATATTGGAATAATAAAACAAGCATGGGATAACATGCTTGTTTTTGAACTTGATAATGAAGAAACTGAAAAATACAATCATTTCAAAAAAATATACGAAATGATTTCAGGTTCCAACAAATAATTATTTAACAATTTTGCCTGCTTTTATCAATCTGTTAATAGTATCTGCTTTATGTTGAACTATTGGAGATTTATCTCCGCACATAGATTGAATCTGTTCATACATCGCTCTAATAAAAGGTTTTTCATTTTTTCTGCCGAAATACTTAACCCAACCTGTTTTTTTGATATCCGGCTTAAATAAACGTTTTTTAGTTACTTCTACTCCGACGGAATTAGCCATTCTATCTTCTATCACAGGAGAAACAAACTCATCTCCTTCAAGCAATTCTCGAGGGTCGAAGAATCTGACATTTACACCTTTTGATTTTGCATAATTATTAATCACGCTCTGGTGGTTATATATTTCACTAATAGATTTTCCCGGACAAGTTTTTGTATTTTCTGAAAAATGAACTCTATCATTTCCTATTGCAATAATTGACATATTTTATTCTCCTGTTATTACCCTAAATTTAAAATACCTCAAAATAAAAAATTTTGTTATAAAAAATTTTATTGTTAACTTTTGTAAATAAATAAGATAAAAAACTAAAGATTTGCATAAAAAAGACCGTCATATAAAGAGTAATCATTTAGACTTGATAGGGGTACGATATGTCAATAAATGCAATAAACGGGGCAAATAGTTTTAACTTTGGGATGGCACCATCAGATCCTATAAAGCCTGAAACACGCCAAAAATTAAAAGAATTGGGGATTGATGAAAAGTCTGTAAGAACAGAAACTCAAGCCCAAAACAAAATTAATGTAAAAGAACAAGAAATCAGAAAAGCAATACAAGAACGCTTACAAGAACAAGCGTCAACACAAGTTCAAACTGCACAAGCAGGAACACAACAACCGCAACAAGTTCAAGATCCAAATAAGGCTGAAAAAGTAGACGGAATTAATCAATCTCAACAAATACAGCAACCACAAGGTCTTGAACAACAAAACGCACTTCAACACAATCAGACCGGAAATGAACAACTTAAGGCATTTGCAGGTGCACAATCTGCTCAGGCTGCACAACAAGCAGTGCCTTTTGCTACCGGTAGTGACTTAGTTGCTATGTACAACAAGTTAAAATTAGGTTTAATTTAAATTTCATAATTTTCTCCGATAAATAACAAGAAACGCTTATTCGACCGAAAAGCGTTTTTTCTTTATTAATACGTTGATTAATATAAAAAAAATCTATATAATAAAACGGTAATCCTATGGGAGAGTGCAATGTTTAATTTTATAAACAATTTCTTCCGTTCAGCGGAACAACAATCAGTTGAAAGTTCTAATTCCAGTGACGACGGAAATCATAAAAAGGAAAAAGAACAGAAAAAGGAAGAAAAAAAATATCTTGAAAAAGAAGAACCGGATGAAGTTAGAATAGGCGGCAGACCTGAGTTGACCGAAGAAGAAGTCTGGGCAATGACTGTTGATTATGTTAACAAATTAAAAGCAGCAAATGCAGACAGAGAAAAAGTTGTTGCTAAACTGGATAAATATCTTGAAAAGTTTAATGTAAAAAAATTCATGAAAAATAACCCACACATGACACATCCTGATTTTTATATGGTTATTTTTAATGAAACAGACAGTATTGTAAACTAAATATTTATGGGGTTTTTGTGGATAAGGTTGTAAAAAAAATAACAAAAGGATTGACAGGAACAATAATAATTCCTCCTGATAAATCAATATCACATCGTTCGATAATGTTTTCTTCTCTGGCAAAGGGCAGAAGTTTAATAAATAACTTTTCCAATGGAGCAGACTGCTTATCTACAATGAAACTTTTTCAAGATTTAGGAGTTGAAATAACTCAAATTAACGAACATAGTTTGGAAATATTCTCAACAGGTCATTTATCAGTTCCAAATACTCCATTAAACTGCGGGAATTCAGGAACCACTATGAGATTATGTTCCGGTATATTAGCAGGACAAGGTTTTAACTCAACCTTATATGGGGACGAAAGTTTATCAAAAAGACCGATGAAACGTGTAATATTACCCCTTGAACAAATGGGGGCAAAAATAAATTCTAACGAATATAAAGCCCCGCTGGAAATAACAGGATGCCCTCTCCACGGAATTGACTATAAATCCCCTATCGCTTCAGCACAAGTAAAATCATGTATTCTTCTTGCAGGATTAAATGCAGAAGGGATTACAACAATTACCGAACCTTACAAGTCAAGAAACCACACAGAGATTATGCTTCAATATATGGGTGTTCCTATTGAAGAAAACGATTGCACTGTAAAAATTCAAAAATCAGAACTTGAACCCAAAGTTATAAATATAGCCGGAGATATATCTTCTGCTGCATATTTTATAGTGGCTGCTCTTATAATTCCAAATTCAGATTTGATTATAAAAAATGTCGGATTAAATCCGACAAGAACAGGAATTATTGATATAGTCAAGCGAATGGGAGGTTTTATTGAAATTCTTGATGAAAGAATTTCATCAGGAGAAAAAATCGGAGATATCAGAGTTAAATATTCAGATTTGCAAGGCTGCAATATTAAAGGAGATGATATTCCAAGATTGATAGATGAACTTCCTGTAATTGCTTTAATGGCAACTCAGGCAACAGGTACAACTGTAATTTCTGATGCACAAGACTTAAGGAAAAAAGAATCAGATAGAATTTCTACCGTTACTAACGGGCTAAACTCTATCGGGGCTGAGATTGAAGAACAAAATGACGGATTTATAATCAATGGTAAAACGAACTTAATCGGTGGAAAAGAACTTGACGTTTTTCATGATCACAGACTGGCAATGACATACTATGTTGCAGGCTTGTTATGTGACAATGAAATTCTTATAAAAGAATTTGAATGGGTAAAAATTTCATTCCCTGAATTTGAAAAAATATTCGACTCAATTAAATAAAATAATACTCAATTATAAAATTATTTTTAGCACAATAAATTAATGTTATAATATGAGCAAACGAAAGGCTGTCACAAATGGGAGATGAAGACAAGCAGTTTGAGGCAACCCCTCAAAAACTGCAAAGAGCAAGAAAAGAAGGGCAAGTTGTTAAGTCAAAAGACGTATCAACTGCAATATCTTTGCTCGTTGTTTTCTCTTTTATTTTGCTAATGGCACCTATCAGTTGGAATTTAATATGCGGATTATTTAAAAATCTTTATTCTCAAATTCCTAATCAACATGTTGAGGCGATTGGGTATACCTATATATTTTCATCCGCCGTTGTTCCTACTATAGCAATCATAGGATTAACACTTATTGTGGCAGCGTTTATAGCAGCACTTGGAGATTTTATACAAGTCGGGCCGCTTGTTGCAATCGCACCGCTTATACCGAAACTTGATAAACTCAATCCTTCTAAATACTTTAAAAATATATTTTCAATAAAAACCTTGTTTGAACTATTCAAAAATATTTTAAAAGTTTGTATATTAGGTTTAGTCGGTTGGACAGTATATTCTGCACACCTAAAAGGGATTCTGATGCTTGCGGCGATAGATAACAACTTCGCAGTTATGAATGAATTTGCAAGTTTGATGAAAGATTTTATTTATAAAGCATGCCTTGCATTCTTTATTATCGCTGTTGCAGACTACGGAGTAACGAGATGGAAATTTATGAAAGACCAAAAAATGTCTTTCAAAGAGATAAAAGATGAATACAAAAACCAAGAAGGAGATCCGCATGTAAAGGCTGCATTACGTCAAAGACGTATGCAAATGTTACAACGTGGGGCAATGGATTCTGTTGCGGAAGCAGATTTTGTTGTCCGTAATCCCACCCACGTGGCATGTGCTTTAAAATATGATGCACAAACTATGATGTCCCCGACCATGCTAATGAAAGGTGCAGAATTAATCGCTCAAGAAATTCTCAAAATCGCCGAAGAAAATAATGTACCTGTTATTGAAAACCCACCTGTAGCAAGGGCTTTGTACAGAATGGTTGAAATAGGACAGCAAATTCCTCCCGAATTATTCAAAGCCGTTGCAGAAATACTACTTTATGTTTACAACTTGAAAAATAAACAAAATCAAGGTAATATTAATTAGACAATATTTAAGCATTAATTACACATGGATAAACAGAGTCTATTAAAACAGTATGTGAGCATTGTGCAAAAGGTTGCCAAGATTGAACAACGCCGTGTTCCTAATCACATGATTGAATATGAAGAGTTGGTAAGTATTGGTATTATTGCCGTGCAAGCAATGATAAAAGGTAAAACAGAGGAGCAGTTACAAAAATATAACGATGCTTATATGGGTACTGCCGTTAAATGGGCTATTCGTAATGAATTACGCCACAGATACAAATGGTATTCAATGAAACATAAAACTGACTCCGAAAACGATGGCGAAGAATCGCCTGATAGTCCTAATAAGGTTAAAGAAGCGGTATACGAAGCAATTTTGTCAATTGACAGCCTTGCTGCTGCAGCCAGCGATAACGACTCCCCGTTTGATTTTATTAAAGATCCCCATGCTATGCCTGACGAAAATGCTGAAATTGTCGAAATGAGCCGTCTTATCAAAGAAGCAATTGCTAATTTACCTCAGAAAGAAAGAACTGTCGTTGAATATAGATTCTATCGTAATATGCAAGCAAAAGATATTGCTACTATGATTGGACTTTCCCCTTCTCGTATCACACGTATTATTCAGGGTGCATTAGTTCAAATTAGAGAATACTTAAAATCAAAAGGGCGAAATGATTATTAATATCCTGAATGGTATCGGTTTGAAATTCGCTGAGTTGAGTCATAACCTGATTCAATACTCAAATTCATAAACTCAATATCATCAAAATCTACACGAGTAGTCTGCATTAAATTTATACCGGCTTTTATCGTTATAATATTGTTTTGATTCCATTTTATAAGTTCTTTCGGGAGTTTAATTTTTTGGTTATCGCCATTCACATTAATAACCGCTATTTTTTGCCCGTTCAAATAAACTATCGGAGGGGTTGCGAACGAAGTTGTTACGCTGCTTTGTCCTACTCTACGAGCCTCAGGAGTATCGATTCCAATAATAGAGCCTATAACAAGATAGTGCGGTTTAGAAGAATTTACACCTGATATAAAAAATTTTTTATTATATATCGAGCCTACGGCAGTTCCTTTAAACTCTCCGGAATTTGCAGAATAAACAGAATAGTTATTGTCGCCTAAATGACACAATTTAGAGTCTACAGTTATATCAAAACTGTTTGCTTTTTCGATTTCAACAACAATAGGTCTTATATTATCTCCACGGTTTATAGTCATGGAAAACGGTTTGTAATTATTTTTCTCAACTGCGAGAATTGTTTGAGAATTAATAGGAGTTTTTATTTCAAAATGTCCGTTTATGTCAGAATAAGCGGTATAATTTTTTGAAGGAATTGTTATTTTTGCATTTGGAACAGGCTTTCTGGAAAATTTGTCAATAACCGTACAATAATTTTTTACGGTTTCATTAGCACTTATACCGGCCTGCATAACGGTTGCATTTGCTGTTGTATAACTCATTACTATAAGTAAAATCATTCCAAAAAGTTTTTTCATAAAATCATTTTTCCTTATTATTAAATTTCATCAAACCATATTCTATATATTCTTTAATGATATTTTTCAAAAAGTAAAAATTATATTTGAAATTTTTATATTTTTTTGATATTCTTAACACATCAGGTATTCTGATATGAAAACTAAATAAGCCGATGTGATGGAATTGGTAGACGTGCCAGACTCAAAATCTGGTGTTGGCAACAACGTGTCGGTTCGACCCCGACCATCGGCAATTAAAAAGGACTGTCATTGGACAGTCCTTTTTAACTATTATTTTTATAAAACTTCAGACAATCTGTCTTTGTCGTTCGTAATTTCTTCTACACTATACTTCTTTTTTAAATTATTTTGCAAAGATTTATTTATTGTTTTATCTGTATACTTTAAAATTGTATTTAAACCGACTCCTGCAAGCATTCCCCCGCACAATTTCCATGCAATTCCGCCTTTTAGTTTTTTTGCAACAACCCCGCCTGTTATAACAGATACAACCATTGCCCCTATTTTTTTAAAATTGTTTCCTGAATCTAAATTTTTTCTTTTTTTTACAAAATCATCCGATTTATCATTTTTTACGACATAAAAACGTTCTTTATTTACAGAATTATTATCATAGGATTTTTCTGTAACCAAAACATTATTGTTACTCAAATTATCAGTAACTTTAATATCAATCATTTAAAAACTCCATTTGTCCACTTATTAAAATAACGCATGAAAAAAAAATAATTTGCTAGCGGAGAATAAAAAAAAGAGTCTTTCGACTCTTGGAATTAAGAATAGCTGGAAGTATGAAAAAGATTTAATACACTTATTAAACTCAAAACATTTTTTCTTGTTAATTAGCCAACCAGCCATAATCAAATGAAAAATCTAACTATTTACAAAATGATTATTATTTGATAAAAAAAATAACTATATTTTTTAATTGGGACTTCCTTCTTATTTTTTCTTGCAAAGAAGGACAATATATAACTATACTTTATCAATGGAAGTTAGAATAAAATTAAGTCATGACAAAGATAAGTTATAATAAGTAACAATTTTAACTATCGACTGGCAGTTTATCCTTTTAGTTGTATAATTATTTAGTAGACAAAGGAGAGGTATAATAATGCAAAAAACACCCGTAAGAAAAAACATTAAAAGCATAGATTTTAATTGTGATTTAGCACAAGGATACGGAGTATATAAAAATAATACAGAATATGACTTTTTAGATTATGTAAGTTCTGTAAATATATCATGCGGAGCACACGCAGGCGATCCGCAAACAATCAGAAAAGCACTCTTAGCAGCAAAAGAAAAAAATGTTGTTATTGGTGCTCATATTGGATTCTCTGATATTCAAGGGTTCGGATACAGAGCAATGGATTTATCAGATGATGAACTGGAAGCATTAGTAATTTATCAGGTAGGGGCAATAATGTCATTTGCTAAAGCATATAATCTGGAAATCGAACATGTAAGACCTCACGGAGCAATGTATAAAAAAGCAAGTGAAGATTTTCACTTTGCTACTGTCATTGCAAGAGCAATACAAAAATGTTCTCAATGGCTCACTTATTGCGGGTCTACAGGAGAAATTATCGAAAAAATCGCTTCTTATATAAAAATACCTATATCAGAAGAAATAATTATCGAAAAACAATATAATCAAGATTTAGGGATAGAATATTCCTTGCCTGATATAACAGATACAGAATCTTGTATGAAAAGACTTCAAACAATTTTACATACATCCCAAGTGAACAACACTTCTGACGGGTTGACCATTGCAAATATTGATTCAATCCACTTCAGTAACAAGTATCCAAATTCTCTTGAAATAATTCAAAGAGCAAACAGTTTGATTTCGCCTGAACCTGTCAGATACGGTAGAGTAAAAACTTCCGGCTGGGTTGACTAAACGTCGAAATATTTAATATATAAATTTTTTATTGTTACACTATTCATTATTTGCTTTTCAGGTTAAAAGTATGAACAAGGATTTAAGATTATGAGAAATATATTTAGAAATAAAATACCAAAAGATGCAGGCTGGTTGATTCCGGGACTGGAAATTAAAAGATGGTTCGCACTTATTTTTTTAGGTGCCGTACTTATTGTAGCAGGGATATTAACCTTATCTGATCCTAAACAGGTTGCTGACTTTTTACGAGATGTAAGAAATACGGTTAATGTTGATGTTGTTGCATCTATTACAATAATTTTAGGTGTTATCTTCTTTTTTAAAGGTTGGCAAAAAACAAATCTTTCCATGTTAGATATCCACGACGAAAAAGAAAAAGAAAATGTATTAGAAACCTTATACAGACGAAAAAAACTCAACAAAGGTCCGAAAGTTGTTGCCATTGGCGGTGGAACAGGTTTATCAATGCTATTAAGAGGATTGAAAAAAGTAACTAATAATATTACGGCAGTTGTAACTGTCGGAGATGACGGCGGGAGTTCAGGACGTCTGAGAGAAGAAATGGGTGTACTTCCACCCGGAGATATTAGAAACTGTATAGCCGCACTTGCTGACGATGAAGATTTAATCACTAAATTATTTCAATACAGATTTGATATGGGTGAAGGATTAAAAGGACATAGTTTTGGGAATTTATTCCTTACAGCACTATGTTCAATCACAGGGAACATGGTAAAAGCAGTTCGTGAATCTTCAAACGTACTATCTATTCGAGGACGTGTTCTTCCTGCAACACTTGATGATATGAAACTTGTTGCAGAAATGGAGGATGGCAGAATTATACACGGAGAATCCTCTATCCCTGAGGCTCATGGCAAAATAAAAAGACTTTTTACAGAACCATCAGAATGTAAAGCCCTTCCTGAAGTACTGGAAGCAATAAGAAATGCAGATTTAATCGTAATGGGACCCGGTAGTTTGTACACAAGTGTTATACCGAACTTACTTGTTAAAGAAATATCAAATGCTGTCGCAAGGGCAAAAGCAAAGAAAATATATGTGTGTAACATCATGACACAACCCGGTGAAACAGATAACTACTCTGTATCCAGCCATGTTAATGCTATATTAACTCATGCCGGCAGCACGGATGTATTAGATGCAGTTTTAGTAAATAACAGTCTCCCTAAAAATATTTCTCCTGCATACGCAAGTCATAATTCATTCCCTGTCGTACTTGACAACGAAAATTTGAATCCTACAGGAGTAAAACTTGTATCAACAAAACTTCTTGAAGAAGAAAAAAGCAAAAACGGACTTGTAAGACACAGTTCTTCACGTGTTGCAAGAGCAGTATATTGCTGGTATAAAAAACAAGCAAAGAAAAAATAATAATCAATTATAACTATCACTAGCCAAAGGAATATAAATATGCTAAAAAAAACAACTATTAAAACCATACAAAAAATGAAAGATGACAATGAAAAAATATCTGTACTGACTGCATACGACTACTCAACAGCAAAATATATGGATGAAGCAGGTGTTGATATAGTATTAGTAGGAGATTCTCTTGCGAATGTTGCACTGGGTTATGATTCTACCCAATCAATATCAATGACTGAAATGCTTATTTTTACAAGTGCTGTTGCAAGAGGTGTTAACAGAGCACTTGTGATAGGAGATATGCCGTTTATGAGTTACAACATTTCGGTAGAAGATGCAATAAAAAATTGCGGAGAGATGTTAAGAGCAGGTGCAAACGCAGTAAAAATAGAAGGTTGTAACGGTTACATATTAAAAGTCATTAAACGTTGTATAAATTCAGGAATCCCTGTACTCGGGCATCTTGGATTTACTCCGCAATCAATAAATGCATTGGGCGGACATTCTATTCAAGGTAAAGATGTTGATTCTACCAAAGCACTTTTAGATGATGCAAAAAAACTTCAAGAAGCAGGAGCATTTGCGATTGTTTTAGAAATGGTTCCTGAAGAAAGTGCTAAATATATTACAGAAAACCTTTCAATTCCTACAATTGGAATCGGAGCGGGAAGATTCTGTTCCGGACACGTTATGGTTTCAGATGATATGCTCGGTAAATTCTCTGACTATCAACCTAAATTTGTAAGAAAATATGCTGATATGAAAAAAGTTATAACTAATGCAGTAAAACAATATTGCAAGGATGTTAAGTCTGAATTATATCCTGCAGAAGAAGAAAGTTTCAAACTTCCTATGGCAGAAGCAATAAAACTAAAAAATGAGGAAATATTATGTTAGTTCATACAATCAAAGACGTTAGAGAAAAAGTTAAAGAATGGAAAAAAGAAGGACTTGTTATTGGTGTAGTTCCTACAATGGGTGCGTTGCATGACGGACACGCATCTTTAATAAAAAAAGCAGTCGAAAAATGTGACAGAGTTATTGTTTCTGTATTTGTAAACCCAATCCAGTTCGGGCCATCAGAAGATTATGACAAATACCCGAGAACATTGGAGGCTGATGTAAAATTAGCAGAAGGTCTTGGTGCTGATATTATTTTTGCTCCAACTCCTGATGAAATGTATGGAGAAGGGCAAAGGTTATCGAATGATACTTTGACTTACGTTGCACCACCGTTCTTCTATGTTAATAAACTCTGCGGGAAATCCAGAGTCGGACATTTTGACGGAGTTTGTACGGTTGTTATGAAATTATTCAATATTACGCAAGCAGATTATGGGTTCTTTGGTCAAAAAGATGCACAGCAGTTGATTATTTTAAGAAAAATGGTAAATGATTTGAATGTGCCTATTGAGTTAATAGGTTGTCCTATTGTCAGAGAAGATTCCGGACTCGCTTTATCATCAAGAAATAAATATCTTGATGAACAGGGGAAAAAAGATGCTCTTGCACTCAGCATGATTTTAAACAATATAAAGGCTTGCTACGACAAAGGAGTTAATAATATAAGTGCATTAAAAGAAACTGCCTTTTCGTTTCTGACTGAAGCACACGAACTTGAATATCTTGAGTTTGTTGATAAAGATACGCTTGAAGATAAAGAAACTGCCGATAATAACACTCTTGTTCTTATTGCTTGCAGGGTTCAGGGTGTAAGATTAATTGATAATATATTGTTATAATTGTTTATCAAAAAGTTTTCAGGATTAGATTTTGAAAGAATATTTTTTATATCATTTAACATGCAAAAGTGTTATTATTTCTTATTATTCTTGAAAACATTGTATTTTTTTATTAGAATATAATTAGTTAATATATCAAAGGTTGGAGTGTGATAATGACAGGGAAACAACAAAAAGTAGCAGTAATTGGTTATGGAATGTGGGGCAAAAACATTGTCCGCAATTTTTATAATTTAAACGTTCTGGATACAGTTTGTGATTTAGATGCTGAAACAAGAGAAAAAATCAAAACATTATATCCGGGAATAAATGTAATTAGTGATTTACAAGAGATTATAAATAATCCTGAAATAACCTCTGTTGCAGTTGTCACACCTAGTCACACACACTATAAAATAGTTAAAACTATGCTTGAAGCCGGTAAAAATGTTTATGTTGAAAAACCAATTTCTACTGTTGCTCAAGAAGCAAAAGACTTAATGACACTCGCTAATGAAAAAGGTCTTGTATTAATGGTCGGACACCTGCTTCTATATCACCCTGCTGTTAACAGATTAAAAATGTTAGTAGAATCAGGAGAATTAGGAGATGTAGTCTATGCACAAAGTGACAGACTAAACGTCAACTATTTCAAGAATGACAGAAGTGTAATGTGGGACTTGGCACCACATGATGTATCTATGATTTCGTATGTAACAGGTAAAAATCCTGTAAAAGTCTTATCTGCAGTCGGGTGTTCCACAGAGAAAAATGTCGTGATGGATATAACTCATATCTGTATTGAATTTGAAGATGGTGTTATAGGATATATCTCAGACAGTTGGATTACTCCTCAAAAACACGTTACACTACTTGTTAGAGGCACTAAAGCAACTGCTATACTTGATGATACGGTTCAAGAAAACAAATTAAAACTATATGATAATTTTGCAGCAGGAAAAACTCAAGATATTCCTCTTGATTATCTTGAAATAGAACCGCTTAAATTAGAATGTCAACATTTCATAAGATGCTGCGAACAAGGACTTAAAGCACGTTCTGATGGGGAGAACGGATACAATGTTACTTGTATTTTAGAAGAAGCAGAAAAAGTTATGCTTGGCAGAGATATTGCAAAATTAGATAAAAAAGATTTTGCCCTATCCAGAACAAAAGGGGTAAATACTGGGGTAAATAAAGGGGTAAAAATAGGAGTCTAATCTCTTTAAAGAGAACATACGAGAAAGGATTATTATGGCAAATTTTGTAACCATTTTTAGAGTGTTTCTGATGTTTATAGGAGTTTATCTTCTAATAGCATGTGTAGATAATTCTAATGCATATATATGGGCTTTAATATTAACAATACTGGCATTTGCACTTGACGGTGTAGACGGATATTTGGCAAGAAAATTTCACGAAGAATCTAAACTGGGTGCATTATTGGATATAATGAGTGATAGAATTGTTGAGAACACATATTGGATAGTTTTTGCGGTAATGGATTGGCTGCCTGTATGGTTTGCACTTATTGCTCTGACCAGAGGGTTTGTCACTGATACAATAAGAAGTGCCGCAATGGAGAAAGGTCTTACCCCTTTCGGAATGCAGCGTAATCCTTTATGCAAATGGATTACCGGTTCTAAATTCATGAGAATAACTTATGCCGTAGCAAAAGTTCTCGCTTTCATTGTAATTATTGCATCACAAATTCCTTGTATGGAAGCATATTCAGGTCCAACATACAGATTTGGGTACTGGCTGGCAATAGTTGCTATTGTTCTTTGTGTAGTCAGAGGTTTGCCTGTTGTTATTGAAGCAAAAGCCGTGTTGGGAGATAATAACAACTAATGACCGCTAAACTTAACATCGCTCTTTATGAACCTGAAATACCTCAAAACACAGGAAATATCGCAAGACTGTGTGCGTGTTGCGGAGCGGATTTATTTCTTATCGGGAAATTAGGATTTGCATTAACAGATAAATATACTAAAAGAGCAGGTCTTGATTATTGGGAAAGTGTTAACATAAAGAAAGTTAACTCAATTGAAGAATTACAAACAGAATTTCCAACATCAACTTTTTACTATTTGACAACAAAGAGTAAAAAGTTATATACTGATGTATCGTTTAAAGATGGAGATTTTATAGTGTTTGGTCCTGAATCAAGGGGATTGCCGAATGAATACGTAACAAGAGATACTGCAATTACAATTCCAATGAAAGAAGGACAAAGAAGTCTAAACCTTGCAAATTCAGTTGCTATAACTGCCTATGAAATAATACGACAAAACGGTATATAATATTAATCAGAGGAACAATAATGAAATTACCAAAAAGAGAACAATTTTCTAACAAAGGTACATTTGGAAAAGTTTTAAATATTGCAGGCTCTGAATACTATACGGGAGCAGCATATCTTTCATCTGTTTCTGCTTTAAAAGTTGGTTGCGGATATGTTGCATTATCAAGTTCTCCTAAAGTCTTAAACAATGTTGCACTACGATCTTCAGATATCGTATACCTTCCTCTGGAAGAAATAAAACACAAAATCAATGATTTTAACGTAATATCAATTGGATGCGGGCTTTCAACAGAATTAAGCGTTTCTATTTTATTTAAGTCTTTATTGGAAACTGTTTCAGAACTTGAAACTACAAAAGTTATTATTGATGCTGACGGATTAAACTTACTCTCTAAAATGAAAGGTAATTTTAATCTTCCGCAAAATCTCATCATTACGCCTCATCCAAAAGAAGCCTCCAGATTGTTAAAAGTCGATGTAGAAGAAATTATTGATAAACCTATGCAATACGCAAAAGAACTTACAGAAAAATATAACTGTACAACAGTTTTAAAAATGCACAGTACGGTTGTTTGTTCAAAAGATCAAGACATATATCTAAACGATACAGGAAATAGTTCTCTTGCAAAAGCAGGCTCCGGAGATGTTTTAACCGGAATAATATCCGGACTTTGTGCTCAAGGAATGGATTGTTTTGAAGCCGCAAAGTTAGGGGTATACTTACACGGAAAAACAGGCGAAATTGCATCCGGCATGTTGAGTGAATATTCTGTACTCGCTTCGGATTTACTCAAATATATTCCACTGGCAATCATTGATATAATGCGGAGAGATGTATTTGAAGATTAAAACATATAACGACCGACAAAAGTCGGTCGTTTGTTTATCTAATGTTTGCATTTTATATCATTAATTGTGAGTAAAATTTTGTCTGTGAATTTGTGACTCGTTCAAATATTTTTCAATATCAGGAGTATCAATTTCAAAGACATGTGCTCTTGAAGGTCCGAGTTCGACTCTCAATTCGCCTTGTTTAACTTGGAATTTACTAGGTTGACCGTAATTATCAACGAGATTGTTTAATTCTTGAGTTTCTTTTAAAGTCGGAACTTTAATTATTGCAGAAGAAGGTCTGTTTTCGTTCATATTAGCAACAACTAAAAGAGTTTTTCCGTCTTTATGACGAGCATAAGCCCAAACTTGATCCCCTTTATCTTTCGATTTCTTTAACTCAATAAAGTCGCCTTTAGTAATAACATCTTGATATTTACTGTTTGCTCTATTTTTAAATGCTGATGTCATTACTTTACCGATTTCAGGATGATCTCCGCCCGGTTTTCTTGATAAATTAAAGATATCCATTTTATAAGGGTGAACTTCTAATTCATGATTATCAGTTACAGTTTCATCCGAATATTTATGAGCATAACTATAGTTATAATAATCTCCGGATTGGAAACCATCTAATACATACGGATTACACATCGGAATAGTAGATTGAACAATGGAAACCAAATTACAAAAATCAGGGCCGCCATGATTCATCAATGATTCATCATCGTGGGTCATAAAAGAACCGATAAGAGTTTTACCTGCCGGTAATCTGTCAGACATATCCAACATATCCTTAATATAATCTGATGCTTCCGTAGCATTCTTTAACTCATGGAAGATATGGTGTTGACCGTATATCGCATCAAAACCTGCTCTTAAAGAATCTTCCGGTCTGTCATAAGGCATATTTGCTTGCGGAGATGCTGTTTCATAAGTATATGATTCTCCTAACATTGCAAATTCAGGATCTTTTTGTCTTGCATGATTTATTAAAATATCCCAAAATTCAGTAGGTTTTGCTCTCGCAACATCAGATCTGATACCGTCTATACCTAAATCAATACAAGAATCAACATACTTAATATGCATATCTAATAAATCTTTATTCAATTCACGTTTTGATTTATCCTTCCAAGGATTAAACATTCTGATATCTAACCATCCCTCAGGGGTTTCAGGATTCCCATTTTTATCAATAGCCATAAGTTCAGGATGTGCATTAAACATATCTACAGATGCACAACTCGGAAGGTCTAACATAACCTTAATATCACGTTTATGACATTCATTTATAAATGCCTTCATTTGCTCCTGCGGTGTACGAGGATCGTTAGGATCGACTAAGGAAGGGTCAATCGCCAACTGCCCGTCATCTTCGATATATTTTTCAGGAGCATACAATGATCCTGCCGTGCCCATTGCATTAGTTTTTCCCGGCGGATGAATAGGAAGTATATGGAACGTATTGAATCCTTCCGCTTTTACTTCGTCTAATCTGTTTATCGCACTTAAAAATGTTCCCGGTTTTTCTCCATCAGAACGTTTTATTAGTTCATCGCCATTTTTATCTTCTGCTGTGAATATTCTCGGAACTATAGCCAATATAACCGCTTTGTTTTCACGGAACATAGTTCTTAAATTATTTTTATAATTAACCGGTGCATCACCTACACCGTTAATTTTTTCAGGTTTATTGACTGACGGTTTATTTATTTGAGCCTGATTATCTAAATATCTGTTAATTAAATCCGAAGAAGATTTATCAGAAACCACCGCTTTTGCAGGTTCTCCCTTTGGCTCGTTTCCTTGAACTTTTCCGATTTTTAAATCTATTAAATTCTTTGTCCCTATATTTGTTATATCAGTCATTTATTTCACCTATTTATATTATATAACATTATGCTTTAATATCATCATCTTTTTTTCCGAAGAAGAATTGTGCAGCAACTGTAAGAGCGAATGTACCTGCTAATATCGGAGCGAATGTTTTCATCCATTTATTAGAATTGTACATTTGTTTTACTGTATCGTGGAAGAAATCAGAAGTTGCTTTACCGAGTAAGTCAAATCTCTTACATGCTCTTTGATCAGAGATAGAAACTCCGCCATCAGCCTTAACTCTTTCAGCACCACCAACAATCTTACGTTCGATAGAACCCATACTGTTATAAACTTGGTTCATGTGTTCTTTGAGTTTTTGACCTAAAGATTTGTTTTCAGCACCGTCAAATACTCGTCTTGGGGCTTCTAATTCTTCGCCGTGTTGAACTTTGATATCATCAAGAATTCTGATTGTATCTTCTGTTGATTCACTCCAACCTTCGTTCCAAGTACCTTTCCAATCTGTGATTGGTCTGTATACAGACCACATTAAAGTTTTGAAGAAATCTTTATTATTATGCAAGCCCATTTTGTTATAGAATTTACTTGTATGAGCATCTGTTAATAATTTTTTGCCTTGTTCAATTATTTGTTCATTAACTTCAGAGTTTTGAGTAAATCCAAATTTCTTAGCAATTTCAGGGGTAACAACTCCGTTTGCAGCCTGAACTGCTTCTTTATAACCGTGTGCTCTATGGAAGAATTCAGCAGTTTCTAATAATCTCATATAAGAACTGTGAACACCGTCGATTCTTGAGTGTAAACGTTCAATTTTTGAATTCATTATAGAACCGACATTTATACCTAAATCGCCTTTTTTAGTTCCTAACATTTTCTTTTTCATTTCAGACATTCCGCATTCGCCGAATGCATTACCGGCTTCTTCGCAATTCTTTACTATGCCTGATTCGATTTTATTCATCATTCTTCCTGAAGAATTTGCATTTGGAGTATCCATTTTTTCATCAAGTTGAACCATCTTACGAGCAAGTTTTTCGATAAATTCTTTATATGCTCTATCATCAGAACAAACTGCTTCTAATTTTTGTGCAAATATTTGTTTTGAAGCATTTCTGTCTTTACTTGCGTGTGTTAAATCTTTTGAAGACAATCCTAATTCTTCTACGAACAACTTAGAAACTTCATCCCAGTTATTTGCGACAAGAGTTTCATTTGCTTTTTCAACTTTAAAGTGTGCTGCAGATGAAACAACTTCATCAATTGCACTATATTTTGCGACTGCTTTTGAAGTTTTTGCTATTGCCTCAGATGCTCTTTCAGAGATTACAAAACCTCTGTTATTTGCTGATTCTTTTGATACAATTTCAGAAATAGTTCCGAACAATTTATCGAACTTTGGACCTCTTGGTGCTTCTGATTTGTATACTTTGCCTACGGCTTGTCTTACATAATTTTCTCTGCCGTTACCGACTGCAAGATTTCCTTCATAGAATTGGTGTGCAATTTCATCTGCTCTTGCACTGAGTCTTGCATCTATTTTAGATTTTAATTCTCTGTTATTTCTTTCTAAATCAGACATACCCGGAACAAAATCTTCTGACGGATTAGAGTTATTAACCTTCATAATAGTAGATTTAATGTTATGAGCCAATCTGTCAACAGGAGACATATTTTTTGTTTCTTCTGTAACTCTGAAGAAATCTATATTATTAACTTCTCTGCACTTAAAGTTAGTAGAAACTTGTGAGCCGCTATATTTGCTGTCAGCATCAATTACTTCAAAACCTACTTCAGTTAACAAATCACGAACTGCTCCTCTGACTATTCCTTCAGAGATAGCACCTTTTAATTTTTCTGGAGTAACTTTTTTAGCCAAATTAGAATCAACTCCTGAAATTGCAGAATGTATTGATTGAGTTAATGTTTCTGCGGAAGAATTGTTTGCAATATAACGAGAATCTCCGATTATACCGACGATATCTGATTTTGCTGCATCTTTCATTTCAGAATCAAAACCGTTTGCAAGCGTATCTGCTAATTTGCCGATTTCTTCACTTGAAACAATTCTGCCCTTCATCCCTGCTAACATCGTTTCAACAGGAGTAGCAACTTTCTTACCGTCTGCTCTTGCGATTTTTAAAACATCTGCTTCGTATTTTGCGGAATCTAGTGCATTCATTGAACCGTTCAAATAAGCATCAATTTTATCTATATTTGCATTTGCTTTTTTATTAGACATTTTTTCCAAAGCAGGAGTCAAAACTTTTTCTGCTTGGTTACATGCTAATGCTGTCATCAATGGAGTAGCAACACCTGCGGTCAACATCCATAATGTATTATTTTGTACTGAGATTTTTCTCATTTGTTCTTTTACTGCTTCATGTCTATTCGGAATATCACGTTTAATACCTAATCTATCGCCGATTACATCTAAATCTTCACTTTTTTTGTTACCTTTGTATAAATCAAACGGAATATAATTAGGATCTTGTGTTACGAATTTTTTACGACCTTGTTCATCAACATATTGTTTTCTGAAATTAAAACCATGAATAAGTCTTGCAGGAATTTCTAAAGCGATTTTTGGCCATAATGCCATTGATGCTAAGAATGCACCAAATCCGATAAATTCCATTGCCTTAGTTTTTGGAGTGGTTTTTCTGGTCATTAAATAAGTAGCAATAGCAACACCACTCATTTTTAATCCTAAATCATTTAATTTACCCAATTGATGATCGTTTGCTTTACCTCTAACACCATCTACTAATGCTTTTGTAGTATAAACGGTATCTCTAATTGTTTCTTTAGGCATCAATAAAGGATTTTCATTAACCAAATATCCTTTACCATCAAGAGGTTTAATCAACTTATCGGTTTCCGTATCAAATGAATCCATTGTTGAACTAACAGAAGGCATTCCGAAATAACCTTTTTCATTTGCTCTGCTTGGGGTTTGAGCCTGAGCAAAATTTCTTGGGTTGTTTAAATAATTGTGAATCAAATTGTTTCCCATAATCTACTGTACCGTAACTTTTCCTTTTCTATCAAAAACATTTTTATTTTGACCGACTGCAGTTTTTGCACCATGAATAGTATTCAAAGCACCTAATATTGAACTCAATGCTGCTATACCGATTAAGGCTTTGCCTGCATGTTTTTCAAGTCCGCTTGCACCTGCCGGTCCTTTATATAATTCTTTGGAAGCATCAACTAAACTTCTGCCGAAACTTCCTGCAATTCTACCGATATTACTTGCAGTATTTACAACTTTTCCAACTATTTTACCTGCCATATTTGTATCTGCTGAAGGAGTAAATTTCTTCCAACTTGATTTTGATGCAGATTTAAAGAAATGATTCCAAGGAGTTTGAACTGCTAATACAACTCCTACGGCTGCCCATAAATATGATGAAATACTTTTTGCCGTATTAGAACGAGAAATAACATCTTTTATAATAGGTTTAACATCTGTATCGGAAGAAGGTAAATTTTCTCCTAAACCGTTCTTTTTAGCAATTTTATCGAATAAATAGTTATGAGGTTTTCCAACTTTTTCGCCATACATCATATCATATCTAGGGAAATCGTGGCTTTCCATAACTTTATGTTGTTCATATTCGTGAATAGGATGTTTTAAATCTAATTTAGGATCGGAATATATATGTCTTTCATAAGCCATTTCGGTATCTATACCTGTTGCTAACTTAACAGGAGTAGATATTAAAGTTTTTGAAAGACTCTTTGCAATGCCATAGAAAACAACACCAAGCGCCATTTTATTTCCTAAAGATTTTGCTGTCTTAGTTGCAGGATTATCAAACAATTTACTTACCCCGTTGAAGGCAGCCATCAATGTTGCACTACCAACCAGATAAGGGACAATTCCCATTGATAAAAATTCATAAAAATTAGACTTCTTACTTCCTTTTAAACCTTTTGCCGGATATTCTGTAAATGCACTCGTAGTTTTTTGATAAGCGGACATTACTCGATTTTTTAACGTATTTGGCTTAAGCGTAACTTCTTCTTTTAAATCTGCATTAGTGATATTTTTATTGTTACTAACAGGTGTTGTAACTATATTTGTTTGATTTGTAACACTAATTGCCATATATACTTAACTCCGACTGCCATGACGTCTAACGACTTAACTTACATTAATATAAAGACTGTAACACTCCCATTTTTGCTATTATTTTAAGCAAAAATTTACAATTGTTAACACACACGAAAACCCAAAATTCACGCATACTACAGGTACATAATATCACAAAAAATATTGATTTTATAACATGCTTTATAAATTTTTGTAAATTGTTACACTTGAAAAAAAATATATATATATTTATAGAAAAATTATTAATAATATAACTAATATTAATCTGAATTAATAATAAAAATTGTTTCAAAAATGTCTTTTAATAATTGATTGTGATAAAATTAATATTGTGAGGGATGATATTTATACAAAAAAAGAAAGACAAGTAAAAACTTGCAATAGGAGAATGGGGCATATTCAAATATTCATGGCAATATTTGGAATATGTTTGATTTGCTATTTATTTTTTATTCAAGTTTTTGATTTAAGACATTACAGAGCAAAGGCTAAACGTCAATATCAACACAGTAATATTGTAATGAGAGGAGATATATTTGACCGAAACGGAATAAAACTCGCCACAGATACTGTGTACTATGACGTATATGCCAGGCCTCAAGACTTTAATGATAAAGTACATACAAAAGAAGAATTAGCAACAATGCTTGCTCCTATTCTCAATATTCAACCCGCTGTGCTGCTTAAAAAATTACAACAGCCAAGTGCAAATGTAATATTACTAAAAAAAGGAATAACAAGAGAGCAGCACGATTCAATTGCTAAACTTAATTTAATGGAAATCCCAATGGATAAAAAAACAACTCGTGTTTATCCGCAAGAATGTTTAGCATCGCACGTTCTCGGATACTATAACAATGATGCGGGTTCAAACGGGGAAGGTATCTCTGCCGGTGTTGAGTATACTGCAAAAGATATCCTTGAACGAACTCCTCCTCAAAAATCTGTTGAAAAAACTCCTGCGGGGAATGTTATCTATAACTTCTCAACCGATCCGCTTGCGGTAGTTGAACCTACAAAAGGAGAAGATGTCACTCTCACAATTGATACGGCAATTCAACATATATGTGAAAGAGAATTATATAAAGCAATAGGAAAACACCACGCAAAACGTGGGGCAATCATTGTTATGAATCCAAAAAACGGCGAAATTCTTGCGTATGCCGTATACCCGTTTTATAATCCGAATAATTACAAAAATGCATCAATGATTCAAATGAAGAATTGGACATTGACAGATATTTTCCCTCCCGGTTCTACATTCAAAATCATAACTATTTCAACGGCTCTTGCTCTTGGGAAAATAAACAAAAACTCAGTTATTTATGACCCGGGAAGAATGAAAATTGACAGATGGGAAATTGTTAACCACGATTACAAACAAAAAGGTGCACCCGGAAATATTTCACTTGTCAAGTTATTTGAACACTCAAGTAACTGTGCTTCTGTAAAAATTGCTATGATGATGACCGCAGGAGAATATTATCATATCCTTAAAAAATTCGGGTTTGGAGCAAAAACAGGAATAGATTTACCTGGAGAATCAGTCGGTTTATTGAACAGACCGAGCAGTTGGAATAAAGCAGATAAAGCAGCAATGAGTTACGGATACGGGGCATCTGTAACTGCAATACAAATGGTTTCTGCTGTATCAGCAATTGCAAATAACGGAGTCAGAGTAACTCCGCACGTTATAAAATATTCTCAAGAAGATTTTGAAAAGAAAATTCATTTTGTCAGAGTTATGCCGGAAGAACAGGCTAAAACAATAACAGATTTATTAAGACAGAGTATTGAAATAGGGAAATCTCCGCTTAAAATGAATGATTACTATGTTGCCGCAAAAACAGGTACATCAAAGAAACCAAGAGAAGACGGACTCGGATACACAGGGAATTACTATACGTCTTCTATAGGTTTTTTACCTGCAACAAATCCGCAAGTACTAATCTATGTGGTTGTCGACTCTGCACAAGGAGGAGAAGTTTGGGGCAGCACGGTTGCCGCTCCGATATTCCACTCTGTTGCAACACAAATTGCCAGTATTTTAAATTTGATACCTGACAAACATTCTTAAAAAGTTTATTACAAATTAAATGAGGATAAAACAATGAAATTAAGTGAATTAATTAAAAATGTAAATGTAAAAGAAAAATATAACTATAATGATATTGATATAACAGGAATTTCATACAATTCAAAAACAACAAAAAACGGAGATATTTTTGTTTGCCTTAGAGGAGAACATGTTGACGGACATAATTTTGCTCAAATGGCAGTTGATAATGGTGCAATTGCAATAATGGCAGAAACCAAACTAGATATAAATGTTCCGCAAATTATTGTCGCATCAACAGAACAATCTATTGCTCCTTTGGCTGACAGTTTTTACAATTCTCCATCTAAAGATATTAACCTAATCGGTGTAACCGGCACAAACGGAAAAACAACTGTCACTCATTTAATACAAAGAATAATTGAAGCGAATCATAAACCTTGTGCTTTAATAGGAACTTTAGGTTATAAATTATCCTCCGACGGAGAATATAAAGAAGCAAAACATACAACCCCACAGGCACCTGAATTGCAAAGAACTCTTACTCTGATTAAAGATGATGCAAAAATCAACTATGTTTCTATGGAGGTAAGTTCACACGCACTTGTTCAAAATAGAGTCGGCGGATGTCAATATAATTGCGGAGTTTTCACTAACCTAACTCAAGACCACCTTGATTATCACGTTACAATGGACAGATATTTTGATGCAAAAGCACTTTTGTTTAAAAGATTAAAAGAGAACGATATAGCAGTTATAAATAAAGATGATAAATGGGCGGATAAATTCATCTCTGTTTTAAACAATGGTGTAAAACTCTACACATACGGTATTAAAACAGATGCTGATATTAAAGGAGAAAATATAACCTTCTCTCCAAAAGGTGCAAGTTTCGATTGTATTACTCCAAGAGGAAAATACCATATCAATTTATCAATGAACGGAATGTTTAGCGTATACAATGTACTTGCGGCATTAACCGTTGCTTACGCATACGGTCTTGATCTCGAAAAATCAATAAAGATTTTAGAACCGCTAAAAGGAGTTGCCGGAAGATTTGAAATTGTAGTTCATCATCCTTTGGTAATTGTCGACTATGCACACACTCCTGACGGACTTGAAAACGTATTAAAAGCCGCAAGAGAAATTACACCTAATGATTCAAAATTAATTTGTGTATTTGGTTGCGGCGGAGATAGAGATGCTACCAAACGACCTAAGATGGGGGCAATAGCAGAAGAATTATCTGATAAAGTAATCGTTACAAGTGATAACCCGAGAAGCGAAGACCCTCAACAAATCATTACTGACATACTGGCAGGATTCAAATCTGTTAACGACGTCATTGTTGAAGCAGACAGAGGGAAAGCGATTGAATATATCAAAGAAATTTCAAAAGAAAATGATGTAGTTGTCATTGCAGGAAAAGGTCATGAAGATTATCAAATATTAAATGACAAAACAATACACTTTGACGATAGAGAAGAAGCAAGAAAAGTATTTAATATAGTTACAGTATAGGTATAAAATTGAAAACAAAACTTTTAATAGAACAACATCTGCACGGTGCATTCGGAGTAGATTTTAATAAAGCGAAGGTTGAAGACATTTTATTAGTCGCAAGAAAATTATTGGACCTCGGCATTGGAGGGTTTTTCCCGACTCTTGTAACTGATAGTCCTGCTAATTTAAAACGTCAAATTAATGTAATAAAAGAAGCCGCAGAGAATTTGACATTTAATTGTGCAAAAATTCTCGGAATACATCTGGAAGGTAATTTTATAAATCCTGAAAAAAAAGGTATTCACAATGAGAAACATTTTCAGAAATTAACAATAAAAAACTTTCAAAAAATTGAAGATGATTTTATAAAAATTGTAACCTTAGCACCTGAATTAGACGTTGATTTAATTGACTACTTAAAAGAAAAAGGAATAAAAGTACAGGCCGGTCACTGTGTCGGTTCAGATTTATCAAAGTGTGACGGTGTTACACACCTTTTTAACGCTATGAAAGGGATAACTCACAGAGAGCCTTCAACTGCACTGTCTGCCCTCATAAATGATGATATATACACAGAAATCATTGCTGATGGAGTTCACTTGTCTGACGATATTTTGAATTTAACTTTTAAAACAAAACCAAAAGATAAAATTATTCTTATAAGTGATGCACTACCTATAACATATAGTGATTTAAAAGAAACGGTATTTGCCGATGAAAAAATATATTATGACGGGCAAAAAGCAACATCAAAGGAAGGGACAATTGCAGGAAGCACAACACTGGTTCCTGCAATAATTAAGATACTAAATAACAAAGGTCTGTTTGATACTCAATTTATAGATAATGTGTATAACTACCATAATATTGGATATTTGGGCGACGTTGAATGGGATGATGATTTCAATATTATTTCAATAACCACACCATTCAAATTGTAACCCTAATAAAACATAGTATAAATTTTACGTTATTTTTTCAAAACTTTTTTTATAAATTTATACAATTCTGGATCTTTGTCTATCAATTCATATATTGTATGTCCCAAAGGATTATCTCTTAATAATAATTTATGAGGTTTGTAATGAGAAGCAAAAGCATCACAACCTTGCGCAAAATATTCATGAGAATTTGCATCGGCATAATAATCCATTATCCTGCCTTCTTTTTGTGCTTTTGCATATAAATTGTCAATAATCTCACAATTTTCCTCACTCAACATGTCATGAATTGTGTGACCGGTTTCGTGTGCAATTTGATTTTGATGTAAATTATCAGCTACCCTTTTAGCACTCATTATACTGTATTCAGGAGTATTTAACCCGTCATAAGAATCAAAAAACGGTCCTGCATTTAGCATTGCATGTGGCATAATATATCGTTGTCCTATATAATCAGGAATATGCCTTGTGATTGTGTCATCGCTTCGTATAATTAAATATTTTTTACCACGAGATAATTTATTTAGATAATTAGTGAATGGCATTGTGTTTTCATGTAAAGAATTTATCTTTCTTTGAGATAAATTATCGTCAGATACATAAAACTTTTTAAAATGGTATTTAAAATCTTTTGTTCTATTTGGACCTAATGATGCATAATTAAGTTCTCTGTCAACCTGTCCGTAGTAATTACCTTTTATTTTATCAGACAAAATTCTTCCTAAAGGTGTAAAAATAGAATCCTCTTTAGAGACAGTTGACATAATTTCGGTAACTTCATCAGGTTTATCTTTTAGGTAGAGTGCACAAGATTGGATGGCAAATTCACGTTTTCGAATATCAGGTTCATTTATATTTAGTGCAATTTGTTTAATTATTTTAAAATTCTCATCACTTCTGAATTTACCTGCACCTAAAATTGCCCTTCTTTTTATATTATTTGGGGTATCTTCATTTTTTAACAAACCGCTAACAAGTTCATTTACTCTGGAATCTTTTCTATCAGATTTAATCATGACTTGATCAAGAAAATATTCATAATCTTCATTTTTGCTAAGTTTATCTAAACAATAGTCAACTGTTTGTTCATCATTTAGTGCCTTAATATTATCTTTTAAATCTTGATGTTTTGTATTTTCATAAAGGTAGTTTAATGTGTCGGTTATTTTGTCAGACAATTCAGGCTGACTCTCTTTATAAGTGCCTAATAATTCAGTAATAAAACTTTTAACTTTTAGCCCAACATTATTTTTTTCACTCGCATCAAGATACACCTCTTTTAACGTATCAATATTTTTTTCAGTTAATTTTGAATTGAACAGATTATCATCAAGCCCGCTTTCTCTCTGAAGCGCTGTAACATTCATCAACCTTAACACATCATCAAATTCTTCTAATTTAACATCTTTATCTAATGCAGATGCATACGCAATTTGAGCATAATTTCTTGCAAGTGTAAG
>CACXGY010000030.1 GCA_902767275.1 uncultured bacterium | reverse complement strand
GGGAATGTACCTGAATAGATTGATGAACAACCTGTTGCGTTAGCAACGATAGCATTTTCACCGAACAATTGTGAAACAAGTTTAACATAAGGTGTTTCACCACAACCTGCACAAGCACCTGAGAACTCAAACAATGGTTTTCTAAGCATTGCACCTTTTAGAGTCTTAGTTGTGTTTTTACCCATAACGTTATCAGGTTTTTCATCAAAGTATTTTTCATTTACTAACTCACCTGCTGCAACTTCGTCTTCAATTGTTGACCAAGTCAATACTTCCTTACCAGGAATCTTTGACATAGGACATTGATCTAAACAAACACCGCAGCCTGTACAATCTTCGCAGTAGACTTGAACTTTGAATTTTTCGCCGTTAGCATTTGGTCTTGCGTCAACTGTCTTGAATGATTCAGGAGCATCAGCAAGGCTGTCTGCTTCAAACAATTTAGTTCTGATAGCAGCGTGAGGACAAGCAGAAGCACAGATTCCGCATTGAGCACAAGTTTCAGGATTCCATTTTGGAACTCTCGGTGCAATACCACGTTTTTCAAGACATGCAGTACCTGTTGGGATAACACCATCTACAGACATTGCTGAAACAGGGATATTATCACCTTTTTGTCTCATTGACGGTTCAATGATTTTCTTAGCGAAATCATCTGCATCATCAGGAATCATCTTAACTTCATCAGCATGAGCAACACCGTCTAATGACGAAGGAACAACAACTTCTTCTGTTGCATCAACTGCTGCATCAATCAATGCAAGGTTCATATTAACAACATCATCGCCTTTTTTCTTAAAGGTCTTAGTTGTCATAGCCTTCATACCTTCTAATGCTTGTTCAAACGGTATGATACCTGAAACCTTGAAGTATGCAACCATCATAACTGTGTTTGCACCTTTACCACGAAGCCCCGGTTGTTGTTTAATCAATTCTTCTGCGTTTACATTGTAGAATTTAACTTTCTTGTTAATAATAGTTTCTTGCATATCTCTTGTTAAGTGAGAGAATGCTTCTTCCTTAGACCAAGGAGAGTTAAGCAAGAATGTACCGCCCTCTTTGATACCTTTAAGCAAGTCATATCTTCCGATATAAGCGTGTGCTGAACAAGATACAAAGTCAGGTGCAGTAATCAAATATGTAGATTTGATATGTTGATCTCCGAATCTCAAGTGAGATACTGTTACCCCAAATGATTTCTTAGAGTCATAAGCAAAGTATGCTTGTGCATCTTTGTCGGTATATTGACCGATAATCTTGATTGAGTTTTTGTTAGCACCAACAGTACCGTCTGAACCATGACCCCAGAACATACAGTTTGTAGTTCCTTCAGGTTCTGTAACGATGTGTTCTGAATAATCCAATGATTTATTAGTAACGTCGTCTTCGATACCAACTGTGAAACCATGGAATCCGTTTGCTTCAGAGTGTTTGTAAATAGCAAGTACCATAGATGGTGTAAATTCTTTAGAAGATAAACCATATCTTCCGCCGATAATTCTGATATCTTTACCGGCAAGAGCAGCAACTACATCTAAGTACAATGGTTCACCTATTGACCCAGGTTCTTTTGTTCTGTCAAGAACAGCAATTCTCTTAACAGAAGCCGGTAATGCTTCATTAAATCTCTTAACGTCAAACGGTCTGTATAATCTAACTTTAACCAAACCGTATTTTGTTCCTCTGGTAGAGTTCAAGTAGTTGATTGTTTCTTCAATAGTTTCACAACCTGAACCGATTGCAACGATTACATCAGTAGCATCAGGAGCACCAACATAATCGAACGGATGATATTGACGACCTGTAATCTTAGCAACTTTATCCATATACTCTTGAACAATATCAGGAACAGCATCATAATATTTATTAACTGTTTCACGACCTTGGAAGTATACGTCAGTATTTTGAGCACCAACTTTACATATAGGTTTTTCAGGTCTTAATGCTCTGTTTCTGAATTCTTCAATATACTTAGGTTCAACTAATGATTTGATATCATCATAAGAAATTTCTTCAATCTTATGAATTTCGTGAGAAGTTCTGAACCCGTCAAAGAATTGTAAGAACGGAACTTTTGCTTTGTAAGTTGACAAGTGAGCAACTAAAGCCATATCCATTTCTTCTTGAACAGAGTTAGCAGCAAGCATTGCATAACCTGTGTTACGACAGCCCATAACGTCTGTATGATCTCCGAAGATTGCTAATGATTGAGCAGCCAATGCACGAGCAGAAACGTGAATAACGTGAGGAAGCATTTCCCCTGCTACTTTGTGCATTACAGGAATCATCAATAACAAACCTTGTGATGCGGTGTATGTAGAAGTTAAAGAACCTGCTGCCAGAGAACCGTGAACAGCACCTGCCGCACCCGCTTCTGATTGCATTTCAGCAACTTTTACTTCTTTTCCCCAAATATTTTTCTTTCCTTGTGAAGCCCATTCATCAATCCATTCACCCATTGTAGATGAAGGAGTGATAGGGTAGATTGCGGAAACTTCGCTCAATGCGTACGCAACATGTGCCGCAGCGTAGTTACCGTCAACTGTTATAGTATTTTTTGGCATTTTCGCCCTCCTTACTTAAATATAACCACTTTCTTTCTTCCTACTATACTAAAAATGTATCGCAAAAATGGTTTGATTACAAGTTTTTATGGCGAAATAAATTATAAAAAATTATAAAAATGTGAACAGTAAAACTGCAATAAATCCTACTGCAAAACAATAATATGCAAATACTCTTAACGAATATTTAGACAGAAATTCAAGAAAATATTTTATACAAATATATCCTACAATTGCAGAAACAAATGTTCCGATAAAGATATAAGTCCAATTATAAGAAACGAGTTCGGAAAGATTTACCTCTGTAAGCGGATACACGATTGATGCCCCCAATATAATCGGAATACTCAAAAGAAATGAATATCTGGCACAAGCAACACGATCTGTTTTTGTGAATAATCCTGAAGCAATAGTCCATCCGGAACGTGAAAACCCCGGCAAAGCAGCAAGCCCCTGAGCGATAGACATTACTACAGCCGTTTTTAATGAAACTTTATCTTTTTTCTCTTTTATTGTATCAGAATATTTTTCAGAACCCAGCAACATTGCACCTGTAACAATCAAGAGCATTCCAACAACAGCCGGTCTGTTCATTAACATTTCTGCCGTATCTTTGAATACTAGAGCAACAACTATTGTAATAAGTGTTCCCCAAAATATGTAAAGTCCCAATTTAGAATTGTAATTATCAAATTGTTTAGTTTTGACTCCTTCAATGAAAGCCTTAAAGATTTCAATAATATCTTTCCAAAAAAATAAAAACACCGCAATAAGAGTACCAATGTGAAGCATCATATCCAGAATAGTGTCATAATTTGACTCAACAGAAGCAGGATTCCCCGATATTAATTGAATCAAATGTGATGTAAAGACAAGATGACCCGAACTTGAAATCGGTAAAAATTCACTTAATCCTTGTACGGCACCCATTAAAACAACTTTTATCAATTCTAACATTTTATTTACTCCCGAATACTATTCTTCAAAATAACTTGCACATGATGTTGAGGTTTCCCAAATAGATATTTTACTTATATTAGGAATTAGTTCTTGCATTTTTTTATAAATATATCTTGCAAGTGTTTCGCTGCTGGGACTGATCCCTTTAAAATCAGGCAATTCATTGATATCTTTATGATCTAACAAATCAAGAACAGATTTTAAATGTTTTTTTAAAACTTTATAGTCAATCAAAATATTACTTTTATCTAATTCCGTACCCTTAACATAGGCTTCAACAAGCCAATTATGACCGTGTTGGTTTTCACATTCGCCTTCATAATTCAAAAGGTGGTGTGCCGCAGAAAAATACATCTGTGCTTTTATTTCGTACATTTTAATACTCCCTATAATCTTATCTGTTACTATCTTACAATAAAAAAAGTCTAACTGCTAAAAAAGATGCCCGTATAAATTATACGGACATCTTTTATAAAATATAATTTTGTTAAATTATACCATGCTAAGTGGTTTAGGTCCTGCATTAGTAATTTCAGTCGGCATGTTCGGATACTTTTTAGAGAAGTTATCGTTGAACATTTGAGCCAATTTATTAGCGGCTTCGTCATAAGCAGCCTTGTCAGACCACATTCCTCTTGCATCAAGCATTTCATCAGGAACATTAGGACAAGATGTAGGATAATCAACATTAAATACATCGTGATGTTTAAATTCTACATTGTCGAATGAACCGTTAAGAGCGGCAGAAACCATTGCTCTTGTATAAGCAAGTTTCATTCTCTTAGCACCTGATGCAGCAGAACCGCCTGCCCATCCGGTATTAACCAAGTAAACCTTTGTTCCGTATTGGTCTAATTTATCTCCTAACATCTTAGCGTATACAGAAGCATCCATTGGCATGAATGGTTCGCCAAATAATGTAGAGAATGTAGGTTGAGGTTCTGTTACACCTCTTTCTGTACCTGCTAATTTAGAAGTGAAACCTGTTACAAAGTGATACATAGCAGCGTTCTTGTCTAATCTTGAAATTGGAGGAAGAACACCAAAGGCATCTGCTGTTAAGAATACAACAACTTTTGGTATACCACCCATTGAAGGGATAGCAGAGTTGTTGATATAATCAACAGGATAACCTACACGAGTGTTTTCTGTTAATGAACCGTCAAAGAAATCCAACTCTCTTGTTTCAGGATCCATAACAACATTTTCTACTAATGCACCAAATTTAATAGCGTTGTAAATATCAGGTTCGTTTTCTTCTGTAAGGTTAATACATTTTGCGTAGCATCCGCCTTCGAAGTTAAACACACCATCAGGTGACCAACCGTGTTCATCGTCACCGATTAACTTACGGCTAGGGTCTGCTGATAAAGTTGTTTTACCTGTACCTGAAAGTCCAAAGAATACTGCTGTTTCATGAGTTTCAGGATCCATATTAGCAGAACAGTGCATTGGTAATACATTTTTCTTAGTCATAACATAGTTCATTGTAGCGAATACTGATTTTTTGATTTCGCCTGAATATTGTGAGCCTGCAATGATAATCATGTGTGCTTCGTAGTCAATTGCGATACATGCTTCTGAATTTGTACCGTCAATTGCAGGGTCGCATTTGAAGCCCGGTGCACATATGATTGTATAATCTGCTTCTCCATATGTTGCTAATTCTTCAACTGTAGGTCTGATTAACAATTGATGAATAAACATGTTTTGAGATGCCATTTCGTTGATAACTCTGAATTTTTGAGTATATGTTTTGTCAGCACCTGCATAACCGTCAAAGATAAATACTTCTTTTCCGTTCAAGTAATTAATCATTTTTTCTTTGATTGAATTAAATGCTTCTCTGCTTATAGGTCTGTTAACGTTACCCCAAGCGATTTCGTTGTGAATACCGTCTGTATCTACAATAAATTTATCCTTAGGTGAACGACCGGTATATTTTCCTGTTGTTACAACAAGAGCACCGGTTTTTGATAATGAACCTTCGCCACGTCTTAATGCGGCTTCTGTTAATTGTGCAGGAGTTAAGTTTCTGTAAACTGCACCAGGTTTAATACCTAATTTTTCAATTCCATAAGTTTCCATATTTTTTCTCCATATAAAAGTGTTGATTTTACACTATTAGTATATTACAAAGATTTTTTTATTTCAATCAAATTTTATTTACCTATTTTGACAAATATTTCCTGCAAATTTTTTTATTTTTGTTTGTTAAATATACATAAAATTAATGACGGAGTATATTTTGCAATTAAAAGATTACACTATTTCACAAAATCAAAATATAAAATATAGTTTCGGAAGTATTCCCCCAAAATTTAAAAAAGTCGATGATTATTTAATAAGGGGCTCCAGTCCGACTGTTGTTGATATTTTTAAATTAAAAAAAGAAGGGGTTAATCAAATATATGATTTTAGGCATAAATGTTTCAGAGGAATGAAATTTATTGAAAAATTAGCATGCAAAATTGCAGGGATAAAATATTGCAGACAACCCTACAGTTTTTTACAGGGAACTTTACCAACACTTGAAGAATATGAAACAATTGCAAAATCGGTTAAAGAAAATGGAGAAAAAGGCGGAATTACGTTGTTTCATTGCAACTCCGGTTATCACAGAACCGCTTTGATGACGGCATTCTATTCGGCTACAAAAGGCGATACTGTTGAGAGATGTTTTTCTAAAAATAAAACCGAATATTTCGATAATGTTATTAAATCAGTTAAAACACAAGTTATAGATTCTCATTATTTTAAGCGAACTTACAAAACAGAAAAAACTATCAATCCTATTAAATATTTTAAAAACGAATTTAATAATCGTGTTGTTATTGCGACGAAGAATGCTTATGACGACTTTTTAGAACTGATAAGATATCCTAAATTATAAAATATTCTTAATAATTCATTTACAAGGGAGAACTTTTTAAATATATTTAGGTTGTAGAAAAACGGAGAATAATATGCGTGTAGATGATGTAAACCCTAAGCAGCATAGTAATTTTAATTTCAAAATGAATGTTGTTCATAACAAAGTTTTTAATAATACAATGAATTATTTAAAAAAGAATTCGACTCCGCCTTCAGGGTTTTATAATTATTCCTCAGAATATAATTTAATGAAAAAAGTGGTTAAAGCGTTAAAAAAACATCCTTCAAAAGAAACTTTGGAGATTGAACGAACATTTCGATATGGCGAAATGTTTGGAGAAAGAGGCGTCATTAGTTCATCAAAAGCAACTCTTATTGACACAGAACCTGCCAGAGATGATAGTGTAGCACCTGTATTAAATATCGTAAGAAGAATCCTTGATCCGGAAAACGAAAAATCTTTTCATAAATTAGCAGGAGAACAGCACAAAAATATTTATCAAAAATGGTGGGATAAGAATATTGCTCCGATATGGTCTGATATCAATGATACTTTTAGAGAAAACACTTTCTTTGAAGGAAACCATGACAAAAGTTTTAACATAGATTTTAATTCACAATCAGGGAAAAAATCAGTTGTTACATCTTGTCTTAAAGACGGATACTTTGTAACTTTTAACCCAAATCCTCCAATCGAATATACGACTCAAAAACTCAAAGATGAAAATTTATATCATTATAATGCTCCTAAGAAAAATAAGAATATTTTTAGTCGCATAAAAGATAAAGTAATGAATTATATATACAGTTAATTATCTAATCGGGGAATTGTACAAAGAATAAATCGGTTTAGAATTATGGTATGTATAATTCTAATTGGTACAACAATTTAACACAACCGCCATTTTCTCCGCCGGATGCAATTTTTGCTCCTGTGTGGGGTGTGTTGTATATTATGATTTTTATTTCATTGATTTTGTATTTTAGGGCAAAATCATTTAATAAACAATCAGGTTATATTTATTTTACAATCCAATTACTTCTTAATTTTGCTTGGAGTCCTGTGTTTTTCGGGATGCAAAACATGCATCTGGCACTATTGATTATTATTTTATTAGACCTTTTTGTTGCACTTACAATAAAAACTTTTTATAGTGTGTCAAAACCGGCGGGATTTTTCTTGATTCCGTATTTTATATGGATATTGTTCGCGACCTATCTTAACTTAGGATATTTATATTTAAACTAATCATAAAAAGAGCCATTAAACTAAATATTTAATGGCTCTTAATAAATTACTCCTTAAAATACGTATGCCAATCCGTTTTTGAATGAATTAGCATCATCAAATTCTCCTTTTATTGCAGAATTTCCTTTTACATCAATAAAGAAATCTTTATACGTATTTTTATATTCTTTTAAAATAACGTTTCTTTTAATTTAAGTGCAGTTTTTGTTGTAGCAAGTCCTGCTTGCGAACTTTCTTTCAACATAGGTGACATTAACTGTCCTGTTTGACGCATTGCATCAATAACTTCATCAACAGGAATTTTACTTTCAATCCCTGCCAATGCCAATTCGGCAGCACTAACAGCGTGTATTGATAAAATAGGGTTTCTTTTAATACAAGGAACCTCAACTAATCCGCACACCGGATCACAAGTTAAACCTAACAAATTTTTCATTGCAAGTGCAACTGCATTCAAAATCTCATCTATACTTCCACCCATAGTTTGAGCCAAACCGCCGGCACACATTGCCGATGCAACGCCGCATTCTGCTTGACACCCCGCTACTGCTCCTGCCAGTTGAACTTTGTTAGATATAATTCCGCCGATTTTTCCTGCTGTTATCAGAAAATTTATTTGTTCATCTTCTGATAAGTTATACTCCTCAGCATAAGCAATTAATACCCCCGGTACTATCCCGCAAGAACCTGCTGTCGGGCAGGCTACTATTCTGCCCATTCTTAAGTTTTCTTCCGATGTCGCAAGTGCATACATTAATATTTTTTCATATAATTTCCCAAATAACGCACCTTTTTGTGAAAATCGTTTTATTAATTTTTCTGTATCATCCCCGCACCAATTGCTAACGGATTTTTCATTTGAATGTAATCCTGTTTGAATAGTTTCCTGCATTGTTTTTACATGTTTTAATACAGATTTCCTAACATCTTCAATACTTATTTCAGAATTAAAGGATTCTTCAGATTGGGTAATTTCCCAAATGGTTTTATTTTGTTCAAGACAAATGCGTCTTAATTCATCAAAGGTTGTTATACTCATACATCTAACTTTCTAATTTGTGTGGTGTAATATACATCGTCTATTTCCGATATTGCATTAACGACATAATCAGGTGCTTCTGCATCTAATGCTATTAACATTGATGCTGTTCCGCCTTTTTCGTTTCTGTCACAATACAAAGATGCTACATTTATGTTTTCTTTTTGAATAATTTTACTGACCGTAGAAATCATTCCCGGTTTATCTTTGTACATTAAAAGAATTGTATTGTAATTTCCCGATATATTTACGGAAAATCCGTTTATTTCAGTGATATTGATTTCTCCTGCTCCGACAGAATCTCCTGATATTTTCATCTCATCATTAATAACAAAATCAACTGAATTTGGATGTCTTGTTAAATCTTCCGAATAGGAAAAACTGTATTGTATATCTTTAACAATATCAAAGATATTTTTTATTTTTGTATCATAAACGCTGTATCCTAAAATTCCTGCAAATAATCCTTTTTGAGTTCCGTGTCCGAAACCTGTTTGAGCAAAAGAATTATATAATGTAAAATCGACCTTGTTTATTGGTTTAGAATAAATATTTTTTGCCATCAACCCAAGTCTTATAGCACCTGCCGTATGCGAACTGGAAGGACCGACCATTATTGGTGAAATAACATCAAATAGAGTTTTTTCTTTCACTATGCACCCCTTTTGTTTTTATTATATCAAAAATATTAGTATTCAAATATGAAATTTTAATGCAGATGATATCTTAATATGCTAAAATATAAACTATGTTTAAGAAATTTTTTATTACAACGATTTTGATATTAACGGCAATAAGTATGCTTGCACCGTTTTTAGTTATGTTGTTTATTTCTTTATCTCCCGAAAATTATATTTCATTTACTGATACAGGCGGTATGGTGAAACACTTGTCTTTAAATAATTACAAACATGTTATGGATACAATTCCTGTATCACGTTATTTTTTTAACAGTTTATTTGTATCAATAATGACTACTGTTGGTCAGGTTTTTGTTGCGACATTGGCAGGATATGGTTTTGCAAGAATAGAGTTCAAAGGTAGGAATTTTTTATTCTTTTTAATATTAATAACGATGTTTATTCCCCCACAGGTAAATATTATTCCTTTATTTTTTTTGATGCGAGAACTACATTTGGTGGATACATATTCAGCATTAATACTTCCGGGTTTGTTCGGAGGATTCGGGGTGTTTATGATGCGACAGTATTTTTTGTCTTTCCCAAAAGAATTAGAGGAAGCCTCTATTATCGACGGATGCAATAAATATCAAATGTTTATAAAAATTGTTTGTCCGCTTGCGTTGCCCGCTATAGCAACCCTTGCTATTTTTACTTTTATAACGAGTTGGAACAGTTTTATTTGGCCGTTAATTATCACTAATTCAGAATCAATGCGTACTTTACCGCTAGGGTTAGCAGTGTTTAAAGGAAGTTACAGAGAAATAATGGTATGGGGAGATTTGCTTGCATGTTCTTTGATTTGTACTGTTCCTGCTGTTTTAATTTTCTTATCAGGTAAAAAATTGATTATTAACGATATGATGAAGGGCGGAGTTAAGGGTTAATTTATATAACTTAACAAATACGACATTATTTAGCATATTAATATTTTACGAACGTTATAATAAACGGTCGGGAAAATGAATATAAAATTACAAACAAAAATAAACACGATAAATCATAACGGGTTACATTACAATTCTAAGCAAGAACGTAATGTTACCCAATCGAATTGTGCTGAGAAAAAAGATTCTTTGCCTGATATCAGAGCAAATAATTTGCCTTCTATGGGTATAAATTTTAAAGGAAGAAATGTCGGGCAATTATATGAGGAATATAACTGGTTAATAAATTATGATCACGAACGACCTATAAAAGCATTTTTAAAAATGAAAGATACTACTGAATCAATGGATAATTTCTTAAAAGCAATTTTAAACACGGAAGACAGAAGTTATCAACTGATTGATAGTATTGCATATAGCGGAAAAGAATTAATGGATGTTACACAAGGATTAATCTCAAAAATCGGGGAAAATTCTGAAACATTGTTAACTTTTATTCCGGGCAATCCTTACAGAAGGGCTTATGAAAAATATATTATATCAAGATTTGATAACGCTCATACAATGTCTGAAATTTTAAAAATCAGACCTGACTGGGCAGAAGAAGCCTTGATGGGTAAATATCAAAGACTAAAAGGAAATGCTAATTTTAAAATAGGCAAAATCCCTTGTGAATTCCCGAAAGAAAACAATACATTTCAACAAATATTGGATTATCTCGAACCTTTACGTCAGCAAGGATGCAAACAAGAGCAAAAAATTGATGATTTGAAAATAGGAAACAGAACTTATAAATTTAAAAGTTTTACCGAAGGAAAATCCGATAAAAATGTTTTTTGTGTAACCGTACCTGAAGGTAAAAAATTTGTATTAAAAATAGGTTCAAAAGAACACACAGGATTAAATGAACCGTTCAGTTTGGGAACGCTTGCACTTGTAGATACTTATTTAACAACGAACAGGAGTATAAATTCCGCACCCCTGAGGTTCTATGATAAAGTGCGAGATGTGTCTGTATATTCATTCATTGAACACTGCCCTATCGCATTAAAGGATAAACCATCTATTAATGAGGTAAATTCTAAACTATCAGATTTTAGAAAACTCGGGCTTCAGTACAATGATACTGTTGGCAGTAATAATTACTTCAGATTAGAAGATGTACATAAAGAGGTTCTTTCAGAACAAGAACTTAGAGAGGGAATAGCAAAAGAAGAATGGATTTCTGTTGACAACGACCATGTCACTTATGACTCAAGATTGCATCCGCCAATAAAAGGATTACACAGAAGGCTGCCTAACGGTATGATGTTCTGCTGTTAATTTTAAGTATTAAATAATATCCATTATTTATTGGACTTTTAAATGTTCTTATTTTAAAATTTTAATATATAAAGATAAAAAGGGAGTGTGAATAATGAAAGCAGTTGTTTTTAGTGATAAAGAAGGTTTACGTTTAGATAAAAATTATACAAAACCTGTTCCGCAAAAAGGAGAAGCATTAATAAGAGTAACTCTTGCCGGAATTTGTAATACCGATTATGAGATAACAAAAGGTTACATGGGATATAACGGTATATTAGGACACGAATTTATCGGTGTAGTTGAAGAAATAAATGATGAAGATAAATCTTTGTTAGGGAAAAGAGTAACGGCAGAAATTAGTTACGGCTGTAATGATCCCGATTGCGAATGGTGTGCCGTAAAGAATTATAGACATTGTCCTAATCGTCACACATTGGGTATCTGGAAAAAAGACGGATGTTTCGCCGAATATGTAACAATGCCTTTGAATGTTATTTTTGAAATACCGGATGAAGTTGAAGATGAACAGGCAGTTTTTGTGGAACCTCTTGCCGCAGCGTGTGAGATTACCGAACAATTACATATTCAACCTATACAAAAAGTGGTTGTTCTCGGAGATGGAAAATTAGGTTTAACTACTGCTTTAACTTTACATTCTCAAGGGTTAGATGTGACATTGGTAGGGAAACATCAAAACAAACTTGATATTGCAAAAAATCAAGGTGTAAAAACTCAACTTCTTGAAAACACTACTGTTAACAATTCCTTTGATGTTGTAGTTGAAGCAACAGGTTCTGTTTCAGGGTTTGAAACTTCTCTCGGATTGGTAAAACCTCGCGGTGTTTTAGTATTGAAAAGCACAATAGCGACGGGGAAAGAACTTAACCTTGCTCCGATTGTGATTAACGAGATTACCGTTCTGGGTTCTCGCTGTGGTCAATTCCCGCCGGCTTTAAATTTGCTAAAAAATCATAGAATAGATTTTAAACCGTTTATATCAAAAGTTTATTCCGTTGACGATGCTATAGAAGCCTTTGAGGCAAATAAAGCAAAAGATACTGTTAAAATATTGATGAAGTTTTAATTGTGGTGTGAAAATTGGACAAAAAAACAATAAAAGCGATAAAGTGGCTCTCATTAGGACATCTCGTAAATGATTCATATACGGGGTTTATAAATCCTATAATGCCGTTTATAGCCGCAAAACTCGGAATAACAATGGCAATGGCAACGCTTGTGTTGAGTCTATCAAATATATTTTCTTCCATGTTACAACCAATATTCGGATTTTTTGCAGACAATATGTTAAAGCGAATGTTCATATTCTGGGGGTTGATAATGACTTCTTTGTTTATTCCTTTAACAACGATTGCTCCGAATGTTTATGTATTGATAATATTTGTTATACTCGGAAGTTTAGGAAGCAGTTTTTATCATCCTCAATCATCCGGTTTCGTAAGCAAATTTGCAGGTACGGATGATGCCGGTGCAAGATGTATGGGTCAATTTATAAGTATGGGTTCAATTGGGTATGCTCTCGGGCCTTTAATTGCCGCTTTCGTTGTTCAACACGATATGACAAAGATGCCGTTAACCTCTGTGACAGGATTGGTTCTTGCGTGTTTTATGTTTTCGTTTGTTCCAAAATTATCAAACATTTATCCAAAACCGAAGCATAAAAATTTTAAAGACTCGTTTGTTACGATTTTAAAAAATAAAACTATGAATCTTTTGATGATAATATCAATGATGAAAGTTCTTATTACAACGAGTTGTTGCACTTTGTTACCGTTTTTGTGGAAAAATGAAATGCACTATTCTCCGATTTATATCGGAACCGCCTTATTCTTATTCGTAATAGCGGGAAGTATAGGTTCGTTTACAAGCAGAAGTATAGAAGTAAAATGGGGAACAAAAAATCTTTTATATTTTTCAATGATTGCAACCTTACCGATGATACTTCTTTTCCACGCAACATATAAAACTCATCCGGTAATTTCACTCATTACGTTTATTATAATAGGTTATACAACGATGTTAGCACAACCCGTAACAATGGTTATGGGTCAAAAATTACTCCCGCAATTCAAAAGTATTGTGGCAGGATTCATGAACGGTTTTGCGTGGGGTGTTGTTGCAGTTTCCTTGTCTTTAATAGGTCTGTGTGCAGAAAAATATGGCATAACAAATGTTTTGATTATACTTTCATTATTCCCTGCAATTTCATCATATATAGTAAAATACCTGCCTGAAAACTAACCTTACAAAATAAAAATGCCGATCTATTTATTGATACGGCACATACTCACGCTTTTTAATAGTGGAGGAGAAAATAAAGAAAAGAGATTAGAT
>CACXGY010000029.1 GCA_902767275.1 uncultured bacterium | reverse complement strand
TTTGCGGTCAAAGAAATGGGTCATTCCATTTTGTACTATAATTTCGTTTCCTATTATTTTTTATTAATTTTTCTATTTAATATATACCTATAATATTTATTATGTACAATAATATTTTTAAAATAGCAGTGATAGATTACTATGTTTCGCACAGATATATCGAACCGGTAACCCATCCTCGGTCCTTCCCTTGTCAAGGGAAGGAAGTAATTATAACTCCCTTTGACAAGGGGAGTCGGCTTTGTTGCGGTTTTGTGATTACAAAGCCGGAGGGGTTGCCAATATAATAAGTATCTGCAACCTTTCGCTACCCCATTTGATTATTTATCCCTTCGTGTTAAAATAATCTCATCAGAACATTGAACAGGAGATTTTTATGCAAGCAAGACGTGCATCAAGAGAATTAGCACTAATCTTATTTTCTCAATTAGATAAAAAAATACTTGAATATTCAGACAAAGATTTCGAAGAAATTATTTTAAAATCAATAAGAGTTTTGTCTAACAACTCTACAGAAGAATTAAAAACGGCAGTAGGTTCTTTAATAGATATTAAAGATTTTATTGATAATTATGAAGCAGATGATCCGTCGAATTTAGAACGACCTATCGGTGTAAAAAATAAACCTGTGCAAATTCCAACAACTGCTGACATGACAGAAAAAATTGATACTGTTCTTGATATCGTTGAAAAAACAATTTTTGCATTGGAAGTTGCAGAACTTGCAGTATTAGAATCACAAAGCGACGTAAAAGATTACGTTATCGAAATTGCTAAATCCTTCAAAAACAATCACGAAAAAGTTGATGAACAAATCCAAAAATTTTCTAAAGGTTGGGATATAAACAGACTTGTTAAAATGGATAAAGATATACTTAGAATTGCTATAGTTGAACTGCTTTTCATTAAAGAAGCACCAATGAAAGTTATTGTTGATGAAGCATTAGAACTGGCTAAAAAATATTCAACCGACGACAGTTCAGCATTCATAAACGGAATTCTTGCAAAAGTGATTATTGAAAACGGACTTGACTAATGTTTGGATTTTTTTCTAACAGTATTGAAAATCTTAAAAAAACAGTTGCTAAAACAACGCAGGCACTCGTTGGCAACGTAGTTGATACTGTGGGAGAAGAAGAAGAATTTTCCGAATTTGTTCTTGACGATATGGAAGACACTCTTATCAGTGCTGATTTGGGTGTGAATTATGCTGCTGAACTTGTTGATAAACTTCGTAATCAAGATAAAATTAAACCTTCTTTCGTTAAAGAATATTTACGGGAAGAATTCACAAAAACCCTCAATGCAGCGGGTAATAATCGACTAAATTATAAAGAAAACGAATTAAATATATATTTTATTACAGGTGTGAACGGTGCGGGAAAAACAACCCTCATTGGGAAACTTGCATACAAGTTTAAAGAAGAAAGAAAACGTGTTCTGGTTGCTGCAGGTGATACATTCAGAGCCGCTGCGGAGGAACAACTCGACATCTGGTCAAAACGTGCAGGTGCTGAAATCATCAGACGTGACAAAGCAGATCCTGCTTCTGTTGTTTATGAAGCAATCCAGAGAGCAAAAAATGAAAACTTTGATGTCATTCTTGTCGATACTGCAGGCAGACTTCAAAACAAATATAATTTGATGGAAGAACTTTCTAAGATAAAAGGTGTTATTGACAAACAAGCACCTGAATCTTTGCGAGAAAGCATCCTTGTTATTGATGCTAACACAGGGCAAAACGGGCTTCAACAGGCTAAAGTATTTAAAGATTGTGTCAATCTGACATCTGTAGCCTTAACCAAATTAGACGGTTCTGCTAAAGGTGCTATTGTACTTGCTATTGCAAAAGAACTTGCATTGCCTGTTAAACTAATCGGTGTGGGAGAACAAATGACTGATTTGAAATCTTTTGATGCTCACGATTTTATTGAAGCGTTGTTTGATTAAATTTAGGTTTTGAGTTATACTCCTATTCATATATTCTTATTTACTAAAACATTTTTTATGATAGAATAGTTGTGCAGGAGTATGTATGGATATCCGTAAAATTTTATCTATTCAAAAAAACTTAGATGTGCAGACAAATTTGCCCGATGGTGTGATTTTTGTCGGTACAAGCGGTATAATTCAATGGACAAATGATATTGCTCACGATTTGTTCAGGCTTGAAGAAGGTTTACTTCTGTCAAAATCCGTTAATGATATTCTTGAAAACGGTTATGATTTAATAACAAATTCCGCTAATACTCACAAAGCACTTATCGCTAAATATACTCAAGGTGATGAATATTTTGAGATAACTTCACGAGAAATAGAAGGCGGTTATGTTGTTGCAATGCGTGATTCTACACAAAACTATAAACGCATATCTAATATACTTGAAGAACAAGAATCAACCCAGAAAGTTAATAATGATAAAAACTGTTTTCTTGTCAAACTCGCAAACGAATTTAACTCTCCAATCCAATCTATAATCGGTTTTGCTCAAGGGATTCTTGACGGATTAGGCGGAGAAATTTCTGACAAACAATCTAAATACATCAATATTATCAAGAAAAATTCTTCCGAACTTCTGTATTTTTTCACTAAATTAGTCGAACTTTCTCAATCGGAAGGCAGTTTGATTACTGATGATGCGAAATATTTTGATATTGTGTCTATTCTTGATAATGTTGTTAAAACTAACAAACATTTGTATACAGAAAAACCTATCAATATTGAGTTCGAAGTTAGTAATAATTTGAAAAAAACAGTTTATCAAAAAGAACAATATTTTAGATTAATGATGCACAATCTTATTGAAACACTTATGCGAGAGATAGATATGGGAAAAGTTTACGTTAATATCTCCGATGCAGATGAAGAATTTTTAACAGCAAGAAATATTCCTGTAGAATCTCCTATTTTGATTACTGTATCAAGCAACAATATAACGGTATTAGAAACAGAGTTGTCAACGATATTTAATCCTTACGCAGTTGTTGACAGTGCAAATAAACGAACAATCTCAAGAGCCTTAGCACTGGGAACAGTTTTTAACATCGCTAAAGAACTCGGCGGTGTCATCTGGGCTGAAATTTTACCGATGAAAGGTCTTGTATTTAATATTGTAATCCCGAGAGAGAACACCAAGAATGAGTAATGTCAGTTTAAAAAACCTTTGCAAGTCTTACGATAAGACAAAGACTATAATTAATAATATTAATTTAGAAATAGCGGATAAAGAATTTATTGTTCTTGTTGGTGCATCAGGTTGCGGAAAATCTACTATTTTAAGAATGATAGCAGGGTTGGAAGATATTACCTCAGGAGAAATTCTTATAGGTAATAATGTAGTTAATCATGTTCATCCAAAAGACAGAGATATTGCATTTGTATTCCAGAGTTATGCATTATATCCACACATGAGTGTGTATGATAATATTGCATTCGGGTTAAAAATGCGTAAAACAGATAAGAACACTATAGATAAAAAAGTACGAGAAGTCGCACAAGTATTAAACTTAGACCAATTATTAAACAGAAAACCAAAAGAACTCTCAGGCGGACAAAGACAAAGAGTTGCTCTGGGGCGAGCAATGGTCAGAAATCCAAAAGTATTTTTAATGGATGAGCCTTTATCTAATCTTGATGCAAAACTAAGAGTACAAATGAGAGCAGAAATAAAAAAATTGCATAAACGGCTTGACACTACGTTTATCTATGTGACACACGATCAAACAGAAGCATTAACAATGGGAGATAGAATTGTTGTGCTTGATAAAGGAATAATTCAACAAGTAGATACTCCTCAAAAAATATATTCGTATCCTGCGAATACTTTTGTTGCAGGGTTTATCGGACAAATGAATTTTATTAATGCAAAAGTTAATGAAAACGGTCTTATGCTTGGAGAAGTTTTTGTTCCGTTGAAAGAAGAATTATTAGTAAAACTGTTAAATCATAATGAAATAATCGTCGGGATACGTCCGGAAAATATGAGTTACGGCGACATAGAATTTAGTGCTGAAGTTGAAATCAGTGAAATGTTAGGAAGTGAAAAGATTGCATATTTTGATTTTGCAGGTGCAAAATGTTCTGCAAAACTTTCCGGGGATTACGAAATAGGAACAGAAATTAAATTACATATCTCTCAAGAAAATATGTTATTTTTTGATAAAGAAACAGGAAAAAATCTGTTAGATTATTAGAGTTTGAAATCTCCGTTTTTCTTAATATGTTCAACTAATCCGCCATCTTGCAGGAGTTTAATCATAACAGGCGGAAGAGGTTCAATAGAAATCATTGTTCCTTTAGTCAAATTGTTGATACAACCTTTTTCTATATCCAAATCAAGTTCATCGCCGGCATCAATGCCGTCTGTATCACATTCAATAGCAAGAAGTCCGATATTGATAGCGTTTCGGTAAAATATTCTTGCAAAAGATTTTGCCAGAACAGCACCAACTCCTGCAATTTTAATAATTTGCGGAGCATGTTCTCTCGAAGAACCTAACCCGAAATTGTTTCCTGCAACAACAAAATCTCCTTGTTTCATTCTGGATGCAAAAGTTTCATCTGCATCTTCAAGAACATGTTTTGAAAATTCTTTCAAATCAGAACGTAAATGAAATAGTCGCCCCGGTGCAATATGGTCAGTTGAAATATTATCTCCGAACTTGAATGCTGTGCCTTTCATTATTTTCTCCTATATATTTTCTTTTATTATAGAACGAAAATTTTAAAACAACAAAGATTTAATAATTATATAAATGGATATTTTATAAGTTGCAAATGTTCAATAATATAAACACCGATAACCCATTCTCGCTCCTTTCCTTGACAAGAGGAAGATAAAAATTTTAACAATAGAGTGCAATGTTTCGCACCGATTAGAAATAAAATGCGTATATATACCAATATATATTTACCCCTGTTATTCTTGTAGTATAATTAAATAAAGCGTTTTGTTATCAACAAAACATTCAAGAGTAGGGTTAAATTTATGAAAATATCAAAAATAGGGATACAAGAATGGAAACCATTTAAAAAAGCAATGGAAGATATTGTCCAAAAACGTGCAGGTTTTATATCAGAATTGAAACCTCACGGAGAAAAAATGATAGATACATTAGAAACACAAGGTTTTATTAAAACAGGTAAGACCCTTGGAGCAAAATCTTTTGATACAACTAAATCTGCAGATGCTTATTATCGAAATATATATGGAGCAATAGATTGGGGATATCAAATAATCAAGGGCGAAATTAAAAGATTAATATAAAATTATAAACTGGAGAAAATATTATGAAAAAGATAGCATTTATATTTCCCGGACAAGGGGCACAATCAGTCGGAATGGGAGAAGATATTTACGAAAACTATAAGGAAGGAAAACAGGTTTATGACACAGCAAATGAAGTTTTAAACAAAAAAATTTCAACAATTTGTTTTGAAGGTCCTGAAGAAGATTTAAAACTAACTATTAATACACAACCTGCAATAGTTACAACTTCTATAGCATTATTAGAATCGTTAAAATCTAAACTTGATATCACACCTGATTACACTGCCGGACATTCATTAGGCGAATATTGTGCAATGTATACAGCAGGTGTAATGTCATTAGAAAATACTCTTAAACTTATCCAAAAAAGAGCCGATTTAATGGGAGAAACTAAAGGCGGAAGTATGGCTGCAGTTTTAAATGCAACAGAAGAACAATTAAAAGCAGGATTAGAAGAAGGTTCAAAAATCGGATACGTTGATGTAGCAAACTACAACTCTCCTGTTCAAGTTGTTATCACGGGAGATGAAAATGCAGTCAAAGCAACAAGCGAATATCTGATTGCAAACGGGGTAAGACGTGTTGTACCGCTTGCTGTTTCCGGAGCATTCCATTCTCAATATATGAAAAATGCAGGGGGTAAATTTGAAGAATATTTAATGGATTTTGAATTAAATGATGCAAAATTACCTGTTATTACAAACGTTGATGCTAATGAAACAATTTTAGCAAATGAGTTTAAATCAAAAATGCCAAAACAAATATATTCATCAGTACATTGGACACAAACCATTCAAAAAATGATAGCAAACGGTGTGGATACATTTGTTGAAATCGGGCCGGGAAAAGTTCTTGCCGGTTTAAACAAAAAAATAAGTATGGATATTACAACATACAATGTTTTTGATAAAGAGTCTTTAGAAAATACGGTTAATGCTATAAAAGAACAATTGGTAGCAGGTTAAATTATTCTTTATCTAAACAAATGTAAACAAAAAAAATTTTCCGTTTTCCATTTTTCATGTTCCATTTAAAATGGTAAAGAGGAGAGAAAAATAAACAGGTAAAGTAATAAACAAATTAAGGTTAAAAATAAATATTCTTATTACCTTAATACCTTATTACCCAATTGCCTTAAAAATAAGGAGATAAATATGAGTGAAAGAAAAATTGCTTTAATTACAGGCGGTTCAAGAGGTATCGGCTTTAGTTGTGCCAAAGAACTGGCACAAGCAGGATGCGATATTATAATTAATGATATCTGTGATGCAGCAACAGCACAACCTGCAATTGATGAACTTAAATCATTAGGTGTAAATGCATGGTTCTATCAATTCGACGTATCAAATGATGAACAAGTACAAGCATCAGTAGAAAAAATGATAGCAGAACATGGTCATATTGATGTATTACTCAACAATGCAGGTATTACTAAAGACGGCTTATTCGTAAGAATGGATGCTGAACAATGGGAAAGAGTAATCAAAATTAACCTTGGAAGTGCATATTATGTAACCCACGCTGTTATCAAATATATGATGAAAGCAAGACAAGGTTCTATTATTAACATGTCATCAGTGGTAGGTTTGCACGGTAATCCGGGTCAAGCAAATTATTCTGCTTCAAAAGCAGGTTTAATCGGTTTGACAAAAACATTAGCAAAAGAATTTGGTAAGAGAAACATCAGAGTAAATGCTGTTTGCCCTGGTTTCATCCAAACTGCAATGACTGCAAATCTGGGTAATACTGAAGAATATATGAAGATGATTCCTATGGGAAGATTAGGAACACCTGAAGATATTGCAAAAGTTGTTAAATTCTTAGCATTAGATACAGATTATGTAACAGGTCAAGCAATTGAGGTTGCAGGCGGACTTATTATATAAAGAATTGTAAAAGCCTAAATCATAGTGCCTTAGTGCCCTATTGACTTAATGACTTAATGATATTATGTAATATTTTTGCAAAAAAAACTTTTATAGTATAATGTAAAATGAATAGTGTAGTAAATTAATTAAAATGAGGATTAAAAAATGAGTACATTAGACAAAGTAAAAAAAGTAGTAGTTAACCAATTAAGCGTTGATGAAGCATTAGTAACACCTGAAGCAAGTTTCTCAGGCGATTTAGGTGCTGATTCATTAGATACAGTTGAATTAGTAATGGCTTTCGAAGAAGAATTCGGCTGCGAAATTCCTGAAGAAGAAGCAGAAAAAATTCAAACAGTTCAAGACGCTGTTAACTATATTGATGCTCATCAATAATTTTATGATAAAAGCGAAGGGGTTCTCCCTTCGCTTTTTTAATAGAAAATGGGTAATGGAAAGTTGAAAATATATAATGAATATCATTCTCCATTTTCAACCTTCCATTTTCTATTTTAAAAAGGAGAAAGACGAAATATGAATAAAAGAAGAGTGGTAGTTACCGGTATAGGTGCAGTAACACCTTGCGGAACAAATGTAAAAGATTTTTGGAATTCAATGTTAAATGGTAAAAGTGGTATTACTACTTTTGAAAACATTTCTACTAAAGGTCACACAGTTACTATTGCAGGGGAAATTAAAGAAAAAGATTTTAATCCTGAAGAACTACTTGGTCCAAAAGATGCAAAACGTATGGACAGATTTACACAATTTGCAATGGTAGCAGCAGACGAAGCGATTGCAGATTCAGGAATAGACGAAGCAAATATTGACCCATATAGAATTGGTGTTATAGTTAGTTCTGCAGCAGGCGGATTTAAAACATTTGAAATAAACCATATTGCAATGAAAACAAAAGGACCTACAAAGGGTTCACCATTTACGGTTCCAATGTTAATTGTTGATATTGCATCAGGAAGAATCTCAATAAAACACGGATACAAAGGATTAAACAAATGTGTTGCTTCTGCTTGTGCAACAGGAACACATTCAATCGGTGATGCATTCAGAAGTATACAATGGGGAGATGCAGATGTTGTAGTAGCAGGCGGATGTGAAGCAACAATAACAACACTGGGTGTTGGTGCATTTACCGCTTGTCGTGCATTATCAAAACGTAACGATGAGCCTGAAAGAGCATCAAGACCTTATGACAAAGACAGAGATGGTTTCGTCATGGGAGAAGGTGCAGGAGTTTTAGTATTAGAAGAATATGAACACGCTAAGGCTCGTGGTGCTAAAATTTATGCAGAAATCGTCGGTTACGGTCAATCTGCTGATGCTCATGATATTGTTGCTCCTGACCCTGAAGGTAAAGGTGCTTTAAAATCAATGGAATTTGCTCTTGCAGATGCAAAATTAAAACCTGAAGATATTGATTATATCAATCCACACGGAACAAGTACAGGTTTGGGAGATATTGCTGAATCAAAAGCAATTGAACAAATCTTTGGCGACAAAGAAAAGAATCCTAATCTATTAGTAAGTTCAACAAAGAGTATGCATGGACACATGCTTGGTGCAACCGGTGCTGTTGAGGCTATTGTTTGCATAAAAGCAATCACTGACGGTGTTGTTCCTCCTACAATAAACCTTGATAATCAAGATGAGAAAGTTGCTAATCTTGATTATGTTCCGCACAAAAAACGTGAACATAAAGTACATGCTGCTTTATCAAATTCTTTCGGTTTTGGCGGGCATAACTGTACTTTAGTTTTCAAAGAAGTATAATTTATTATAAAATACATTTTAAATAGGCGGGAAATTATTCCCGCCTATTTTTGTAAGCAATAAGGCAATAAGTAGTATCTTAAAACGGTATTTTATTTGTTAAAATATAGCAAATAAGGTGCTGTTTAGACGTACCAAGATAAATAATCAGTAACCCATCCTCAGTCCTTCCCTTGTCAAGGGAAGGATGTGTGTTCCCTGCCCTTAGCAAGGGAAGGGTTAGGGTAGGGTT
>CACXGY010000028.1 GCA_902767275.1 uncultured bacterium | reverse complement strand
TTTAGGCTGCACCCTCAACATTGATTGTTCGAAATTATTCACAAATCTGATATCAATACTGAACAAATATTGTCGTAACCCATCCTCTGTCCTTCCCTTGTCAAATGAAAGAAAAAGAATTAACTCCCTTTGGCAAGAAGTGTCGGCTTTGTTACAGTTAAGTTATTAACAAAATATATGGAGTTAATGTCCGTATATCCGCTATACATGCAATACCTGCTTTTTTATTGCAAAAAAATATGCTCCCTTAAATGGTGAATAATCGGGAGCATGTAAGTAAAAGAGACATTTTCAATCAACATTTTTACATGCTTTTTTTAATATTTCCAATCAAGAGTATACTAACAGACAGATAATCTCTAAAAACTCAATTTTTCTTAGATTATTATGTTTATGATACAATTGTATCAATGAATGGAGATGAATTATTATGAGAATGTCAAAACTTTTTGTTCAAACATTAAGAGAATTTCCGTCTGATGCGGAAGTTGTTTCACATAAATTTTTAGTAAAAGCGGGATTTATTCGCAAATTAACAAGCGGGGTATATAATTATTTACCTCTTATGTGGAGAGTATTAAAAAAGATTGAAAATATAACCAGAGAAGAAATGGATAAAGCAGGTGCTCAAGAATTGCTTATGCCATTTGTTCAACCTAAAGAATTATGGGAAGAATCAGGCAGATGGGAAGTATACGGAAAAGAATTAATGCGTCTGAAAGATAGACATAATCGTGAAATGTGCCTTGGACCTACTCACGAAGAAATAATTACTGCTGTTGCTCGTGATGGTTTAAAATCTTATAAACAGTTACCTGTTAATTTGTATCAAATTCAATCAAAATTCAGAGATGAAGTCAGACCTCGTTTCGGTTTATTACGTGGGCGTGAATTTATTATGAAAGATGCTTACAGTTTTTCAACCTCACAAGAGGAACTTGACAAAGAATATGACAATATGGCTCAAGCATACAAAAATATTTTTAACAGATGCGGATTGCCTACAAAAATGGTTCAATCTGATAGCGGTGCAATCGGGGGAAGTGTAAGCCACGAATTTATGGTAATAACTGACACTGATGCAGGCGAAAACGATGTATTTTATTGTGAAGATTGCGATTACTCCGCTAATTCTAACCATGCTATATCTAAATTGCCTGACGCTATTGTTGATGGGGCAGAATGTGGTTTAACAGACAAAAAAGTTGTTGATACTCCGAACACATTCTCAATTGAAGATTTGTGTAAATATTTAAAAATCCCTGCAAGTCTTATTTGCAAGTGTTTGGTGTATATTGCAGATTCAAAACCTGTCCTTGCTCTAATCAGAGGTGATAAACAAGTTGAAGAAACAAAGTTAATGAATGCTCTTGAGGCAATTGATATAAGAATTGCAACAGCAGAAGAGATAGAAGAATTAATGCAAAAACAGGGTTTCAATGCCGCAAAAGGTTTTATCAGCCCTATCGGAATGAAAGATATAACTGTCATTGCTGATGAAACAATAAAGGAACTTAAAAACTTCGTTGTCGGAATAAACGAACAAGATAAACACATGATTGGTGCAAATCTTGATGATATCGGGGTAAACGAATTTACTGATATTCGTTTGGTTGAAGCGGGCGAATTATGTCCTCAATGCGGTAAGCCGCTTAAAGTAACAAGAGGTATTGAGGTTGGTAATATATTCCAATTAGGTACAAAATATTCAAAACCGATGAATGCGGTTTATTTAGATCAAAACGGGAAAGCACAACCATATATTATGGGATGTTACGGTATTGGTATTTCAAGAACTGCGGCAGCGGCTGTTGAAGCACATCACGATGATTGGGGTATCAAGTGGCCTGTGTCAATTGCTCCTTATCACGCAATTGTAGTTCCTGTATCAACTAATGATGAAACTCAAATGAAGGTCGCTGAAGAAATTTATAAAAAACTTCAAGAAAACGGAATAGAAATTGTTATTGACGACAGAAACGAACGTCCGGGTGTTAAGTTTAAAGATGCGGATTTAATTGGATTCCCGTATAGGATTACCGTGGGTAAAACTATTACAGACGGAAAGGTAGAATTCGTAACTCGTGAAACCGGCGAAAAGGTTGAAATGACACCTGATGAAGCGGTTGTTCGTTTAACGGAATGTGTTAAATCGGCATTACAATAATATTTATTATAAGGATAATTTTATAATACATTTCTTGAAATTTTTCGAGAAATGTATTATAATTTGCATATCAATTTATATTTACTACTTTAAATGAGGATAATACTATGAAAAAATTTCTGGCAACTTTTCTGGTTGCAAGTATTTTGGGTCTTAACATTACTCCTGCCCTTGCATTGAGCCCTACTAACTCTTGCATTAAAGATGTTAATTCTAATTATTGGGCAAGTTCGGCGATTGAACTTGTTGTATCCGATAACATTATGAAAACGGATGACGATTGTAATTTCAATCCGGAAACCCCTATCAGCAGAGCCGAATTTGTTTCTGCTTTATTAAAAGTGTTAAATAATGAAAATTGTGAATGCTGTCAAAATAACAACTATTCTGACGTTCAATCTTCCGATAGTTATTATGCTGATATAATGCGTTCAGATTGTTTAGGATTGGTGTACGGATATCCTGACGGTACTTTTAAGCCTAATCAGGCAATGCTTCGTTCTGAATGCGTATCAGTTATTAGCCATATAACAAAGGATACCGTTTCTGATTTGAGTATTTTAAATCAATTCAAAGATAAGGATAAACTTCCTTTATGGGCTAAAGATGAATATGCAAAAACAATTACTTACGGCATATATGTAAATCATCCTGATGAATATATGCTTGAACCTAACAGAACTTTGACCAGAGCAGAGGCTGCCGTCGTATTGGCACAACTCAAAACAAAACTCGCTTATGTTAAACCGCAATATGTAGGTGAAGTTGAAACCGTTAAATGTATCGAACACTTAAGTGTTGTTCCGACTGCACCAAATAATCAAGTTAAAATTACTAACTTGAGAAAAGTTGTAATGAAAGATAACGTTATTGTTGTTGCATTTGATGAAAAGTTCTTTTCTAAAAAACATAAAGCAGGTGAAACCGTTAACTTTGTTTTACCTGAAGCATTGTATACTGATGAGGGAACATTGCTCCTTCCTAACGGAACAAAAATCGTAGCAGATATAACAAGAATTGTTCCGCCTAAGAAGTTTAACAAAAACGCAAGAGTACATCTTGTATTCAAAGCTATTGTGCTTCCTGACGGAAGATGCATAGAAATGTACGGCAAACCTTATACAAAAGACTTTACATTGAAAGAAGGTCCTTGGATGACATTCTGGAGATTATTTGCATCAACCGTAACATTCGGTATTGTAGGTGCCGGTGCGGGTACAGGGTTTGCATTCATTCCACATCCTGCAAAATTGGGTGCAGGTTTCGCAATTGGTATCCCTGTCGGATGTAGTGTCGGACTTATTCTGGGGCTATTAACTCCGGGTCTTCACTATAAAGCAAAAAAAGGCGAACAAGTTATGGTTATTTTACTTGACGATGCAAGTATAAATAATAACTAATTTATTCCATATAAATTATGGCGGTCTGTCTAATAGACAGACCGCCTTTTTAATGATAACCGTGATAACCAAATTTATATCGTTTTATTCACCAATAAGTCCTTGTTTTCTGATTCTTCCATATCAGAAGCAAATGCATTACTTCTTGCCGGTTCTTTATCTATCAGTTTTATTGCTTTTTTAATGTTATCTGATAATGTGTCATAGTATTTTTTATCAGACATTTTATCAGATATCTTTGAACCTGCTTGTGCAATTTCATCCATTTGTTTTAACAAATCTGTTGTCATAACTATTTCTCTGAAAAGAGTTCCTTCATCACGAATAGATTTTCTTAAATCTCCACGATATAAATCTTTCCAATTTTCCTCCGAATCTTCTTTTTCTTGATTATATTTAGCCCAAGTGTATACGTGAACTATTGCCTTTTCGTTTTGAGTAAGTTCTTTGTTGTATGGAGCGTAGATTTTTTTGTTATAATCTTCAATCCTGTAATCCATTTCTTCTGTTAAACTGTCTATTTGTTCATCGCCTAAATTATATTCTAACGGTTTTTTAGGATAATCAGTTTTTGGGAGTCCTTCCATATTTGCTAATCCCGCAGCATATCCTGCCAGTTGAACAGGATTTAGTCCTTCAAAATCTTTATTTACAATACTGTCTATAATCGGTATTTGTTCATACCCGTTCATCTTTGTCAGAAGATAACCTTTATCCGTAAGGTTATTATTCTCATCTATATAATCATAATCTTTTAAGATAGTTTCTTTTTTATTAAATTCATCTACCATTACTTCTGCTTTTTTAGATTGAACGTTTTTGTTTTCATCGTATGCTTGTAAAGATTTTTCAAAAATAGGTTTCAGTCTGCTTTTATCTCTGAAGGCATCTCCCGCTGTCGCAACAAAAGAATAATCAATGTTAAAATGGCTATTAATATCGTTTGAAGGAGTGTTTATCAGTTCGTTAAATTTATTCTTTTGTGATTTATTAGCCGCAAGGCTGTAACAATATCCTACGGTGTCGATACCCCTTCTTCCTGCTCTGCCTGCCATTTGATGAAATTCATTAGGAGTAATGTATCTTTTATGATCATCCCCGTCAGGTGTGTCTGTCGGTTTCCTTACTCCTGATATGACAGTTGAGCGTGCAGGCATATTTATACCTGCAGATAAGGTTTCTGTTGAAATAACCGCTTTTAATAATTTCTTTTGAAATAATTCCTCTACCAGTTCTTTTTGTTCCGGCAGCATTCCCGCATTATGAAGTGCATATCCCTTCTCTAATGCGTGATAATCTAATGATTCTCCGATGTATTTCCCTTTATCTCTGAATTTTCTTACGGTATTTCTTATCTGAGTTTGTTCTTTTTTTGTTGTTAAAATTGGTGCATTATCAGACAGATATTTCATTACTGCCTTTCCTTCTTTTTTGCTAAAAATAAAAAGAATAGCAGGAAGTTTATCTTCTGATTTCAATTTTTCAATAACATCAACATAACTTTCTTTAGTTGGTGCGGCCGAATCCGAGAACATTAGTTCTCTTGCTTTTTTCTTTGCTCTTGTACGTTCTGCCTTTGAGCCGCCACCGCCTCCTCTTGAACGATGTGGTTCTACATCCAGAATTTCGTATTTTAAAGGTACATGTCTATTTTCTGACGGAACATTAATCAACACTGTATGCGTTTTTTTATCATTTGCTCTATATCCCGATTTAGGGGTTATTTTTTCGGAATAAGAATGACCTTTTGTTTGTGCCATCCAATCAGTTATTTTTTCAGGATTTGCCATTGTTCCTGAAAGTGATAATATTTGTGTTTTAGGATTTGTGAACATTATCGCTTGTTCCCATACTCCTCCTCTGTCTGAATCTCCTAAATAATGCAGTTCATCAAACACTACAGTTTGAAGATTATCCAGTAATGGATTTTTCTCTGTTAGTTGATTTTTTACAACCATATTTCTGTATACTTCGGTTGTCATTATGATTATCGGAGCATCTTTGTTAATCTTTTTATCTCCTGTTATTAATCCGACATTTTCTTCTCCATATATTTTTTGAAATTCTCTTACTTTATCATTACTAAGGGCTTTAAGAGGAGTTGTATAAAAAGTTTTCTTACCTTCATCAAGGTTTTTATTGATTACATAATGTGCAATTGCTGTTTTTCCGGTTCCTGTAGGTGCAGTAACGATGACGTCATTACCTTTGTATAAATTCTCAGCAGCCGCTTTTTGATATATATCTGCTTGGAACGGTTCGCCTGTTCTCTTATTAATCGGCAATTCAAAATAATTATCATTTAGAGTTTTGTAATATCCTTGTCCTTTAAAAGATATAAGAGATTTGTTACAATAATTAAGGTTGTTAAGATTATTATAATTTATTGCATTTGTAGTTACAGAAAGATTGGATTTTTCTTTTTTTAGGTTTATTCCTAAATCTGTAATAGGTGTTTGTTGATTGATTCTAAGCATACTTTTCCCTTGATTGTTTATTTATATAATTTATCAAAATATTATTTTTTGCCGTTTTTCTGATATTTATTTTACAAAGTTTTACATAAAAAGAATTGTAAATCTGTGTACATAATCAAATAAGTATTGTATTATTAATATGGAGTTATATGTTTTACCGCAAGTTTATGAATAGGATAGTACATGGATATAACAAAATATGTAAACACGGGATATGAAGCGTTGTTTGTTGCACTAACAGTTCCTCTTATCGCACAAACAATTAAGTTTACTCTACACTTAGTATTTGATAAAAAAATTGATTTCAGATTATTTACGACAACCGGCGGAATGCCTAGTGCACATTCAGCATTCGTAGTCGGGCTTTCAACATCTGTCGGTTTGATAGCGGGTTTTGACTCTATGATATTTGCTGTCGCAATGGTAAATGCTCTTGTTGTTATGTATGATGCAGCAGGTGTCAGACGTGCGGCAGGAAAACAAGCCGCATGCTTAAACAGAATTTTAGATGATTTTTATAAACACGAACTGCAAGAAATTGGCGGACGGTTGAAAGAACTCCTCGGTCACACCCCATTGCAGGTATTCTGGGGTGCAATCCTAGGAATTATCTATGCGTATTATATGCATCTGTGGTTTCTTAAAGAAGCACATCTTTAATAGTTGTTTGGATATCTTTCAAAGTACTTTTGTTCGTGTGAACATGCCGGACAGCATTCTGGTGCGGTTTTACCTTTGTGTACATATCCGCAATTCAGACAATGCCATTCAACTTCTTCATCATCTTTAAAAACCTTATGATTTTCTATGTTTTTTAATAGTTTTGCATATCTTTTTGCGTGTTCCGATTCAACCTCCGAAACCTCTGTAAAAAGTTTTGCAATGGCACTAAATCCTTCTTCCTCTGCTTCTTTTGCAAATGTTGGGTACATAGTTTCCGCTTCATAAGTTTCTGTTTCTATTGCTTGTTTTAGATTGTCTTTTGTATGTCCTATCTCACTAAAGAGTTTAAACCATATCTTAGCATGTTCTTTTTCGTTATCTGCTGTTTCTGAAAATATTTTTGAAATTTGTTCGTATCCGTCTTTTTTCGCTTTTGATGCAAAATAAGTATACTTGTTTCTTGCTTCAGATTCTCCTACAAAAGCGGTTAGTAAGTTTTGTTCTGTTTTTGTTCCTTTTAATTTGTTTTTCATTTTATACTCCTTTTTATTAAAGAGTATTATGTTTGTTAATATTTTTAATCATAAAAAAAGATACCGTATAAGGTATCTTTTTTTTATGATTGATTTGAATTTATTACAAATTAGTTATTACTTAAAACTATACGCAATGTTGCTAAATTCTTAATAGATAGCATTTTATGTTTGTTGCGTTGTGCTTTAGATATTTCAAATATTCTGATAATACGTTGTATTTCATCTATATCTTTTTGAGATTCTATTTTATAAACATTTTCGATTGGATCTGCAACAACTGACATCATAGCGTTTAATTCTGTTTCTTTCATTATAAATTCCTTATTAAAATATCCTATAATCCTCTATACTTTAATAAAGTTATTTTATTCATGACAATTGCCTATACTGTTAAGAAATATTACGAATATATTAAATCAACGAGTTCTGATATATTTCAATAAGTTTCTTATGTAGTTTTACATTATGAACTCTTAAATAATCTATATGATGTTCTATTGCTAATGTATTAAGAGCAAGAGTAAATACATCTTTTTCATCATTTGAACTATCCGGAATATTAAGAATGCTTTTTCTTGAAATACCTGTCATTACAGGATAACCCAGAGCAAAGAATTCATCAATTCTGTTTAGCAATCTGAAACTGTCTTCTCTTGATTTGTCAAAACCGATACCTACATCAATTATTATATCGTTTATTCCTGCATTATTTGCTTTTTGTATCTGGTTGTTTATGTCAATAAAAACATCATCGACAATATTTTTAGAATGAATTTGTTCCATCATATTTTTTTCATTTCCGAGAGAATGCTGCAAAATAAGAGTTGCCTGAGTTTTTGACAAAACAGATATCATATTTTCGTCATATTTTAATCCGGATACATCGTTAATTATTGAAGCACCTTGTTTTAGACATTCTTCTGCTACTATTGCAGAACGTGTGTCAATACTTATTGGAATATTATATTTATTTTCTCTTATGTATGCTAAAACCGGCAGAAGTTTTTCCAGTTGTTTTTCAGGAGGAATGGCAGGTGCTCCGGGTTTTGTTGATTCTGCACCAATGTCAATTATATCCGCTCCGTCATTAACTAATTCTTGAAAATGTTCGCATGCCGAGTCTGTTGAATTATATTTGCCGCCGTCTGAAAATGAATTTGAAGTAATATTTAATATTCCTATAATTTTTGTTTTATTCTTCTTTTCTGATAGTTGCTGCAATATTTTATCTGATAATAATTTCAATCCGAACGGTTGGAATTTTAATTTTTCCGCTATTTTATTAAGTTGAGAATAACTTCCGGACAGAATAGCATCAGAATTTTCGATTTTTCCGGTTATAACCTCTTTATTTGTTGCACAATCAGCCCCTACAGACAGTGCTGTTTGTTTTAGAATGTTTGCCTGAGGAGTTGTAAGATTGTATATTTTTAAATTTTTAAATAAGAATTTATCAGTTGCTTTATGAATATAGGATTTGTCAAATCCTATGATTTCTAACTCTTTTTCCCAATCGGCATTTGAGATGGTTTTAATAAGAAAAGAATTGTTTTCCACGATTAGTCCTTTCTCGATTATCTGATTTCATCTTTATGGAAGAATCGATAAAATTTAGTATTTTCGTACCATAAGCAGTATTTATCAGCAATAGGTTCAACAATTGCACAAAAAAGTGCCAGCCATTTTAATAAGATACCTCCAATATGTATAATCCCCAGTCCGACGACATAAACGAGCAGAATTATTGCGATATCTTTTCCAAAAAAATCTACAATATTTCCCCAATGAAGATACAAAAAATAAGAAATAGAACAACCAATAATTAAATACAATAACTTTTTCATAACACTATAACCCTTATTATAAATAAAAACCGTGCCACTACCTATCGGCAAATATAAAATTTCGGTTCAAAAAATAATATCTCCTTCTTAAAAATATAACACCCGCAAAGATTGCCTTAGTGCTGCTGTGTTTCCACCCTGACACGGTTCGACAGATTACGCCGTCATATATTAAGTTATCATCAATACTACAATCATCCCCGCAACTTACACAAGCCTCACAGTAGGCCCTGCACCCCGCTAAGCGTTCGGGTCGAGAGGTCCGCTATGTCCCCGTGGAGCACGGTCTGTTCTTATTCTAACATACATTATTTTGTTTGTATATTATCCAGTTGCGATATTTTACATTTATAAAATCAATTTTCATTATTTTATAACTAAAAATAGCCCCTTAGGGCTATTAGTGAAGAATTTAATTTAAAATTTGACCGCTAAGCAACAACATTCAATTGTGCTTGTTGTGCAGGAGAAGGTTCATGCTCTGACAAGAATCTGAAGGTTCTATATAATTTGTACCCTAAAGAAGTAATAGGGTTAGCATTCATAGAATCTGCTTTTTGAGCAATCATTTTTTCCTTCTCGAAGTTCACTGAGTTTTGTTGTTGTTGAGAACGCGGTGCGATTGGTTGATTATTAGATGTATAGTTTATATAATTTATTTTATTAACTTTCATTTTATTGCCTCTAAGCCTTTTATTTTAAGTGTGACTTATACACTTCTTTCGACACTTTTATTATGCAACACTTAATAATTTTTGTCAAGTGTTATTTTTACACTAATTCACATTGGTTTACAATTCAATAAAATCAATACTTTTTGATAAAGTGCATTTTGTACACTTATTAAATCTGTTAAATTTTTCTAAAAAATAGTCCAACCGGAGTATAAAATCTCTATATCCCTTTTTGCAAAAGGGTTTTAGCGAATTACCCTTATTTGCGGGCATGCTTTTTTGTCACGATTTAAGACAATTTTTCACGATAAAAATCTAAAAAATAAATTTAAAGAATTAAAACATTTGTTGTATTATATAAAAAAGCATAGTAATAAATGGAGATTATAATGAATAGAAACGCAAGTTGTGAATTAGAAAATGAATTATTTAAAAATATTTTTGATAAAACTCCTGAATATATAAAGAATAATGTATTGATGGATTTTTCAAAAGAAGAAGAATTTACTTTTACATTAAAAAAAGAACATCTGTATCCTTATGATGCAGACAAAAATCCGGAAGGATTAAATTTGCTTGACTGGTTTGCAAATTATTCCAAAGAAGCAAAAGTTTCAACAGCAGGAATAAGAGGTCCCCAAAATATATTGTTTCCGCAAGATACAAGATTTCCGATAAATCTTGTAGGTATTGTTCTTGCAACTCTTGCTAAAGCACTTGTTGTAAGAGAAAAATATGAAGGGAAAGAGATAATTAAATTAGTCGGAAGCGAAGTCAGATATAATTCTCAACTGTATCTTGATGCAATTGCCAGAATACAAGCAGCACAAGGTATAAAAACGCTTACTCCTAAAGAAAGAAAAACTATTCCTATATGGTTGGCATCATTTCTTGCGTTCAAGTTGGATTTAGTCGGAGGTGAATATATTACATCCAGTCACGGTATATCCGTAAAAACAGCGACAAAAGATCTTAATTCTCAAGGCAGCCAATATTTACCGGAGGAATCGCTGGAATTTGTTAACAAAATACAAATGATATTTGATAAAGTTGAAAAAGAAGGCAATTATGAAATAAAAATATCGGCTAAACATAATCCATTAATTGATGAATCAATCATGACAAAACTTGAGGACGGTATTAACTTATATGTTGAATATTTACAATCAGGTGTCGCACAGGATTTATCAAAACTAAAAAATATGAAGAATAAAATCCTTATCGAAAGTGTTGGCGGGTGTGCATACAGGACATTGAGCAAGGTTTTAGAAAAACTGGAAATATCTGATAAATTTGAATGGAATAATACAGAAGAAGATCCATTCTTCCATTCCATAGGGAAGTATGATACAGATCCAAAGGGGAATAAAACTTTTTATGATTACTCGGTTGATGCTACAGTTATTGCAAAACGATTGAACGGCGAGAAATTTTTCCCTGTCATAGAATCACTTCATTATGAATCTGTTTTAGATAAATTCCCTGTCGGAACAGCCGTTCTTATTACCGATCCGGATCATGACAGATTAACAATATGTGAATTGGAAAGTTCAGGAAATATTCCTACTCTGGAAGAAAACGGCATTCCGTATGTCAAATTAAATGATAACAGAATTTTAACGGTATTTAGTGCAAATCAAGCATTTTTGATGCTTATGGATTTCCGTACTAAACAATTGAAACATACTCATAAATGGACTAACCATCCGAGATTTATGGTAAAGACTACGGCTTCTGCTCAATCTTGGGATGAGTGGGCAAAGCATAACGGAGTCAGTGTTGTAAATGTACCTGTCGGGTTTAAAGAAATTGCAAATATAATGAAAAAGGTGGAACTGCAATTAAAAACAACACCTGATAACGAAGTTAAAGTCGATGATGTATTTGGCAATTGTATTAATTTAGGAGTGCAGCCAAGATTGATTTTCGCAGGAGAAGAATCCGGCGGAATGATTATGGGTGCGGAGAATACAGTGAAATCACTCACTGGTCGTGAAGCAATTGCTATGAGAGAAAAAAGTGCAACGGAAGCAATTATTGTTGCATCTTCTTTACTCGCTCAATTAGAAGAAGATAACAAAACACTATCTCAATATCTTGTAGAAGTATTTGACTCCAATAATATAATCTCAAGATTTGATACAAGAGAAGACATTGCTTATTACAATGAATCAGAACCGGATATTGAAAAATTAAAACAAGCAAAAATTGAAGGTGAAAAACTCAGAACAAAAAATGATTTATTCTTTTTATCACTTGCTATAGGTGTAAATAAAGGAGTTTTATCGTTAGATGATGTAATTCTTGTTTTAAACGATGCATTCCCCGGGTTGGATTTTCAAGATGTAAAAGATATAAAATTTGTTGGCGATGGAACATATCTTCAATTCAAAGATAAATATATCGAAATCAGACCGTCGGGTACAGATGCTAAAACAAAAGCATACGGCGGTGGTAAATCTTTACGGGAAATATCTGATTATGCTCGCATACTCGGGAATTACTCAGGCGAAAGAACGGATTTACATAAGCAATTTATATCCGATGAATTTTATAATAATTCTAAAGAAATAGCATTAGAGGATTATTTAAAATTTGTTGAAAAAGATGCAAATAATGAGGTTTTTGTCATACCTCAATACAACTTCTAAGGAGAGTTATATATGAAAACAGCAATATACCCGGGGAGTTTTGACCCGATAACATTAGGGCATATAGATGTACTAAAAGACGGAGCATCTATGTTTGATAAAGTTATAATTGCTGTGTCAAACAATCCTGCAAAAACAGGATTTCTGTCAGTTGAAGAACGAAAAGAACTTATAAAACAAAGCGTTAGAGATATTCCTAATGTTGAAGTAGATTCTTTTGACGGATTAACAGTCGAATATGCAAAACAAAAAGGGGCGAAAATTTTGTTAAGAGGACTGCGTGCCGTTTCCGATTTTGAATACGAAATGCAATTATCACAAAATAATCGTGCTTTGTGTGATGATATAAAAACAGTATTTTTAATTACAAAACCAGAATATAATTTTATATCTTCAAGTGCTGTCAAAGAAATTTTTCTCAACAACGGGGATATTTCTAAATTTGTTCCGAAAGAAATTAATAAATATCTTGTTGAGAATAAAAGATAAGGGAATAAACTAATGTTAAATCAATTTTCCAGAACAGAACTTTTAATAGGGCAAGAAAATTTAGAAAAATTAAGAAACTCCAGAGTTGCTGTGTTTGGAATCGGCGGAGTCGGAGGATACACTGTAGAAGCATTAGTCAGAAGCGGTATCGGACATATTGATATAATAGATGATGACAAGGTATGTATTACAAATATCAACAGACAACTCTTAGCAACCAGAAAAACTGTGGGTAAATATAAAGTAGATGTTGCAGAAGAAAGGATACACGAAATCAACCCTGATGTAGTTGTGGTAAAACATCAGACATTTTTTACTCCTGAAACAGCAGATGATTTTGATTTTTCAAAATATGACTACGTTGTTGATGCAATAGATACTGTAGTAGGAAAGATTAAACTTGTCGAAAAATCAAAAGAGTTCAATATCCCTATTATTTGTGCTATGGGAGCAGGAAATAAAATGGATCCGACAAGGTTTGAAGTATGTGATATCTCAAAAACTTCTGTTTGCCCTCTCGCAAAAGTTATGCGTCAAGAATTAAAAAAACGTCGAATAAAAAAAGTCAAAGTAGTATATTCTAAGGAACTTCCGATAAAACCTAAAGAATCGACTGCTAATACGTGCAAACATAATTGTGTTTGTCCTCCCGGAACAGTTAGAAAATGCACCGTAAAACATCAAATACCGGGAAGTATAGCCTTTGTTCCTCCAGTTGTCGGTTTAATAATTGCAGGAGAAGTAATTAAAGATTTGATTGAATATAATAAATGATGCTTTTTTAATTATAATAATTGGCAACAAGAATAAAACTATTATTTAGATAGTGGCAAATTTTGTATTTATAAGTTTTAATAATAATATGAATTTAAAGTCTTTATTAAAAGTTTCATTCTTATCAGGAATATTTTCCTTATTAGTTCCTAGTCAAAAAAGTTCTATTGTAAAAGAATTTGATAAATCTGTTGTAAATATGGGACTGGTAATAAAAAAAGACGGAACGATTGTTAATAATATACAACCGTGTGTACCATTGAAAAAATCATTAAAACAAGATTCTATTTCTACTAACAATAGTTATAAAATGTGTTATTTTAATCCTGTTAAAAAACTATAATTATTCAAATACATATTCAAATTTAATTAAAAATTTAAAAAATCAACCGTTTAAATGATTTAAACCTCATCAAAATGATGTAGATTATACTAGGAAAGAGGTTTTTGGGGATAAAGTTATAAAAAACTGATTCCGTATAAAAAAAGGCATGCCTTTGAATGAAAAATTTTATATGACAAGCCTTTTTATAAGCAAAAACGGTGCTAATTTAACAAAACTTAACAAATAATAAACATGCTCAATTGCATGCCACACATGGGTTTTAGTTATTTTGGCAAGACACAAAAAACACAAGAAAAATAAGATTTTGTCTTATCATGAACGATAGGATATAATTGAAAAAGTGTAGAGGAGATACTTATGACAAATCATGTTGTTGAGAATAATCTTCTACGTTTAAAACAAGAAATCGTACCTTATACACCACAAATAATTGCAGTTACAAAGTACTACGACAAGAGTGCAATAATGGATGCTTTTAGTGCAGGACTTAGAGATTTTGGGGAATCGAGGGCTAATGATGCAATAAAAAAAATTGAATCATTGCCGGAGGAAATAAGAAAAGAGAGCCAATTTCATTTTATAGGTCATTTACAAACAAACAAAGTTGAAAAAGTCGTTAAGTATTTTGACTATATACAATCCGTTGATTCTATGCATTTAGCGGTTGCTATCTCAGAAAGTGCAAAAAAACTTGATAAGATTCAAAAAATATTAATTCAAGTTAACATATCTGAAGAAATTCAAAAATTCGGTTTTAAAATAAATGAATTGAGAAATTGTATTGATGAATTAAAGAAACTTGAAGGGATAGAAATAGAAGGGTTGATGTGTATGGCACCGTTAGGTGCAGATGAAGCAAAACTTAACGAAGTTTTTTCAACAGCAAGAAACCTTTTGCAAGAATTAAACGAAAAGTACTACTTAGGTTTAACAGAATTATCAATGGGAATGAGTGATGATTACAAAAGTGCCGTCACAAACGGTGCAACAATGATACGTATAGGAAGACTATTATTTAACTAAATAAAATTGGAGGAAAGATGACAATAGGAGAGAAAGTAAGCGGAATCGTTGGTTGGATAGCAGACAGTTTAACAGGTTCTGAAAGAGATTATGATGACGACGACACATTTACATTCGGAGGAGAAGATGGATATTCATACGAAGGTAGTGCCGTAAGAAAACCTGCTACTTACACAACAAGAGTTTCAAACGAAGACACAAACGTTGTAAAACATCCTAACTACAAAGGACACGAAGTTAGAATTATTGAACCTCGTTCTTTTGGGGATACAACTCAAATCGTTAAACAATTATTAGAACAAAAAACTGTTGTTTTAAATCTACACTTGTTAGATAAAGAACAATCTCAAAGAACAATTGATTTTGTTTGTGGTGCTGCTTTTGCTTTAGGCGGTGCTCCTCAAAAAGTTGGCGACACTGTTTTTGTATTTACTCCTAACAGTGTTCAATTATCAGTAGAAGCAAAAGAAAATAATGCTTTTGGTACTGAATCATTATGGGGCGGTAACCTGTAATAAAAAAATTATAAATATAAATTGATTTGTGATAGTTGGATATTTAGGGTGCATTCGCATCCTTTTTTTTTGATATAATTATTTTATGAAATTATGCGTTATACCGATTGATAATCGACCAGTTTGTTACAATCTTATAAAAGAAATATCTCGGATTGATAAAACTATTGAACTATATATTCCGCCAAGACATCTTTTAGGCAGTTTAACAAAAAATGCCGATATTGTAGGTTTATACTCGTGGTTGTGTAAACTGCCGGAAGTCGATTCAATTGTGGTATCACTCGATACAATTGCATACGGAGGATTAATCCCATCGAGAAGATGTCCTGACAGTTTTTCCGATATCAAATCAAGAATGCTTGATTTTAAAGAAATATTAGAAACCAAGAAGGCGAAAATCTATGCTGTTTCAAGCATAATGCGAATTTCTAATAACAACTGTAATGAAGAAGAGAAAGAGTATTGGGACAAATACGGGAAATACATTTTTGAATATTCATATACAAAACATCAATACACAGGCAAATTAGGGTTGGAAAGTCCAGTAAAACGACTTATTCCGCCTGATATATTGCAAGATTACACTCAAACAAGACTAAGAAACTTCAAGATAAATCAAATGTATCTTGAATGGAAAAAAGAAGGTTTCTTTGAAACGTTAGTATTTTCTAAAGACGATTGTGCTGAATTTGGATTTAATGTAATAGAAGCGAACCACCTTGAAAGAATGGGAGCAGACGTAATAACAGGGGCGGATGAAATTCCGTTAAGTCTTATATCAAGAGCAATTGGAACTAAACTATCTGTCGCTCCAATATATACTGAACCGGATTCAATAGATTTGATTTCTAACTATGAAGATGTACCGATAAAAAAATCTGTCGAAAACCAATTGACTTTTGCCGGTGTAAATATTGAATCGCCTGAAAAAGCAGATATTATATTAGTTGTTAACAATTTCAAAGACCATCAAGGTGAAATTGTTATGAAAAAACCTACCGAATTGTTTTCCGGAGAATTTATTCCGCCGGATAAACCGTATATGATAGCAGATGTAAGAAATGCAAACGGTGCTGATAACAATTTTGTTAAATCATTATTGAAGAATTTCAGATATGACGGTTTTTATGGCTATAGTGCATGGAATACAAGTGCCAACTCTTTGGGTAGTTTAATTTGTTGTGCAAAAGTAAAGTTCGGGGCAGTTAATTATAATGAAGATGCCTTTAAAAAAGTTCAAATGGTCAGATTATTAGATGACTGGGCATATCAAGCAAACATCAGGCAACAAATATCCGAACCGTCAAATATTCAACCTTTGATGAAACCATTTGAAGAAAAAGTTTCAAAACTTCTTGATATGAAAATCAAAAACGAATATTTTTATCCGTGGAACAGATTATTTGAAATTGAGGTATCTGATGAGTTATTCTGAAATAATTCTTCTGGCTTTTGCCCTATCAATTGATGCTTGTGTAGTTTCATTTTCATACGGACTATGTCTGGAAATGAAACATAAACGCAGTGCATTGGCTCTTGCTCTTACAACAGGATTTTTTCAAGCACTCATGCCTGTTATAGGTTATTTTTTCACGGATATTGTCAGAACGTATATAGAACCTTACTCAAAATTAATTGTATTTACTATATTTATTTATCTTGGTTATACATTTATAAAAGACGGATTGAAAAACGAGCCTGTTAAGAAAATGTGCATTGATACAAAATCATTACTTTTAATTGGAATAGCAACAAGTATAGATGCTTTTTCAGCAGGAATTTCCTTATCCTTAACCAATAGTCCTATGAAATTTTCCGTAATATCCATAGGAATTATAACGTTTGTGAATTCTCTTATCGGTTATTATTCAGGACACCGATTGAAATTATTCAAATCCAATTATTTAGAAATAGCAGGTGGATTGGTACTTATATTTTTGGCAATAAATAATTTATTCTAACTATTCCTCAGTTCTGTATTGCAATGCTTGAGAGAGATGAATTGTCTTAATATTTTCATCTCCTGATAAATCAGCAATAGTACGTGCCAATTTTAGTACTCTGGTATATTTTCTGCCTGATAACTGATATTTTACGGCAGCCATTTTCATTAACTTCTGACCGTCATCATCAAGGAAGCAATATTTCTCAATAAGATTTGATGTTAATTCTGAATTAGTAAAAATACCCTCATTTTTATAACGTTCAACCTGAATTTTTCTTGCACGTGTAACACGCTCTCTGATTTGAGCGGAAGATTCAGAAGGTTCGTTTATATTCAACAACTCATCAGCCGTCAATCTCGGCACATCAATAATCATATCAATCCTATCCAATAGAGGTCCTGATAATTTTGATTTATACCGTTGAATTTGAACATCAGTACAGGTACATTGTTTTTCTACATCCCCTAAAAACCCGCACGGACATGGATTCATTGCACCTATCAACATAAATTTTGACGGATAATTGATAGTAGTTTTTGCTCTTGAAATAACAACATACCCGTCTTCAATAGGTTGTCTGAGTGTTTCCAACACATTTCGAGGGAACTCAACCATTTCATCAAGGAACAATACCCCTCTATGGGCAAGGGTAATCTCACCTGGTTTAGGATTAGAACCGCCGCCTATTATACCGATAGCAGAAGCCGTATGATGAACAGGTCTGTATGGTCGTTTTGTCATCAACGGTTCATCCTTAGAAAGCAATCCGCTAATACTATATATTTTTGTTAATTCAAGTGCTTCATCAAGTTCCAATGGAGGAAGTATAGATGCAAAACATTTCGCCATCAATGTTTTACCTGAACCGGGAGAGCCGGACATAAGAACATTGTGTCCGCCAGCAGCCGCAATTTCTAAGGCTTTTTTTGCTTTCTGCTGCCCCTTTACATCCTTAAAATCGTATATATAATCTTCATTTTGAGAAGCATTTAAAAACTTTTCTATATCAACGACTGTCGGAGTGATAGGCGATTCTGTAAAATGATTAACGACATCAGATAAATGACTTGCACCGAATACTTTCATACCTTGCACAAGTGCCGCTTCCTTTGCATTTTCACTCGGGACAAACACCGTTGTTATCCCGCAATCATACAAACCGGTAACTATCGGAAGTATTCCGTTTACTCCTCTGAGAGAACCGTCAAGAGAGACTTCCCCAATAAAAGCAACATCTTTTATATTTTCAGAATCTATAACCCCTTCTTCTTGAAGTATACACATTACCATTGGTAAATCAAAAAAAGTTCCTTCCTTTTTTATATCAGCAGGGGCTAAATTTATAACAACTTTTCCTTTAGGAAAAGTGTATCCGGAATTTTTTATAGCAGAACGAATTCTTTCTTTTGCCTCTGATACAGCATTATCAGGCAACCCAACTATACTAATTCCGGGAAGTGAATTTATTACATCAACCTCCACTTCTATTTTATATGCATCTAATCCTTGTGTAGTCGCTGTTATAGTCTTACATACCATAAGTTAATTATATAACAATATCTGTATTTAGCAAACAAAAAAGAGGTTGTATTAAAACAACCTCTCTTTTTCCATTTATTTTCAATTAGAACTTGAATAAATTACTCCAAAAATTCTTTTCATTTTGAACAGATTTTTTTACATTTGATTTAGTTTGAGAAACTGCTTTCTTTTGAGCGTTTACAGAATTTTTAACACTTTTCTTTGCAGCATCTGCTTTTGCTTTTTGAGCCTTTTTTGCTGCTTCAATTTTAGCCTTTTCTGCTTTTACTTTATCCTCTTGGGCTTTTTTTGCTGCCTTTGCTTTTGCTTCAGCATCCTTTTTTGCCTTTTCTGCTTTTGCTTTTTGAGCCTTTGCCTTTGCTTCGGCATCCTTTTTAGCCTTTTCGATTTTTGCCTTTTCTGCTTTTATTTTATCTTCTTGTGCTTTTTTTGCTGCCTTTGCTTTTGCTTCAGCATCCTTTTTTGCCTTTTCTACTTTTGCTTTTTCCGCTTTAATTTTGTCTGCTTGTGCTTTTTTTGCGGCTTCTGCTTTTGCCTTAGCATTTGCCTGAGCATTTGCAGCCTTATTTGCCGCATTTGTAGTTGCTGTGTTAGCCTTGTTTATTGCTTTTGTTGTTTGTGTATTGGCTTTATTGATTGCTTTTGTTGTTTGTGTATTTGCTTTGTTAACTGCTGATGTTGCTTTATTTAAAGCCCCTAATGGTGTAGTTCCTGCCATTGCAGTAGTTGATGCAACTGCTAAAACCAATAATGTTGATAAAATTTTCTTCATGGATTTTCCTCCTTTATATTTAAACGATATAAAAACATAAAAAGTTCATTTAATCACAAATCTATTATATATACTTATTTCAATTTTTCAAGTATAATATAGACATGAACAGAGTAGAATTATTGGGTTATAAAATAGATACATACAGTTTTGATGAAGCAATAGAGCGTGCTTTAGAACTTGAAAAAGAAGAAAAAGTTTCACAAGTTGTAACAATTAATCCTGAGATGTTTGATTGTGCAAAAACAGATAATGAATTTGCCGAAATATTAAACACTGCAGAGATGATTATTCCTGACGGAGTCGGAGTAAAATTAGGATTAAAAATTCTGGGGCAAAATGTCGATAGAATAGCAGGTGTTGATTTTGCCAGAAGAATGATTGATGAATCCGCAAAAAATAATTTACCGATTGCTTTAATTGGTGCAAAGCCTGAAGTGATAAAACTCGCTTGCGATAATCTTTTAAGCGAAGTAGAAAATCTCAACATTGTTTATTCTCAAGACGGATACTTTAAGGATGATGAACGTGTTTTAGAAGAACTAAAACAAACAAAACCAAGATTAATTCTCATTGCATTAGGTTCTCCAAAACAAGAAAAATTTATAAAACAAGCAAAAAACATTCTTCCTTATGGCTTAATGATAGGAGTAGGCGGGAGTTTTGATGTATGGTCAGGGACAGTAGAGAGAGCACCGGAAATTTATCAAAAACTGGGGATTGAATGGCTATACAGAACAGTAAAACAACCGGAAAGATTTAAAAGAATTTTTCCAACCCTTCCTTTATTCGTAATGAGAGTTTTTAAAGAAAAACTATTAAATAAATAATATTACAAGCGATAAATAATAACCTAATTTAATTATCTGTTAAGAAGATTTATTATTGCGACATTTTCGATGTGATTTGTGTGACAAAACATATCGAACGGTTTTATACTTTCAACTTTTGCACCTTGTTCTGTCAGATATTTCAAATCACGTGCAAGGGTTGAAGGATTACAACTCACATAGATTATTTTTGATTTCGTAAGTTTTAAAGCATACTCTAAAGTCTTTTCCGTACAGCCTTTTCTTGGCGGATCAAGAATTGTTATATCAAATTTTTGACCATTTTCTATAACATCTAAAAAAAACTTCTCACTATCTTCACAATATAATTCAAGGTTCTTTATCCTATTTACCCCTGCGACCTCTTTTGCCAAATCAACGGATGGCTTGACTTCTTCTACAGATACAACTTTTTTTGCAACATCTGACATAACAAGTCCAAAGGCAGATATACCTGCATAGGCATCTAATATTGTCGGAGTTTCAAAGTTTGTTTTTATATAGTTTTTGACATATCTGAAAATATTTTCCGCACTTTTCGGATTTACCTGAAAGAATGTATTTGCACCTATTTTGAAGGTAATATTACAAATATCTTCTTCTATATAATCTTTCCCATAGAGGCTTATCGTTTTATCTGTCATTATAAGGTTAGTCTTTTGAGTATTAATATTAACCCCGACACCTATGACTTTATCAAATCTGTCATAGAGTTTTAGAGCAAAATCTTTTATTTTTTCATTAGGTTTGTTTGAATTTATAACAAGAACCACCAGATTCTCTCCTGTTTTTGCTGATGAGCGAATAACAACATGTCTTAATAGTCCTTTGTGATTCTTTTCATCATAACCCTCTATGTTATACATAGGTGCTGTTTCTCTGATAAAATCTATTATTTCATCACAAATAGCAGGCTGAATTGGGCAATATTTTATATTTACAATATCGTGTGATTTTGGCTTAAAATATCCTGCTAAAATTCTTTTAGAAACTTGAGTCTGACGAATAGGATATTGAATTTTGTGTCTGTATTCTTTTATTTGAGGACTTGGAACTACATCTTCCACCTGTTCTGATAGTCCATCGACCATACCCATTGCATCTTTTACAATTTCTTTTTTACATTGCAGTTGATAATCATAATCTATATGTTGAAGATTACATCCACCGCATACATTGTGCATAGGGCAAAACGGCTTTACTCTGTGCGGTGATTTGTCTAAAATTTCTATGAGTTCTCCGAGCCAGTAACTTTTGTTTTGCTTAAAAATATTTACTCTGACTCTGTCTTGCGGGCAAACCTTATCCACAAAAACTACAACACCATTGTACCGTGCTATCCCACGACCGTCAGATGATAATTTCTCTATCGTTATATCAAGTTCCATAGATATATTTTAACATGTAAATCATTGTTGATACGTTTTTACAATACCTTCTATTTACAAAAAAAATTTAATTGAGATACTTTCTAAAAACTATATAATTTCTCTTATCAAAAAAGCAATGAGATTCTAAGTCAATAAGAGATAATTATAAATAATATTTTAAACATTTTGAGTTTTTAAGATTACCTAAAATAAATTATGAAAAACAAATCGTACAAAAGTTCTCAATTTAATCGTTATTCTTGTCACAAAAGTTTGTCCATGTTATATTAATTATGTATTTAATGGCAATAATTGGTATTAGGAGAAAATTAAATGAGTGGAAGCAGTACGGCAATCGACTTCCGAGCAATTGATAGAATTCTCGAGAAGTACGAATACAAAAAATCGTATTTAATTGCAATGTTACAAGCGGTTCAGGAAATTTATAAATATCTTCCTGAAGATGCTATGACCTATATTGGTGAAAAGGTTGATGAGTTATCACCTGCAACCGTTTACGGTGTTGCAACTTTTTATGCACAATTTTCATTAGAACCGAAAGGTAAATATGAAATAAAAGTTTGTGACGGAACGGCATGTCACGTCAGAGGTTCAATGCCTGTTCTAAACGCAATCAGAAACAAGTTAGATTTAAAAGAAGGTAAGTTGACAAGTGATGATGGATTATTCTCACTTGAAACCGTAAGTTGCTTGGGTGCTTGCGGACTTGCTCCTGTTGTTATGATTAATGACAAGGTTCATCCTCAAATGACATCAGATGCAATCAGCATTATTTTAGATACCCTTTTAAGCGAAGAAAGGGGGCAATAATGACATTATCAATTGATATTAAAGCAGAACAAGCAAAAGCACAAGAAGCAATTAAGGCACAGGGTTTGAGAGTCCTAGTTTGTGCCGGTACGGGTTGTGTTGCTAACGGCTCACTTAAAGTTATTGAAAAATTTAGAGAATTAGGTGCAAATGTTTCTACATTGACGGATTACGATAAAATGACTATTGTTCCTACCGGTTGTCACGGTTTCTGTGAACAAGGGGTTTTAGTTATCTTACCTGACAAACACGTTACTTACGTAAAAGTTAGAGAATCAGATGTTGAAGAAATTTTTGAAAGCCATATAAAGAACGATAAACCTGTTGAAAGATTATTATACACAGACCCTAAAACAGGCGAACACGTACACAAAAATGATGATATCAATTTCTACGCTAAACAAACAAGAACAGCACTTAAAAACTGCGGCAGAATAAACGCAGAAAGTCTTGATGAAGCATTGGCTGTTCGTGGTTATGAAGCATTATCAAAAGTTATAGAAGAAAACAATCCGGATAACGTTATTGATACAATAATCAAATCAGGCTTACGTGGTAGAGGAGGCGGAGGTTTCCCTACAGGTATGAAATGGAAATTCACTGCAGCAAACAGAGGCGGTAAATCTTACGTTGTTTGTAACGGTGACGAAGGCGATCCGGGTGCATTTATGGATAGATCCGTTATGGAAGGCGATCCGCATAAACTATTAGAAGGTATGGCTATTGCAGGGTTTGCAGTAGGTGCTGACGAAGCATATATCTACGTTCGTGCAGAATATCCGCTCGCAATTAAGCGTTTGAGAATTGCTATCGCTGAGGCTGAAGAAAGACATTACCTTGGTAAAAATATCATGGGCAGTGACTTCTCATTCACTATCCACATCAAAGAAGGTGCAGGTGCATTTGTTTGCGGAGAAGAAACTGCTCTAATTGCATCAATCGAAGGCGAACGTGGTATGCCTAGACCAAAACCGCCATTCCCTGCGAATAAAGGTTTGTTCGGCAGACCTACTTTGATTAACAACGTAGAAACCTTAGCAAACGTTCCGTTGATTATATTGAACGGTGCTGACTGGTTTGCTTCTATGGGTTGCGAAACTTCAAAAGGTACAAAAACCTTCGCACTTACAGGCGAAGTAAACAATACAGGGCTTATTGAAGTACCTATGGGTACAACATTAAGAGAAATTATCTTTGATATCGGTGGTGGTATCAGAGGGGGCAAAAAATTCAAAGCCGTACAAATCGGAGGTCCGTCTGGTGGTTGTTTAACAGAAGAACATCTTGATATCCCTATGGATTACGACAGCCTTATCAAAGCAGGTGCTATGGTCGGTTCAGGCGGTCTTGTTGTTATGGCTGAGGACACTTGTATGGTTGAAGTTGCAAGATTCTTTATGAACTTTACTAAAAACGAATCTTGCGGTAAGTGTGTTCCTTGTCGTGAAGGTACAAAGAATATGCTTAAGATTTTGGAAAAGATTGTTAAGGGCAAAGGAACTATGGAGGATTTAGAAATCCTTGAAGATTTGGCATATACTGTTAAAGACGGTTCTCTTTGCGGTTTGGGTAAAACGGCACCAAATCCTGTACTTTCTACCTTGAAATACTTCAAGGACGAATATATTGCACACATCAAAGATCACAAATGCCCTGCAGGTGTTTGTACTGCGATGAAGAAAATCACAATCGATCCTGACAAGTGTAAGGGTTGTACAAAATGTGCAAGAACTTGTCCTGTTGGTGCTATTGAAGGTACTGTTAAGAACCCTCACAAAATTGATCAGACTAAATGTATCAAGTGTGAGGCTTGTTTGAACAATTGTCCGTTCAAGGCAATTTCTAAAGAATAGGGGTAAATATATAATATTGGTGCGTCAAACGACGCACCCTACGGTTATAACATAGGAGAAATTTTATTATGACTATGAAAATTAGCAAAATAGAAAATTTACAAAATGTATTAACACATGCAGCC
>CACXGY010000027.1 GCA_902767275.1 uncultured bacterium | reverse complement strand
TCCAAACGAGTGGCAGGAATGCCCATAGGAGTTACCCTTTTTGCATATTTTGTTGTCGACATTAATTTACCTCGTCTATTCTATATATTGTACGTACTTAAATTCTTGGTTAATATAGCCTGTTTCGCTTTATGCCCTTAGCCTCTGACACTATATCTTCCACAATGAGATTAAAAAATCCCATACTACGAGCATGTTACTCTATCGTACTACTTCAAGACGTGTAGTCAAGCAGAATAAACGTAAAAAATACAATTTATTAATAAAAGTTAATAAATAATACGCATGGATAAATTTATTTTTTGTTTATGTTTATATATTACACTTTTTTTCTAATTTTGCAAGTAAAATTTTATTTATGGATTATTTTTGCCATAATACGGTCTTTCACTTCGTCAATATATCCCACTTTAAACAAAAGACTCATTGCAACATAAGAACACGTCAAGACAACTGATACAATTACTATTCTTATTATTTCAAACAGTTGTTGATTCATACCGTCAAATATATCTGGCATCCACAATGCTGCATAATGACAAAATACAAAGGAAACTGCTCCTATACAAACCATCTTTGATAGATTTATAAACAAATCTTTATAGTCTAATTTTATCTTTTTAGACATCAAAACTCCCAAACCTACAGCGTTATATAGCGTAACGAGAGAGGTTGAAAGAGTAATACCGCCTATTTGCATTCCCATAACCGTAATGAATATATAATTGAATACTATTTTCAAAATAATAGATGATGCTGCAACAAGGAACGGTGTTTTTGCATCGTCAAAAGCATAATACACACGAGTGATTGAATCTCTAAAGACATAAGGAAGTATTGATACAGACAAAAATAAAAGTGCTTCAAATACCATTACGGAACTGTTGTAATCGAATTCCCCTCTTTCAAACACCAACCTAACTGCATCCATTCCGACCGTCGCAATACCGATTATTATAGGAATAGCAACATAAAATAAAAGACCTACTCCTTTATTAAAGTATGTACAAATTCCTTTTTCATCCTTTTGAGCAACAAGTCTTGTAAATAACGGAAACAGCGGAACTAAAAAGGCTGTAACAAGAATACCTACAGGAAATTGAAAAATTCTGTTTGCGTACCCTAAAGAAGTCCATGCTCCGTTTTTTAATGAGGAGGTAAAGAACATATCTATATATATATGTAACTGTCCTATTGTTGAACTCAATATCGCAGGAAACACAAGTTCAATAAGTGTTTTCAACTCCGGATTATTCCAAAAACAAAAGTTGGGTTTATAACGAAACCCTATTTTTCTAATCTGCGGGAATTGAAGTAAAAACTGACATATTGCCCCAATTGTTGTAGCCCACGCAAGCACATAACAGTTTGTATCCTGACGGAATAAACTAACTCCCCAACATCCGGCTATAATAACAAGACTCATCATTATCGGGGAAAAATTTGGAAGCATAAATTTTTTATACGTAATTAGCAAACCATAATAAATACCGACAATACCTCCAACAATAAAAACCGGAGTCATAATTTGCAAATGTTTTGCTGATAATTCAATCATTGCCGGAGAACCGTTATTTATAATAATTTGCATAACTTGTGGTGCAAAGACAAAAAACAACACCCCTAAAGCAGTAAAGAAAATAATACTTGCACACAAAAAAGTGTTATACAATTTGTTCACAAATTCAGACGGTTTCTCATTCAGATTAGGAATCAACTTTGAAAACACGGCAACCGTAGCACTGTGTAAAGGTCCGCCAACCCCGCCCAGTAAAATAATTGCAAATGACGGAATTTGGTATGCGTAAAAATACGCATCTGATTGCCAAGTTGTACCGTAATATTTAGCAGTAACTACATCTCTAAGAAAACCGATAATTTTACTCAATATCGTAACTAAAGCGATTAGCCAAGCCGCTTTTAATATCCCTGAGCCTTCTTTTTGTACATCTTGTCTGTCAATTGTTTCTTCCATAACAGGATTATATATCAAAAACAGCAAGTTAACTATTAATACACTTTTAAAACTTGTTAACTTTTTTATAAGAAAAAATATTCCTGACTTTTATTAAAAGATTTTTAAACCAACGACATATAATCAGGTTTTTCAATTGTATTATTCTCTTTTAAAGAACCTAAACGCATCTTAACATAATCCGCATGGGATGAATTAGGACGTAATTTTAAGAATTTTGAATAATAACGTTTCGCTTCCGATACTTTTTTCATATTATCAAAACATACTGCGATTCCGAAATATGCACGATAAAAATCAGGGTTTCTTTTTATTATATCGAAGAAAATCTTACTTGCTTCTATATATTTTCCCTGACAAATTAACAATGCTGCTTTATGACTGGATGCTTTTAAATATTCGGGATGTTCTTCTATAATCTTATCATATATTTTCAATGCCATATCTTGTTCATCAACAACTTCGTGTGCAAGTGCTAACTGTAATTGTACATCTAACTGGGTTTTGTCAAGCATCACTGATTTTTGAAAACAATGAATTGCTTTTTCCGGCATTGATTTCAATAAATAACAAATACCCATTTCATAGAATACTTTATAATTATCAGGAGAAATCTTTGCTGATTTTTCTAAATTCATCAATGCTTTATCATAATCATTTAAAAACTTATATGATTGTGCCAAACCTAAATATGACTTAGAATTATTCCTCTCTAAGAAAATTGATTGCAAATAACATGCAATTGATTCTTTATACTGACCTGATTTTCTAAGATAATCCGCTCTGGATGCATATTTCAAAAAATCATCCTTTGTCATGTTAACGATATTATTTGTTTTTGACTTATTGACTACAGCAGAAACGTAGCCTGACATATTTTTATTATTCATTCTCTCTCCACCTATTTCATTCTACATGACAACTCATGGCTAAATAACCTACATTTGGTCGATATTAATAGTCCATTGGATTAATATTTATGAGTATGCTATAAAATAATTATGAAAAGATTGGGGATACTGGCAGTATTAATAATGTTTGGTGCGAATGTATACGCAGCACCGTCAGTTGACCTTGAAGGAGTTCAAAAAGAAACCTATAAAACTACCCCGCAAAAAACTAAAATATCCGGTTCATTACTGGTTCAAGACAAACAAGTAATGGATGAACTTGTCAAATTGCAAAAAGAAAAAGATTTGGCAGACATAGAAACTTTATGGAAGGGCACTATTGAAAATAACAAAGTAATAGAATTTGCACTGACAAAACTTGCAACACCTGAAAGCCAAAGAAGAATACATTCTTCTCTAATGTCAAAAACACTTTCAGCAGTAATCTCAGGGGCATCACTTGTTCCAAGTCTTGTAGGCGGCAACTATGGTATTCAAACAGCATCCTACTCGGCAGGCAGGCTTGCTCAATCACTTTTAAATAAAAAAAATATGCCTCAAGAAGTTCCTTTAACAGACACTGAGATGATTGAACTTGCCGGACTTATTGAAGAATTACAAGACACTATAATATCTACTTATTATAATTACAAGAATTCCCTGATTATGATTAAAGAAACAAGAGAAAGAATTCTTTTATATGCAAAAAATTATGATAAAGCACAAAAAAAAGGAGATATTCTCGATTTAACAATATCTTCAACTCTGTATGACAATATGATTGTACAAGAGTTTGAAGAAGTTCAAAACGCAAAAAAATACCATGCGGAATTGCAAAGATTAGCGGGTAAAACAGCCGTTGATAAATTATTTCTTTACCAAATAAATTTTGATGCGGTACTTTTAAAGGATAAACTTAAATGAAGAAATTTTTAACGTTAATGTTAATATCACTATTTATTCCGCTAAATGCGGAAGCATTAACGTATGAGAATTTAAACACTGTTAAAGATCCTGCTTTCAGACTTGGCACAACTGACGAAGTAGAAAACAAACTTGATATAAACCCATCTATAAAAGAAACAAAAGCACTTCTGTCGGAAAGCAGTATAGAAGATGCAAATTTAACTTATGCAGATTTAAGTATAAAACGTATCTCAAAAGAAATATCACAAAACTTACAAATTGATTATGATGAGATACTTGCTGATGTATCATTGTTATGGCAGGGTGCGGCAACAAAAAGTGACACAATAAAATTTGCACTATATAAATTATCAAATCCTGATGCTGATAAACCAAACCATGCATCAGTAAAAAAAGTGCTCACAACAATTGCAAATATGTCCACTCTGATAGGTGCAGGAAGCGGAAATCCGCTTTTATACGCAACCTCATTAATCGGAGGAAACACTCTGGGTATACTTTCTCAAGATACTAAAGCACTTAATTACAAATACACTAAAGTCGGCGATGCTGACATGATTATTTTAGTTCGTAAGATTGACGAACTCCAACAAAAAGTTGTCGAAATGTATTACGACTATATGACTACAAGGGAACTTTATAATATGCGTTCCGAAATTGCAAAAAGCAGATATTATAATTATACAAATGCACAAAACAGTTCAAAAGAAATTGTTATCGTAACAGATGCATATTACAGAGAAGCACTTGACCAACAAAGAAAAGCAAAAAGCAAATTTACCGAAAAACGTTCTCAACTTGAACAATTAGTCGGTTCTGATACATTTAAGCAATTTGAAGAAAATATCAATGCAAGAAATTCAAAGACCGAACAAACAATAAAATAATTACTGTATCTCTTTACTTTCTAAAATAATCACAAATTAATGTTTTTTGTTTTTTAGGTAATAGTCTTTTAAACCCTTCCACCAAAGGATTTTTGTCGCAATCTTCTAATTCTTTAATCAAAATAGCCTTCTTTAATATTGCAGAATCATATAAATCCTCGCATAAATCTGATGATTTTAGGCGTTTTTGATACATTTTGATTTGTGCATCTGTTTCTTCTAATTGTTTTAAAATTTCATTTCTTTTCACTAAATCAATACCTCATATTAAAAAGATACTAATTATTGATAAAAAGCACATCCGCCTTTTAGTTGAGATTAACATGCCAGAAGCGTATTACAATGACCTGCACTCCACGCATTAATATTAACGGAAGCGAGATGTTTACGTTCCTCAGGCAAAACAGTATCTACTGCTCTTTCAAATATATTCTTATCTAATGATGTTTCTATATCGGATAAAACTCCTAATGAAACCATATTAGCAAGTTTATGATTTCCTGATTCGGTTGCCTTTTCCGTCATAGGATAAAATATATATTCTATATCGTTTCTAGGTCGGACTTCTTCTATTAAAGATGAATTACAAATAATTCTTCCACCCTTTTTAATTTTTGTTATAAATCTGTCAAATGACAATTGATTTAATGCAATTACACAATCAACATCTTGTTTATGAACAGAACTGACTTCTTCATCTGACACGACAATTTCACAATTAACTGTACCGCCACGCATCTCTGCACCATAGCACGGATACCATGTAACATTTTTCCCTGAATACATAAATGCATTCGCTAATACCTTACCCGCAAATAAAACACCCTGTCCGCCAAAGCCTGCTATTATATAATTTTTTTCCATCGATTTATCCTTCTTTATACCTTATCGATATTTTCTGTAACATCTTTAAATACTCCTAATGGGAACTCAGGAATCATTTCATTTTTTACCCTTTCATGTGCCTGATCCGGAGTCATTTTCCAGTTTGTAGGACAAGTAGATAATATCTCTACAAAACCATAACCCAATCCGTCTAATTGCACTTGGAATGCCTTTTTTAACGCTTTCTTAGCCTGATTAATATGAGCAACTGTATCAAGTGCAACTCTTGCACTGTATGCGGTTCCTTTGCACAAAGCAATGTGTTCGGCAATTTTGATAGGATAACCGTACGTTTCAGCAAATCTGCCCATTGGGGATGTAGTAGTTTTCTGACCGATTAAAGTTGTAGGTCCATGCTGACCGCCTGTCATACCATAAGTAGTATTATTAATACAAATACCGCTCAGATTTTCACCACGTAATGCAGCGTGAGTTGATTCCGCTAATCCAATTGAAGCAAAATCTCCATCACCTTGATAAGTAAACACAAATTTATCAGGTCTTGCACGCTTTACCCCTGTAGCCTCTGCCATAGCCCTTCCGTGAGGGGCTTCGATACTATCAACATCCAAAAAATCATACAAAAACACAGAACATCCTATTGATGCGACCAATATAGACTTCTCTTTTAAATTCATTTCGTCTAAAAGTTCTGCAACTAATCTGACCGCTATTCCGTGATCACATCCCGGACAAAAAGTATACTTGAATCCTTTCTTCATACTATCAGGAATTTTAAAAACTTGCATTATTTCCCCTTTTATTTAAAACTTTTGAGAACATTTCTCGTCTAATTAACACCTGCAGGAATAAATTTATTTACTCCATCAACAATTTCTTCTACACTTAACCACTGACCAACGGATCTGTTTATAAGTTCTACGTCGGTTTTACCGTTAACAGCGAGTTTTACATCATTAACCATTTGCCCCATATTCATTTCAACTACGACAAATTTCTTAACGTGATTTGATAACTCATTCAAACGACCGGATGGGAACGGAGAAAGCGTAATTGGTCTAAACATACCCACCTTCAATCCTTGACCTCTCAGAACCTTAGCCGCTGCTTTTATATTTCTTGTCATACTACCAAAAGCGACAAGAACTATATCCGCATCTTCAGTACCTATTTCCTCCCATTCAGTTTCGTTCTCAGCAATTAACTCATATTTTTTAAACAAATTATTAATATGTTCTATTTGCTTTTCTTCACTCGGTGCAACAGAACAAATTTTTCTTCCTTCACGACCTTTTGCCCCTGTTAACGCCCAATTTGAATTATCTATCTCAGGATACGGATATTTACTAAACACTGCCGGTTCCATCATTTGACCTAAAAGTCCGTCTGCAAGAACCATAGTCGGATTTCTGTATTTTTGAGAAAGATAAAATGCTTTGTATGTCAAATCAATACATTCTTGAACCGTTGAAGGTGCAAGAACAATCATTTTATAATCCCCGTTTCCTCCGCCATAAACAGCCTGAGTATAATCTCCTTGTGCAGGATATATATAACCGAGCCCCGGCCCTGCTCTCATAACGTTCACAAGGACAACAGGAACTTCATCAGAACAAGCATAAGAAAGAGCCTCTTGCATTAGTGCAACTGCACAGGAAGAAGATGATGTCATTGCTTTTGCACCTGTAGATGCAGCACCTAATACCATATTAATAGCAGCAAGTTCACTTTCTGCACATACATATCCTCTGCCTAAATCATACATCCTCTGACTCAGATATTCCCCAATCTCTGTCTGCGGTGTAATCGGATATCCAAAATAACATTCACAACCCGCTCTAACGGCTGCTTCTGCTATTGCGTAATTACCTTTTAACAATTCTTTTTCTGCCATATCAGCACCTTATATAATCTACCTATTTACCCCTTTACCACTTTACCCCTTATGGACTTCGACAATTGCCATATCAGGACAACGTGTTGCACACATAGCACAACCTAAACATTCGTTTTTTTCATCAATAAATTCTACGTATTTATCACCCAGTTTGCTCATTCTGTCACTTTTTCTGATAAGGCCTTTAGGACATGTTCCTACACATATAAAACACGATTTACATCTTGATTCATCAATTACTATATGCGACATTTATACCTCAATTCTTTTTGAATGACTCCCTTATTAAATTATAACACTAATACTATATGTAAACATTAAAAACATGATTAGTTAAGTTTTATTACAATAAAAATTTTTTCTGAAATTCAATTTTATAAAAAAACTTTATCTACATGAGAGAGAGTACAAAATTACTTGTGAGGTAAAAAGGAGATATAACTATGGCTATACCAGGTATGTCAGGAGCAACACCAATGGATCCAATGGATTCGGGGAAGGCAACCGGAACCAAACGAACAAGCAAAGTCGGTAATGTACCCATGGCCGATGCAAACAGAGATGTAACTGCTGAACAACAAGCACAAAAGAAACAAGATGCTGCAAAAGCACAATTACAAACTGATATTAAAAACGGAAATGCATTATATAATCAAACAAGTCCAATTGGTTGGCTCGGACAGATTATTGACGGACAAAAAATAGGTTCAGAAATTATTATTAGTGGACTTCCGGAAGGAACAACACTGGGAGATGTTTCTAAAATGTATAACTTACCTGCCGGCTCATTACGTCACAATTCAGCCGGTGGCGGAGGCGATTTTGATAAACATAAAGTTTACGGTGGTACAGTAACAGTACACGTTGACGATATGGCAACTGGACTTGGAATAACAACGAATGCTTTAAAAGATATGTTTCCTGATGAAGCCTTTTCTAACTGGCATTTTGGAACCGGCAGATAAAATTATTAAAAATGACCTCTATATTCGGAGGTCATTTTTTTATTGTTAATCTTTCCAACCACCTCACGAACCTTGTCGGGATTCCTTCGTTCTTGGCATTAATTGAACCAACGAGAATTGTCGTACAACCTAACCGTTTCCCGCATAAAATATCTGTTAACGGTCTGTCTCCGACTATTGCACAATCCGCTGGGGTTATTTTTTTATCATTAATATATGTCATAGCAACACTTATATCAGGCTTTGCACTTGAACCTAATACATCAAAATCTGATATCGCTCTAACCTTATCAAGATAATCTTTACTGTTATTATTTGAAAGAACAACTATGCTAAAATCCTGTTTAACTTTGTTTAACCAATCAATAGTTTCAGGTAAGTATTCGCCTGATTTTGACACCATAAGAGTACTGTCCAAATCAAACATTATCATCTTTACTCCCCGATTTTTTAATTCCTGTAAATCTATTTCATATATATTTTTTAAATTATAATCAGGTTTTAACCTCATAATCTCCCCTATTTGATACCCACTGTACGAATCAAAGCATATTTATAATCTTTTATATCATTATTGAATTTTACCCAAAGTTCATCATTAGTATTTGCATACTCTTTTAATTCGTCGTTATCAGTTTTCATTTCTATGGCTTGAGTTACAAACTTTTCCGAAGGAGATATTACTTCAATTTCCTCATTAATAAAGAACTTATTTTTTGTTTTTATCTTGTAATATCCGTCTTTTTTCTCATGCACTTCGCATAAGAAATCCGCACCTGCCAACCCTTTTGAAACATCATTACTGTATCCGTCATTTGGATACTCTCCGTCGCCCAGATAAAAACCTGTAGTATAACCTCTATTTCCGACTTTTAACAACTCCTTAAAGTATGGTTTCATATCGGCATCTTTATCTTTGTAAACGGCATCAATTGCTTCTCTGTATGTTTTTGCAACCGCAGAAACATAATACAAACTCTTTGTTCTACCCTCAACTTTTAAAGAATCGACACCTGCGTCAATCAATTTATTCAAATGATTTACAAGACACAAATCTTTTGTACTCATAATATGAGTACCACGTTCATTTTGTTCGATTTCATAATATTGACCCGGTCTTGTTTCCTCTACGAGTTTATAACTCCATCTGCACGGTTGACAACAATTCCCTTGATTTGCGAGTCTTTCTCCGTTCGTCATATAATCACTAATTAAACACCTTCCTGAAAAAGATACGCACTGAGCACCGTGAACGAAAACCTCTAACTCCATATTAGGTACTTTTTGTTTTATTTCAGCCATATCTTTTATATTAACTTCTCTGCCGAGTATAACCCTTGTTGCACCGTAATCCTCCCAGAATTTTACTGCCTCATAATTCAACGCACTTGCCTGTGTGCTGACATGTATAGGAGTATCCGGCATATATTTTTTTGCAACTCGCATTATACCAACGTCACTCATTATTAATGAATCAGGATTTGCTTCTGCTATTCTTTCTGCACATTCTTCCAACTGTTTTATATCACGATTAAATCCAAAAATGTTTAATGTTAAATAAACTTTCTTTTTTAAATCATGTGCAAAATCTATTATTTCTTTTAAGTTATCGAGAGTAATCAATTCGCCTTTTCTCATTGCTCTAAGGCTGAAATCAACCATTCCTAAATAAACAGCATCCGCACCGTAACGAATAGCATATTCTAATTTCTCTTTACTGCCCGCAGGCATCAATAATTCTATCTTGTTCATACAATAATCCTATCATAAAAACTAATAACTAAACGGACTTCTTTCCTCTGCATAAATTACATCTATTCCTAAAAGTTCTTTAAATACATCAAGAATCAATATTTCACTTTCAAAATGACCAATGTCAAAAACAACACAATTTGACTCCAAAGCAGTATGAAACTTCAAATCTCCGGTAACAAATGCATCGACTTTTATATCATTAATAAATTCACTGCCCGAACCCGCACAAAAACCTATGGTCTTTATTCTTTCAATATTTTTATTATTAACATATCTCAAATTCGGGGAAATTTCTCTCAACATTTTAGCAAAATCTGATACTTTAACAGATTCATCAAGTTTAACAATTCTTACAAATTCTTCAACAGTTTCCGAACAATTTAAACCTAACTCTTTTATCAAAGTATCGGTTGTTCCGCCGTTTGCTTTATCCATGTTTGTATGAGCACAGTACATATCAATATCTGAATATTTTAAAGGAACAAAAAACAACGGATGATGAGAAATAATCATATCACAACCTTTTGTCTTTGCCTGACTATACACATCACCTGTAATAGTCAACGCAACCATAACCTTTTCTACAGACTTTTTTCGTGTGCAAACAATCCAACCCGATGCATCCCATTTTTCTTGTGTATCTAATGGTGCAAATTTTTCTATTTTCGATACTAATTCAAATTTATTCAAAAATATACTCCAATATCCCTCTTGCTATACCAGTTTTTGACATTTTTTCCAAATGAATACTGTTCAAATCCTTATCAAAAATATAAACTTCATTTTCATCAGATGAAAAACCTATATCTTTTCTTGAAATATCATTTGCAACCAAATAATCACAGCCTTTATTTTTCATTTTTATTTTAGCATTTTCGATTAAGTTCTCACTCTCCGCACAAAAACCTACAACTTTTAGATGCTCTGACCTATTATTAGATATGTATTTTAAAATATCAGGATTTTTTACCAGTTCTAATACAAACTTATCCTCTGAAGTTTTCTTTATTTTTTGTTCAGAATAATTTGCGGCTCTATAATCAGCCACAGCCGCTGCCATAATTAAACAATCAGCATCAACTGAAAGCGTTTTAACTTCATCAAACATTTCCTGTGCAGACTCACGAACCTTAACCGAATACGGTCGGTCTATTTCAAAAGTTGAAACCAACTCGACTGTTGCACCCATTTTATACGCATTATCAGCGAGTGCGACGCCCATTTTTCCTGATGAAAAATTCGAAATATAACGAACCGGATCAAGTTTTTCTATCGTTCCGCCTGCTGTTATAACAATCTTTTTACCCTTTAACGGTAAATTTATGTTTAGTACTTCCATTGTTTTATCATAAATTTTATCAATGGAGCAAAGCCTGCCTGCACCCTCAGTACCGCACGCAAGAAACCCTGTTTCAGGCTCTATAATATTAAATTCTTGTTTCCTTAATTTAGATAAACTTTCCTGAATAAAATCATTTTCCCACATATTTGTATTCATTGCAGGGGCAATAACAACAGGTTTATTAAACGCACAAACTATTGACGTTAAAAGATTATCACATATTCCGTTTGCTATTTTTGATATTGTATTTGCGGATGCAGGAGCAATAACCATTATATCCCCTTCATCACACAAACTAATATGTTCGGGCTTAAATTCCTTTATATCAAAATTATTATAATACACAGGATTATTTGTCAAAGTCGATAATGTTAATTCCGTGACAAAGTTAAGAGCATTTTCTGTCACAATAACTTTTACATCGAAATTATTCCGCTTATACATTCTGATAAGTTCACAAATTTTATAAGCCGCTATTCCGCCTGTTATTCCTAACAAAACTGTTTTATTCAATTTTGGGATTTGTGATTGTTTCATTATTCTACTCGATAATTTTTTCTATCTGAGATACTGCATTTTCGACAGTGTCGTTTACTATAACATAGTCAAAATATTTTGAATTTTCTTTTTCTAACTCAACAAAATCAAGCCTTTTTTGAATTGCTTCTTCAGATTCGGTTTTCCTTCCTCTCAATCTTGAAACGAGTTCATCATAAGACGGCGGAGCAATAAAAATAAGAATCGCTTCAGGCATTTGTTTTTTTATCTGCAATGCTCCTTGAGTATCAATTTCCAGAAGTACATGTTCTCCGTTTGCAAGTGAATCCATAACAAAAGATTTTTTAGTTCCATAACAGTTACCGGAAAATTCAGCCCATTCCAGAAACTCACTATTTGCTACCGCTCTCATGAAAGAATCTTTTGTTATATAAAAATAATTTACTCCGTCAACTTCATTGGGACGTGGATTACGGGTTGTATAGGATATTGACAATTTTATATCAGAATGTCTTGAAAGAAGCATATTTATAACAGTGCCTTTTCCTACACCTGATGAACCTGATATTACAAATAGTTTTTTTGTTCCGTCTGCCATTTGTCAAATTTTATAAAAAAAACAGTCCGGTTTCAAGTATAAATTTATTATAAAACTTTATCTTCTGAAAATACACTTCCCATGTGTATCTAAACTTCCTGTTTTTAACAATCCATGAGTTTTACTTAAACCGTCAAAAAACTTTTGAGTTAAATCTGACCAATTAAACTCTTTTCTGCCGGGTTTATAACTCTGATAATAAACCTCGGAAAATTTTGCTTTTTCTTTACATTCTGATTTGAACTTGTCATACAATTGCTCTAAAAAATTAATTTTTTTATCTTCTTCCGTAAATACTTTTGTTGTATCTACCGGATGTGCAATACCTATTAACGCATTATCCTGCCCTTTTAAACCCTCATACACTGTCTTAAATGTTGGCATATAGTTATATTTAGGGGTTTGTGTAACCTTATATTGCGAAAGATTTTCTTTTAAATCGGAATAGAAACCGTTTATCTTTTCTTGTTTTAATCCGGCAGACAATTTTTGTTCAACAACCTCTTTATCAACCCCACCTATTATAGAAACAAATTCCGGAATTGTTTTTTCAGGCGGAAGGACTTTGTTATTTCCGTCTAATGCTTTGTGGAATTCACGCATTTTTTCAAGAACGGAATCAGTATCCGTCATACCTTGTTTTGCCAAAGATTTTTTCATATCTTCATCTTTTAATACAATATGCTCAATTGCAAACTTGTTTTTAAAATACTCATCCAAATTATTATATATACCTATAATATTTTTATCTAACGGATTATATTGTAACTTTGCTTGGTTTAAAGAGAAAAAGTCTGATTGACCATACCTGTTTTTATACACCTCGTTAGCAGTTTGAACCATTGAGTGCTCAAGATTTAGTTTTTTCTGTTTTGTTGTATCAATAAAAGATTTATAATATTTTTCATTAGGATCAATTGCCAAAGTAAGCACATGAACATTCGTAGGAGAACTAACCATATCAGTTGCGATATTATTAAAAGTCGTTATCTCCGCACCCAACATAACTCTTAAATTTTTATATTTTAAAGGTTCTTCCGAAATGATTTTTATCGCTTCAGATGCACTTTCTGTCGTATCGTGATCGGTTATTCCCACGACGAATGGTGTTTCACTATGATTAATTGAAAAATCTTTTGCTACACTATCGGCATACTCTCTTGCATCATCCAATAACTCTCTGACAGTTAATGAACCGTCAGAGGCTTTTGTATGCATGTGTAAATTAGCACGCATAATGTGGTTGTTTACATTTTCATCCTTAATTCCGGGAGAATATACTTCAGGTTTAGAGTTATATTGTTTCATAATACTATACGCTTCAGCAGGACCTACTATTGAACGAATTTTATGCTGATTTTCAGGATGAAGTCCTGCATTTTTCAACAAATTTTCTCTGTATTTCACATCTTGCGGATAAACAGATGATTCTTTTTTCTGTTTATCCATCATTTGAACATAAAGCCATGATTCGCCATAAGTCTTATCTACAATAGGATTACCAGACGTAAATGACTGATTTTTTATTCTCTGAATACTAATATTTGGTTTTGATACTGTTGATTCTATTTTCATTATACACACATAATAGTTGGTAACAAATTAATTATAATACAAAAATTTAATATAACATAAAATTCTTTTTCCCTTGTCAAGAGAAGGAAGTAGGATTCCCTGCCCTGTGCAAGGAAATGATTAGGATAGAGTTACCCATTTTAAAGGCAATAAGACAATAAGATTTTTTAACACCATTTTTCAAAGAGAGTTATAATCACTTTTTTACGGATTTTAATATTTTATTTTTCCTGTGCAGATGCACCTGACACAACTTCAATCAATTCGTTGGTAATAGCACTTTGACGTGCTTTATTATAAGAAACAGTCAAATCACTAATCATTTCTTCAGCATTATTAGATGCCGCAGACATAGCAGTCATTCTTGATGCCAATTCGCTTGCGTATGCTTCCAATAATGCTTGAAATATATCGTTTGTAATATACATAGGTACAATTTTTTGTAAAATTGACTTTATACTCGGAGTAAATTCCATAAGGGCATCAAGTTTATGTTCATCAGCGGAATATTCAATCTCAACAGGTAAAACTTCCCAATGTTGAACCGAATATGACATCATATTATTAAACCTTGTTGTTATTATTTCAATCTTATCAATAACACCCGATACATAATCTTCTGCGATATCTTCCGCAATAATATTTGCCCCTGACGAATTAGGATTATCAATGACAGCAATGTATTTTTTTACGATATCAACACCTTTTTTATGTTGTAAAGAAACAACACCTTTTTGTCCCACTACATATAATTTTGTATTGACACCTTTTTTTTCATTCTCAGAAATTCTCTTTAGGACATCTCTGACTATATTAGCATTATACGCACCCGCCAATCCCTTGTTTGAAGTAACAACTATCAAACCTTCCGTCTTAATTTCACGTCTTGTTAATAAAGCAGGATAATTATTGATGGCCTTTGGGAAAATTTCTCCTTCATCTTGGATATTACCAACTGTTGCAAGCATTCGTTTAAATACCAATAATAATTCCTCAGAAAAAGGTCTTGATGCTTTTACGGAGTTTTCTGCCTTTTTGACTTTTGCAGCCGCAACCATTTTCATTGCTCTCGTTATTTTCTGAGTATTTTTTACACTTTGTATTCTTGATTTTATATCCTTTAAATTTGCCATCTTTAACCTATTCTATTAAAAACTCTTGTTATAAACTTCAAGTTCTTTCTTTAATACTTCACAATCAGCATCCTCAAGATTCGCGCCATCATTTAAACGTTGAACCAATTCAGGAAGATTAGCATTAAAATGTTCAAACCAACCAACTTTATATTCGTTAATTTTTTTATTATCAATATCATCTAAGAACCCTTCATTTGCTGCAAATAGAATAGACACCTGATTTGCAACACTCAAAGGTTTATATTGAGGTTGTTTAAGGACTTCTGTCAATTTTTGACCTCTCAGCAACTGTTTCTTTGTAGCATCATCAAGGTCGGAAGCAAATTGAGCAAAAGCCTCCAATTCTCTATACTGAGCAAGATCTAATCTCAATTTCCCGCCTACTTTCTTAATCGCTTTCGTTTGAGCGGCACCGCCAACACGAGAAACAGAGATACCGGCATTTATAGCAGGTCTTATACCCGCATTAAAATATGATGATTCTAAAAATATTTGACCGTCTGTTATAGAAATTACGTTAGTCGGGATATAAGCAGAAACATCACCTGCTTGAGTTTCAATAATAGGTAAAGCAGTAATACTACCGCCACCCAACTTATCAGATAATTTAACAGCACGTTCCAATAATCTTGAATGCAAATAGAAAACATCTCCAGGATATGCTTCACGTCCCGGCGGTCTGCGAAGAAGCAAACTCATTGCACGATATGCTTGAGCCTGCTTTGTTAAATCATCATATATAATTAAGACATGCTTGCCTTGTTCCATAAATTCTTCTGCCATTGCAACCCCTGCAAACGGAGCAATATATTGAACAGGTGCAGGCTCACTCGCCGTAGCGGAAACTATAATAGTATAATCCATTGCCCCGTGTTCTTCCAATGTTTTTGCCAAATGTGCAACTGTTGATGCCTTTTGTCCTATTGCTACATATATACAAATAACATCCTGACCTTTTTGATTGATTATAGTATCAATAGCAATTGCAGTCTTACCTGTTTGTCTGTCACCAATGATAAGTTCACGTTGACCTCTGCCTATAGGAGTCAATGCATCTATCGCTGTCAAACCTGTTTGAAGTGGTTGATGTACAGATTTACGAGCAACAATACCAGGTGCTACACGTTCAACCGGTCTTGTTTTATCATAAATTATATCTCCTTTTCCGTCGATTGCTTTCCCTGTAGGACTAACTATACGACCTATTAATCCGTCACCTACAGGCACTGATGCAATTCGTCCTGTTGTTCTGACAGTCATCCCCTCTTTTATATGAGTGTATTCCCCTAATATTACTACCCCGACATTGTCTTCTTCAAGGTTCAACGTAATACCCAAAGTTCCTCTGCCGTCGTCAAACTCTACAAGTTCGTTTGACATTACATTTCTCAAACCATATACACGGGCAATACCGTCGCCGAGTTCTAATACACTTCCGACGTTCGATACCTCTGTTTTTGAATCATAATTCTCTATATTCGATTTTATTATTGAACATATTTCATCAGGATTTATTACCGTCATTATCTCTCCTTTTATACTTTCATATTTCTGTTAATTTCTTGTAATTTATGTCTAAGACTGCAATCTACTATATTATCATTAGCCTCAAACACTAAACCGCCGATAATATCTTTATCGACACTCCAATCCAATTCTATTGGCTTATTTAAAACTTTTTCTAATTTTATTTTTACCATTGCTCTTTCTGAATTACTTAAATCAATTGCAGATGTAACTTTTATTTCTAATAATCCGTTTGCTTTATTTATTTCATTTTTTATTTCTTTAACGATTGAAGAAAGAATATTAAATCTGTTTTTATCAATCAATAGTTTTAAAAATTTTAAAATAATATTATTTACATTATTGCCGAAAATTTTTGATATAACTTCTTTCTTTTCATCAGCGGAAATAACAGGAGAAGACATTACTCTTTGCAAATCAACAGATTTTTCAAGAGAATGCTGAACATCGGAAATTTCAGAAAAAATTTCTTCTTTCGAATATCCCTCTTTTGCAAAATCCAAAACTGCTTTTGCGTATCGCTGTGATATTAATTTATTTTCATTTTCTTCAGCCTTTGTCATCTTGTTTTCCCATTAAAAGTACTTTTAAAATTCTACACCTTTTAAAGCATCTATGCTTTCATTTATATATCTGATATGTAAGTCACGATTATCGTCAAGTTGCTTAACTATATGATTTTTTGCAAGTCTTATTGATTCTTGTGCGGTTTCATCCGTTAAGTTCATTCTCAATTTTTCAATATTTGTTTCGATTGCTCTTTTTGTTGTTTTATCGTAAGATTCTGCTTGTTTTTCAGCATCTTTTATAAGTCTTTCTCCAACAATGACCGCATTTTGAACCGAATGATTTATCGTTTCATATACCTCTCTATCAACTTCTTTATCACGCTCTTGAACATCAAAAAAAATCTGTTTTGCATTCTCTTTTGTAATTTTTGCAAGAGTAATTCTATCTTCTATACTCTTTCTTCCTGCTTCCAGTTTATCGGCAATATTAAATTTTTTAAGAATCCAACCTAAAAGCAACAACATCAGAACGAAGTTGAATAAATTAGATATTAAAATGTCATTCCAAATTCTTAATAATAATTGTATCATTTAACTTAAACGAGAGTTTACTCCTGTCCTTCCGTTACCTGTGTTTCATAACCCAGCACTTTTGAAGCAATTGAACTTGCAAGATAATTAATCTTTTCTTTTAGTAATAATTTTGCTTCTCTTTCATCGCCATCCAGTTTAGCATTCGAAATCGCTAAATCTTTTTTTGCCAAGTTCTTTGCCCCATCAAGAATTGCATCTTTACGCAACTTATACTCTGAGATTTTTTTATTAAAATTTTCCCGTGCAAGAGTTTTTGACCATTCAATATTTTTTCTTTGTTGTTCACGTAAGTTTTCAGTTTTTTCTTCAATAATTTTTGCTTCATTATAATCATTCGCAACAAGATTTTCTCTCTCATTTTGAATACGAGAAAGCGGCTTATAGAGAATGGAATTCATCAAAAGCATAAATATTATGAAACTAAACATAGCAACAAAAAATGTCGCATTAAACTCTAACATCGGTAATACCCTTAACTATGATTATTAACTAAAAATCAATAATAATGCGATAAACAACGCATAGATAGAAGTTGCTTCCGCAAGACCGGCACCGATAATAAAGTTTTTAAATGCTTCCGCTTTAATTTCAGGTTGACGAGCGATTGCATCTAAAACTCCTTTAGTCGCAATCCCCAGACCGAGTCCGCCGCCTAATACACCTAGTGCTGCAATACCTGCACCTAATCTTGATGCGTCAAATGCTTGTTCTACTGCCATTTTTAATTCTCCTTTATTTATTATCTTTGTTTTTACTAACATAATTTTTTAGGAACACTTGATTTCATTCCTAATGTTCTTCTTGAACAGACATAGTAATATATGTCGAAGAAAGAAGTGCGAATACGAGTGCTTGAATTAATGCAACAAACAACTCGAACAACATAAACGGCAACGGAAGGAAACACGCAACCATACCGACAAATGTTGCAATCATAATTTCACCTGCCAAAATATTGGCAAAAAGCCGCAATGCAAGTGAAAATGGTCTGACGAATAATTCCAGTGTGTCTATAAGAGTTATAATTAAATCTCCCATAGACCAACCTTTAAAGAAATATTTTCCGCCATTGACCTTAACACCGTAATACATACAATAGATTGCAACAACTATTGCCATTGCCGCAGTCATATTTATATCATTATTAGGCGATGCTAATTCGCCCTGTGCAAGATGAACTATTTTAAACGGAATTTGACCCACAAGATTTGCAGTTAAAATAAACATAAATAACGTTAAAATAAGCGGATTATGTTTCTTTGATTCTTCCTCTCCCATGCTGCTTGCAGTAATAGAAGAAAAATAATTAATTATAGATTCCCCGATATACTGTAACCTTGTAGGCACTACCGATGCATTTTTTACAATCAAAATTGCACCAATTAACAAAATTCCCATAGCAAGCCACATTGTAACAACCGTATCAAAATTGACACTGATTGCATGTCCCGCAAAAATCTTTGTTAAAATCCAGTGACTGCTCTCACTCATAGTAGAACCTTCTTCTTAATAATTGTTAACATGGTAACATAATAGTTTTTTATGTGCAAGAAAATTATAAAAGTTTAATAAAATTTCTTCACTTTAAAATTTTTTCATGATATATATTTATAGTAAAAATTTTTTATTAACTATCTAAAATCATAATGATAGTGGAAGAAGGAGCGTTATGTGCGGAATAGTCGGATATATTGGTGAAAAATCAGCAGTTGATATTTTGTTAAACGGTTTAACAAAATTAGAATATCGTGGATATGATTCTTCAGGTATAGCACTGAATAACGAAGGTCATATAGAATTATACAAAGCGGTCGGGAAATTAAAAAACCTGAAAGACAACATTGCACCGATAAAAGATGAATTAGACAAAGCAACCGTCGGAATTGGGCATATACGTTGGGCGACACACGGAGCCCCTACAACCGTAAACGCTCATCCGCATACTTGTAACTGCGGAAGATTAGTTCTTGTACACAATGGTATTATTGAGAATTATCAAGAACTGAGAGAAGAATTAGAAAAGCAAGGTTGTGTTTTTAAATCTCAAACAGATACTGAAACAGTTGCACATCTTGTAGCAAGAGAATATGCAAATGTAAAAAATTTAACTGAAGCAGTTAGAATAGCAACAGAAAAAATTGAAGGAGCGTATGCTTTGTGTGTAATGCATCAAGATGAAAAAGACACAATTGTTGCGACAAAAAGAAATGCTCCGCTTGTGGTTGGGATTGGAGAAGGAGAATATTTTGTTGCATCTGACGTTCCTGCAATTATTGATTATACAAAAAAAGCAATGTACTTGGATGACAATCAAATTGTTACTCTGACAAAAACTTCTATGACATTAATCGATAAGAGCGGAAACGAAATCAAAGGTAAAATAGAAGTTCTTCCATGGGAACCTGTAGCACTAAGCAAAATGGGTTACAAGCATTACATGATGAAAGAAATTCATGAACAACCTAGTATAATAAGAAACTTATTAAGCGGTAAAATAACCGGTATTAGCGAAAATCTTAACTTAAGTGAAGTAAGGTTGGATAAAGAAACTGTAAAAAAATTAAACAGAGTTCAAATTGTTGCATGCGGAACATCACTACACGCAGCAATGATTGGTAAATATATACTTGAAGATTTTTGCGGAATAGCGGTTGATGTAGAACCTTCAAGTGAATATATTTATCGTAAAACTGTTACGGATGAAAACACGCTCGTAATAGGTGTTTCTCAATCCGGAGAAACCGCAGATACAATCACTGCCGTAAAACAATCAAAACAAAGAGGTTCACATATTCTTATTGTAACAAACAGACCTGATTCCACAATGGCAAGGGAAGCAGACAGCCTTATATCTGTTTGTGCAGGTATCGAAGTCAGTGTTGCCGCAACAAAATCATATATGGCTCAATTGATTTCATTCTATTTATTGGCAATTTATATGGCTGAAATAAAAGGTTCTGCCGATAAAGAATTTATTAAAAACTTAAAGAAAGAATTGATAGTTTTACCTGAAAAAGCAGAGGAAATATTATCACAAGAAAATCAAGTTAAAATTATTTCCAGAAAGTATGCAAATGCTAAAAATTTCATATACATAGCAAGAGGGATAAATTTCCCTACTGCACTGGAAGGGGCATTGAAACTGAAAGAAATCAGTTATATTAATGCAACAGGCTATACAGCCGGAGAATTAAAACACGGGCCTATTGCAATGTTGGATGAAACTTTACCTGTATTATCAATTATGATGAAGGGAAAAGTCTACGACAAAATTCTTTCAAACAGTGAAGAAGCAAAGGCTAGAAATGCAAAAATGATTGCATTAACAAACTCAACGGAAGAAAAATTAAACGACTTATTCGACGATATAATAAGAATTCCTGAGACAGATGAATACTTATCACCAATACTTGCAATTATTCCTTTACAATTAATCGCATACTATATTGCGGAATTCTTAGGAAAAGACGTCGATCAACCAAGAAACTTAGCAAAATCAGTAACGGTAGAATAGGAAATATTATGCAAATAAATTCAGGCATAGCAGAAATCAAACGTATTGAAAACCCTAATACCGAGTATATTGAGAGTGAATTAAACAAGATAGGAATAACACCTCTTCGTTGGGCAATTGTAAAGATAAGCAAAGATTTTTTTACTATAAATTATGCTTATGATAAAATTACTGAGGATGAATGTGTGTAAATTATACACTTATCTAAACATTGCAATGTAATTCAACAACCAAACAAGAAAGAAGGTTTTAATGAATAGTATCGTTATGGAGAAGACAACCATGAACAGTTCTATAGAGAATATGAGTATACTCGAAAAGTCTGATATCAAAGATATCAACTTGGCAGAACAAGGTAAGAATAACATCGAGTGGGCATTCAAGAACATGCCGGTATTGATGAGAATAAAAGAAAGATTCATAAAAGAGCAACCGTTCAAGGGATTAAAGTTGTCTGCGTGTGTACATATCACAAAAGAAACAGCAGCATTATGCACAGTTATGCAAGCAGGCGGAGCAGATGCAGTGTTAGTAGCATCAAATCCGTTATCTACACAGGATGATGTTGCCGCAGCATTAGTAAAATATTGGGGAATTCCGGTATTAGGATATGCAGGCGAATCAGTAGAAACATACAGAAGTCATGTCAGAGCGGCAATGGATCATAATCCTGATATCGTTATTGACGACGGATGTGATATAGTAGCAACAATTCACGCAGAAAGACCTGAACTTGCAAAGAAACTAATCGGTTCTACAGAAGAAACAACGACCGGTATTATAAGATTACAAGCACTGGAAAATCAAGGTAAGTTGATGTTCCCTGCTGTCGGTGTAAATACAAGTTTAACAAAACACTTATATGACAACAGATACGGAACAGGACAAAGTGCGTTAGACGGTATAATGAGAGCCGCAAATGTATTGATAGCAGGAAAGACTGTAGTAATTTCAGGATATGGCTGGTGCGGCAGAGGCTGTGCATTAAGAGCAAAAGCACTTGGTGCTAACGTAATTGTATGTGAAGTTGATGCTTTGAAAGCATTAGAAGCAGCAATGGAAGGTTACAGAGTTATGCCTATTGCAGAAGCAGCAAAAATTGGCGATATCTTCTTAACCGTAACCGGAGATAAACACGTTATTGATATTGAACACTTGATGTCAATGAAAGATGGAGCAATGGTTTGTAACGCAGGTCACTTTGATCATGAAGTAAATGTTCCTGATTTAAAATCACATACAACAGAAATCAACAGAATCAGACCGTTCTTAGACGAATACAAATTAACAAACGGAAAATCTATATATGTATTAGCAGAAGGAAGATTGGTTAATCTTGTTGCCGCAGAAGGGCATCCTGCTTCAGTAATGGATATGAGTTTTGCTAATCAAGCATTAGGTATAGAATTCATCGTTAAAAACAACGGTAAATTGGAAAATAAACTCTATACATTACCGAGAGAAGTTGATGAAAGAATTGCTACATTGAAATTGGAATCAATGGGAATAAAAATCGATACATTGACAACAGAACAAGAAGAATACTTGAACAGTTGGAAATAACACGATAATAATTACACAACAATAAAAAAGAGAGAATGCCGCACATTCTCTCTTTTATGTTAATATATATATAAGATATGACAAATTATATTAAAAAATGTTTTTCAATAGATGATACGAAAGAACTGGCAGCAAAGTTCGCAAATGCAACTAAAGATTGCGGATGTTTTGTTAATCTTTTCGGCGATATTGGAGCGGGCAAAACCGCTTTCGTAAGACTTGTTGCTGAAGCACTTGATATTAAAGAAAAAGTAACAAGTCCGAGTTTTACCATTCTTAATGAATATCACACAGGGGAAATCCCTATTTATCATTTTGATTTATACAGACTGGAAAATGTCGGTATTAAAACAATAACAGATGAATTGAGAGAATATTCCGAAGGGAAGTGCTTAACCTTTGTTGAATGGGCAGAGTTTTCTCAAGGCGAAGTTCCGTTTGACAGAATTGAAATAAACGTTACATACGATGATAACGATAACAGATGTTATGAATTCAAAGCAATCGGAAACAAAAACAAAAATATAATTTCTATGCTTTCGAACTAGATAATAAAAGGTATTAAGATGAGCGACAATAAATTATTACTTGCATTTGATACATGTTTGGATAAAACCTATGTAGTATTAAGAACTGAAGACGACATAATATCGTCTGAAACAATTCTCTCTAATGAAAAAAATTACCATTCCGCATATTTAATATCAACAATAAAAGATATCTTACGTTCAAGCGGCAAAACTCCAAAAGATATTTACGCAATAGCAATAAATGTCGGGCCGGGAAGTTTTACAGGAATTAGAGCCTGCACTACCGTTGCAAGAGTTATGGCTCAACAACTTAATTGTAAAGCAATCGGAGTTTCTTCTTTAGAAATATTATCACGTGCAAAAAATGATGAATATATTGTAGCACTTGATGCAAGAAAAAACAAAACTTATTTTTATGATAAAAAACTCTACGGTGCAATTGAACTTGAAGATGCCGATTTAAAAATAAAAGGTAAAAAAGTTATCACTGACGACCGACTTTTTGAACGGTTTCAACCGATTGCCGACGAAGTTTTATCATACCAGAAAGAAAACTTTGAACTGGGAGAAATATTATCAAAAATTGCTTTTGAAAAACTAAAAACACAAGACGGTAACTGGGCAAAAGTCTTACCTCTATACATTCAACCACCTCCTGTTTTTCAAGGTTAATAAAGAACTTATTCCTGAATTGTGAATATATATGTAGTTTGCTTTAATCATGGGTTGCAAATAAAAATTGATATTATAAAATAATCTTAGTCGGAGTATAGAGCGTTGGTATGCCTTACCCGAGTAATGTAGCAAAAGGGTGTAATTAGTTTGAATAAAATATATTCAAATATTTACTCCAAAGGAGGACTAAAATGCCAAAAATGAAAACTCACAAATCTGCTGCAAAAAGATACAAAATCACTGCAACAGGTAAAATCACAAGAAGACATGCAGGTATCGGACACTTGCTTCAACACAAGTCTGAATCAAGAAAACGTAAATTGTTCGGCAATATCGAAATTGCAAAGGGCAATGTTGACTTGGTTTCAAAAGAGTTACCATACAAGAAGTATTCAAGATAGGAGTGTTGAACAATGAGAGTAAAACGTGGAAATGTATGTCGCAAC
>CACXGY010000026.1 GCA_902767275.1 uncultured bacterium | reverse complement strand
TTTAATATATACCTATAAGATTTATTATGTACAATAATATTTTTAAAACAGCAGTGATAGATTGCGATGTTTCGCACCGATTTATCAAATCAGTAACCCATCCTCTGTCCTTCCCTTGTCAAGGGAAGGAAGCGTTCCCTGCCTTTGTCAAGGGAATGAAGTAAATTATACAAATAATAATAAATAAAAAAAACCACTCAGTTTATGAGTGGATTGTTTTCTGCATCCTAATGGTCTTTTAGTGTTTATTATATCTATTTTAGGAGTTCAAAAATTTAATTTGCGTATTAAATATTATTTAGTGTTTAATGTACACTTAAAGAGTACATTCTTATTATGGCACATTAAAAAAATAAGTCAACAATATTTTTTGCATTAGTATCGAAACCTTGAAAAACCCCATAACAAGGCTTTATGCAAGTTTACAAAACTTAATACTAAAATGAGAATATTATTGTATTTAGTGTATACATGACAATAATTGAAATTTTTTGAGATTTTCCATGCTTTTTTATTAAAAACTTTTATTATTTTTTTATTCAATCTACAATATTAATAATCGATGCAAAAAGGTATATTATGGAAAGACTGCCTGAATATTTAAAACGACCTATAATTGATACAGACAAAACAAAAACAGTTCGCAGAATTTTAAAGGACAAGCATTTAAACACTGTTTGTGAAGGAGCAAGATGTCCTAATAAAAATGAATGTTATCAGCATAATACTGCCACTTTTTTGATTATGGGGAATATTTGCACCCGTAACTGTAAGTATTGTAATATTTCAACGGCACAACCTGAAAAACTTGATATAGATGAGCCAAGACACGTTGCTGAAGCAATAAGTGAACTTGGGCTTGATTATGCAGTAATAACATCTGTGACAAGAGATGATATTCCTGATGGAGGGGCGAATCATTTTGCTAAATGTATTGAAGAAATAAAAAAACTTTCTCCTAATACAAAAGTAGAAATATTAACACCTGATTTTAGAAATAATAGTAAAAAAACTGAAGAAAAATATAACAAAAATTCATTAGATACAATAATTAAATCAAAACCTGACGTATTCAATCATAATATTGAAACAGTACGTGCAGTGTATAAAGAGGCAAGGCCTCTCGGAGATTATGACTTGTCATTATCAGTTTTGAAATATATTAAAGAAAACAGTGATATTCCGACAAAATCGGGTTTGATGATTGGATTAGGCGAAACTACAGAACAAATACTTGAAACGTTTAAAGATTTGCGAGAAGTCGGTTGCGATATAATAACTGTAGGACAGTATATCAGACCTTCAAAACAACACCTTGAAGTTAAAAAGTATTACAAACCTGAAGAATATGTTTTCTTAAGAGAAAAAGCAAAAGAATTTGGATTTAAAAAATATCAAATAGATCCTCTTGTCAGAAGTTCATACCATGCCAAGATGATTATGGAATAATTATCCGTGCTGTCTGTATATGCTATCAGCACACAGGACTTTATCATACAGCCGTTTCAAACCCTTACCATAAGTATACATAAGTTCTTCTGTCATATTATGTTGAATATCAAGCAATAACATATCATGAATCATTAGTTCTTTTATAAGATATACTATATCAGGATTTTTTGTCCAAATCCCTGTATTATTTTCTTCCGTATTTGTTTGGATTTTACCGTACAAGGCTTCATTACTGTCGATTGTGATTATTACAACTCTGCCGTTAAAATGGTTTTCAAGTTTTTTTGCATAAGGATGCAGAAAAACTAATCCAAAATGGCATTGCAAATTGTCATACCCGACTATCCTTATTTCTACATTTCTGTTGTATGCTGCAAGTAATTCTTTTTCAATTTGTTTAAAGTCTTGTGACCATATTTCAAGATAAATTTCTTTTTTTGCACTTCTAATCAGTTCTATAAGTTTATCTTTAGTTTTATCAACACCATTTATAGACACAAGCGGTTCCATATACTCTGTTTTAATATCGGGTAAATGTTTTTCTAAATACTCGATATTTCCTGTCATTTTTCGTTTAAATCTTTTTGTTAATTCGGTTGGTTTAATAGGAGAATATGTAACAGGTTTATCTGTAGAAGCAATTACCACCTGTTTTTGTGAGAGTGCTTTAAGGGTATCATAAGTTCTGGATTGAGGAACATCTGCTTTTTTGCTTACTTCATATCCTGTTGCGGGATATTCCTTTAACAATGCTACATACACCTTCGCCTCGTATGTATTAAATCCCAATTCTTTTAAACTGTCAATTATCTTATCCATATTTTAATTTTATCAAAATTTTGTGGTCTGTGCAATCCAATTTTGATAGCAAAAAAGTTTATGTGCTATACTTATACTATAAGTAAAAATTATATGAAAGGTAAATTATGGCTAGAGAAGTTCAGTTTATAGCGGGTAAAGGTGGTCAAACAGTAACTCCTAAAAAGGACGAAATCCTTGTTATAAACTATACAGGAGATAAACCTAATAAAGAATATAATGATGATGATTTTTCTTTCGGACAGGTTGGTAAAGATGTTGTAATACAACGAAATGACACAAAAGACTACATGGTTATAAAAAACATGACTTTAAATAAAGCAAAAAATGTTACGTTTAAAGCCGTTTATAAGAATGAAACAAACGAAATCACATGGACATGTGATTTTACAAACGATTGGTATCCTGTTACCCTTCATATAAATTCTAAAGGAAATCAAGGATTCAAATTTGTCGGAACAAATTTGAATGAAAAAGTTACAGCAACTTCAAAAAATGATACATTAAAATTAAACGGCGGGAAACAAAATATTGTATTCGCCGGAGAAGGTAACGATAAAATATATGGAAGTAAAGGTAATGATTATTTCTTCTACGGAGTGGATGATGCTCTTGCCTTCGAAGATGGTATAACGGAAAAGATTGTGGAAGACTATGATCCTAAAAAAAAGTGGAAACTTATTATTCCTGCGGATCAATTAGATGAATTAGGGAAGAAAGTTGTTAAAGATGAAATAGTCGAGTATTATTATTACAAATTTGGTACAAAACAAAATACTATAGAAATCCCTTATTATGCTTCTCAAGTTGACACAAAATATTATATCGGATACCATGGCGACGGCTCTGATAAAATATATAATGCAACTAAAGACGACACTATTGTTTTAAGAGCAAATTCTGAAGATGATTTGACCTATTCAAGAGATGCAAATAATTTAACTATTCATGTAGATGACGGAAAAGATACACCTACAAAAATCACTTTGATGGATTATTTCAATAAAACAGACGACGACAGATTAAAAAATATATATTTCGGGGAATTATTGGTTCCTAAAACAAAACCAGAAGGAGTTACACCTGAAGATAAAGATGAAGAACCTGATTATTTCACAATTTCAACTGACAGTGTTGATAATATAAACTTTTACGGCAGCAAAAAACTTGTCGGTTCTGAATATAACGAAACTTTTATCGGAAGCAAAAAAGCAGATAAAATATATACAAAAGCAGGTACTGATACTGTTATTGCAGGTGCAGGAAATGACACAATTCGTTTAGACGGAGAAGGCAATAAAACTATTTTGTATAAAGGTTGGGATTATTCAAAATACGGAGAAAATGAAGATAATGATGCACCATATATAAACGAAGGTAATGATACTATTTATGTCAGTGATTTGATTGACAAGGTTGATATCAGTTTCTTAGGCGGATATTGGGAGGCATCTGATACATATAAAGCAAGTCTTAACGGTAAAGATTTAATATTATCAATGACAGATGAAAATGATGAACAAAGAGGAACTGTTACAATAAAAGATTATTTTGCTAATTCTAATAATATATCAGATAAATTTTTCATCGATGGAGCAAATCCTGATTTAAACGATATTTATATTACCGGTAATTCAAAGAAAAAGAATACTATATACGATACGACATACGATGATGTAATTAAAGGCGGCAAAAAAAATGATAAGATAAATTTAAGTTCAGGAAATGATACTGTAAATGCAGGAAAAGGTAATGATAAAATATATATAAACGACGACGGCACAAAAACAATAATTATGGATAAATCTTCAGGGAGTGATTCTATAAGTATAAATAATTCTATTGCAGTTGCTGATATTCAATTTGGTAATAATGATATCAGTCCTGACAGTATAATTTATACAAGTAATGGTAGTAATTTAACGATTACAGGTCATTATGATGCAATACAAAATGCAAGAGGAAAAATTACTACTAAGGCTGTAAACGATAAAGTTACTATTAACAATTATTTTGTAAACAATAACAATGTTTTATTAAACGGTAGTACTTTAGATTTAACTAATGCACAGATAAATATAACCGGTATATATAACAAGAAAAAGAAAACCTATACATACACCGGAACAGAATATGATGATGTAATAAAAGGTTCAACAAAGAAGGATATAATTCTTGCAGGAAAAGGTAATAATATAATTAATGTCGGCAAAAAAGGCAACTCTATTATTACTGCAGGTTCAGGTGATGATACTTACAATATTCAAAATCTTAATGCAAATATAGATATTGAAGATAATGGCGGTAATAATGATACAATAAACCTTAAAAATACCAAATTATCAGATATTAATTTATTCTTCAATGTTAATAAAGATGGAGATGACCTTATCTATAATTCTCATAAAGAAAATTCTATTGATTTAACTATATATAATAATAAAAATGCCGGCCTTGTAACGGCTTCAAAAAATCCGACAGGTTTAATTGATATTGATAATTATTTTAAAGAAAATAGTTCAGTCGGTGGTACCGGTTATATTGAGAACTTTATAGTAGAAAATGTCAATATATCAACTGAATTAAAATCAGTAATTTCAAGTATAGCAAGTGAAGTTAAAAATTTCTTAAACGGTATAACAGATAAGAATTATACTTGTGCCTTAGATGTGATGGCTGATAAATCTAAAGCAGGAAAAGCATATTTAAAACAAATGATGAAGATATATACAAGTCACAAATTAACAGGTCAAACAGAATCATTGTTAGGTGCAAAACCTATGAATGCACTTCTCTCAGAAGTAGCAGCATGGCAAGGTAACGATTCATCAGTTGACACAACATTGAAGTTTGAAAATTCTGAAACTCAAGATATTCAAACGCTTGTGGCTCAATATTCTAATTAAAAAACAAAGGAATTTCTATGAAAAAGTTCTATTTATTATTGATACTTTCCGGCATAATTCTAATGAGCGGGCTTGCGGCTAATGCTTGGAGTTTTAAGTTTTGGAGGCATAAAACAGTGATACAGGAAAAAATAAAAACTCCTCAAACAAAAGATTTTGAAATTCTTCCTACTATGGATTCGGAATCTAAAGCAAAAAATCAAGTCTGGGTCGGAACTTTTCAATTGATATGGAATGACTTGATAGATGAACTTATTCATCAACCTGTTGAATTTATTGTAGGAGAATCAATAACCGCAAAAAACCTTAATAAAAGAAGTTTTACAGTCGATGATTTAGATGAAGCATCATATTATAAAAAATTTGCATTAGCCTCACCTAAAATAAAAAAAGAGATTGAAAACGGTATAAAACAAAAATTTAACGAAAAAAGTGATATTCTTGATTTGTTTGATTGGACACCTGCTGAAGGTAAATATATACTTTATGCAATGTTAAAAAAAGATTTTGAATATATTGAAACCTTCGATAAACTACCTAAAGATGTATTTATCGGCAGTAGTGGTAAGGTTAAATATTTCGGGGTTGATAAAGACTCAAAAGGATCGCTCAGAAATACTGTAGGGGTACTGTTCTATAACAATAATGATGATTATGCCGTAACATTAAAATCGAAACAAGGTGATACTGTATTTTTATACAGAACAAATGACTCTAAAACATTAGATAAACTATATCAAGATATGATTAGTAAATCTGAAAAATATAACGGCAAAAAATGGCTTACTAAAGTAGATGAGTTTAAAGCGCCTGTCATAGAATTTAAGAAAGAAAGAGAATTTCCTGAACTTTGTAATAAACAGATTAAAAATTCAAATTATATGATTTCCAAAGCCATAGAAACAGTTCAATTCAAAATGAACGAATCAGGAGTAAAATTAAAATCAGAAGCGGGGATGATGATGTGTTTGACTTGTGCTCCAGGATTTAGAGATGAACCGAGATACTTTTATTTCAACAACAAATATGTGATATTTTTACAAGAAAAAAATAAACCTTATTTTGGAATGAAAATTGAAGATGCAAAATCACTCCAATAAAAAACACTTGTTTATGCAGAATGGCATTATTCGGAATAAGAAAAGGATTATAGGAAATTTATAAAACCTTTATTGCTTATACCATTTCAGTATTAAGCGATAATGCCTTTGCTTATTGAAATTATGAAAAATTAAGATGATAAATTTTTATTTATTCACTATTTATTAACCGAACAACTTGAATGTGCGTTCAACGTTGTCTTTAGAAACGGTCTTGAGTGTTTCCATTTCTTGTTTAATAGCATTACGTTCCGCTTCCATAGCCGCTATTTCTTGATCGTATCTTCTGTCTTTCATATCAATACGTTTCATATCGGCTTCATATTTTGCTTCTGCTTTCTTCAAGTCAGTAGTATCTTGTTCTTCTCTAAGACCCGTATTTGTAGCAACACTTGTTTCAAAATCAGCGAAATCTATATCTGTTTCTTTTGCAAAAATATTATCTTTTCGTTTTTGAACAATAGTAACTAATCCCGAATTAATCAAATTAGTAATAACTTCCGAAACATTTTCAGGTGGGGAGTCTATATTTGAGCCAAATGCATCAGCACACAACTGTGCATAATTAAGTTTCGTTTGAAAATACTCTACACCATGTAGTGTGGCACTTCCGCCATATGCAGGTGAGAAATCGCTACCGTCTTTATAGAAATTTGTTGTACCATCTTGGGTAACTTTATAATATTTATCATAACTATCATATATCATTCCTGCGGCTTCAACTTCTGCTTGTGTTGCAGTTTCTATTCTGATTGATTTACCATCTATACTTCTGTATTCATCAGTTCCGTCATATACGGTACCTCTAAAATCAATAGCAAAACCTGCTGCTAAAAAATCTGCATAATTATTGACATTCTGATATGTTACCGAACCATCGGTAGTCAAAACCTTATATTGAACTTTGGTAGCCTCAAGTGCATCTAAATAGTCCTCATAAACCTGTTTAGATTCATTCGCCATTTGTAACTTATCTGCTTCCAGTTTTGCTGTTTTGTACTCAATCTGGTGCATTCTGGTTGTTAATTGCAACAGACGTGCTTGTGATGAGGCTAAACCCATATCATGCTCCTATGATTCCTTGTGAATAGATTTCACATTTCCCTTTCCTTACATGACGGACATGTGTGAGTAAAACTTTAATCAAAGGATGATTTTTATTAACAAAATGTTACAAATTATTTTAGAGAATTTATTAAACGATAAGCACCCCTTCGGCTTTGTAATGAACTAAACCTCAACAAAGCCGACTTCCCTTGCCGAAGGGAGTTATCATAAATCCTATTGCTTTATTGCCTTTTAAAATCGGCAACCCTACCCTAACCCTTCCCTTGCTAAGGGCAGGGAACACTTCCTTCCCTTGTCAAGGGAAGGACTGAGGATGGGTTACGACAATATTTGTTCAGTATAGATATCAGATTTGTGAATAATTTCGAACAATCAATGTTGAG
>CACXGY010000025.1 GCA_902767275.1 uncultured bacterium | reverse complement strand
CAATGTTTCAGGAACAGGAACTTTAAATCTTAACGGAAGTGCGGGTTCTGAATTTTATGTAGGGCCGAATGCTACGGTATCTTCTGCACTTAATATAGCGGCAGGTCAGTTGAATGCACTTGACGGCTCAAATATTACCGGCCCGATTTCAGTAGCCCCTAATGCGACATTAAGTACAATGAATGGCGGTTATTCAACATTTAATAACACAACGTTCGCTGACGGTTCTAATTTAAAAGTGGATGTTAACGCTGTATCAAAAAAATCAGATAACTTTGCAACACCTACCGAACCTACAGGCGGATATGAATACTTAACTGATTTGAGTATTCAAGATATGGATAAAGTTAATCAGAAAGGTACATCAATAAACCTATCTCAGGCAATCGGATTAAATAATTTGCAATCATCAGATTCTTTAACTGCTAATTTGAAAACTAAATACAGCAGCGTATTAACACCAATCAGAAAAATGAGTGCAAATGTTCAGATGACACCTGAAGGTTTGATGTTGAACATTGCAGGTACAGGAAACAAATATAAAGACTTTAACCCTGCTGTAATGGCATCACCTGTCGCAGCACAAATGGGCGGATATTTGACACAATTAAATTCATATGACGAAGCATTCCGAAATATGGATATGTATATGCTTATGACTTATCAACAAAGACAAGCATTGAAATTTAAGAATAAGTATGCGGCTTCTGACAGCGGTTTATTATACGATTCAACTCTATTAAGACAAGAAAGAGCGGAAGGTTGGTTCAGACCTTATGTAACGTTTGAAAAAGTCGGATTAAGAAACGGCCCTAAAGTAGAAAACCAAGCCTATGGAACATTCGTGGGTGGCGAATCCCAAATGTATGACTTAGGTCATGGATGGGATGGCATGTGGGGAGCATACGTTGGTTACAACGGCTCACACCAAAACTATGATGGCGTAAATATTTACCAAAATGGCGGAACATTGGGTGTACTTGGTATGGCATATAAAGGCAACTTCTTCACAGGTTTGACAATTAACGCAGGTGCAAGCGGTGTAGAAGCAAGCACAATGTACGGTAATGAAGATTTTGCAATGCTTATGGCAGGTATTGCATCTAAAACAGGTTACAATTGGGAATTGGCAAACGGTAAATTCATTATTCAACCGAGTTGGTTAATGTCTTATTCATTCGTTAATACATTTGATTATACAAATGCAGCAGGTGTAAGAATGCACTCAAGCCCGTTGAATGCAATTCAATTACAACCTGAGTTGAAATTTATCGGTAATCTTAAAAACGGATGGCAGCCTTATGCAAGTGTAGCAATGGTATGGAACGTAATGGATGATACTAAATTCAAAGCGAATGATGTAACACTTCCTGAATTATCCGTTAAACCTTATGTAAAATACGGAGTAGGTTTAAGAAAGATTTGGGGTGAAAGATTTACAGGATTCTTCCAAACTTACTTAACAAATGGCGGTCGTAACGGTGTTGGCTTGCAAGCAGGTTTCACTTGGGTATTAGGCGGAGGAAAAGATAAAAAAGCCGATGAGCAAAAAATTCAGAAATCACTAAAAAGAGCACTGGAATTAAAGAAAACTGAAATCACTTTAAATGGTAGTAAAACATAATAAATTGATATATAAAACACTGTTGTTGCTTTAACAAAATTTTAGTAAAGAGCGGATTACATATGTAAAATCCGCTCTTTGCTTTTTGCTTTGATTGAGTGATGTATACGATACATTAAAAGAGGTCGTAGATGGAAAAAATAGGATTGAATATTACTCTAAAAGAGTTTAAGCAATTAAGTAAGTGGGCGGAAGAAGTATACAACATCGCCGTTGTTGTGGATTATTTCTGCGAAACGCAGCCGGATAAAGAAGAATGCTATAATCTAGCACCGGTAGTAAAATATTGCACCGCGAAGCAGATTTGTTGAATGCATTTTTTATTGATAACGAAAAATAAATTTTAACTTTACCCAAAAAACCATACCTTACCAAAAAAAGCGTTCTATACTAAAAAACCGCTTTAAAAATTTTCTTGCTATTATTGGAAAGTAGCCGACCGTAAAATAACAGTCGATTTGAGAAGAAAGAACAGAGACTTTGAGAACATAAAAAAGTAGGTTGGGTGAAACCCAACAATAACTTCCGATCGGTAAAACCCCTATAAATAGCGGACTTTATAAAAATAAAACATCAATGTAAAATAACAGTCGGTTTGAGAAGAAAGAACAGAGATTTTGAGAACATAAAAAAGTAGGTTGGGTGAAACCCAACAATAACTTTTGTATTATGATTTTATTATGAATTATAGAAGATTATTTATACCAAATAGCATTGTTTTTATAACAGT
>CACXGY010000024.1 GCA_902767275.1 uncultured bacterium | reverse complement strand
TTAAATTAAATTAAATATATACCCATAATATTTATTATGTACAATAATATTTTTAAAACAGCAGTGATAGATTGCGATGTTTCGCACCGATTTATCAAATCAGTAACCCATCCTCAGTCCTTTCCTTGTCAAGGGAAGGAAACTATCTTACCCTCCTTGTGCCAGGGAGGGTCGCTATTGTAGTGGTTTTGTTATTACAATAGCGGGGTGGGTGGTCTGTTTTTTTTTAATCTTTGATTTACAAAATCGATAACCCATCCTCTGTCCTTCCCTTGTCAATGGAAGGAAGAACACTTCCAAACATTTTTTCATTATTGATTTGTAACAATACAACATTTTGAATTGTATTACAGAAAGTTTCTTTATTAAGTATTTCCTTATTTATAATTACATTTATATAATTTTTAGTTACTCCTTTAAGAAAACCTGTATGCTTATCCGGCCTTTTTTCGATTAAAACCTCTTGTATAGAGTTCAGATTAGAGTTTAAAAATAGATCAAATTTCTCTTTTGAGATAGATTTAATTATATCTGCTCTTTGTTGTTTAATTTTATCAGGAAGATGTCCTTTCATTTTTTCTGCTTGTGTGCCTTTTCTGATTGAATAAGGGAAGGTGTGGATTTTTGTCAATTTTGATTTTTTTAAATTTTCAATTGTCGTGTTAAAATCAGCATCTGACTCTCCTACAAAACCTGCAATGATGTCGCTACCTAAAAAAGGTTTATCAAACCGTTTAGTTATATCTTCTATTTGGTCTAAATAATATTCTACTGAGTAAAATCTATTCATATTTTTTAAAGTTTTATTACAAGCCGATTGAAGCGAAAGATGAAAATGCGGACAGAATTTTTCAGAGTTTTGAAGTACATCTAATAATTCAGATGTTATTTCGAGCGGATTTAAAGACCCAAGTCTATACCTTTTTATATTTGTTTTTTCAATATTTTTTATAAGAGTAACGAAATCACTGTTAATATCAAGTCCCCATTGCCCTATATGAATGCCTGTTAAAACAACTTCTTTGAACCCTTTCTTATCAGCATTATTTATTTGTTCAGTAATAAATTCTATATTTGCACTTCTGGATTTTCCTCTGGCAAAAGGAATTATGCAATATGCACATCTGTTATTGCATCCGTCTTGAATTTTTAAACTAAGTCTTGTTTTAGTGGTATCATTAAGCACTTGGTAATTAAACTCGTCTAATGACATTATATCTGATACTTGTGAATTGATGTTTGATAATAATAATTCGCCCATTTTGAATTTATCATCATTCCCGAAGATGTAGTCAATATATCCGAGTTTTAGAAGATTTTCTTTTTCTAATTGAGCCACGCAACCTGTTAACACTGTCCTTATAAAAGGATATTGATGTTTTATGTTTCTTAAAAGGTATAATGTTTCATTATCACTTTTATGAGTCACAGAACAAGAGTTTAAAATATAAAAGTCAGATTGCTTAACATCGAATTCTTGCACAAATCCGTTTTTAATAAGATTTTCAATAATAAGCGACCCTTCAAACTGATTAGATTTGCACCCCATTGATTTTAGGAAAAATTTATTGTTTTCCATAACCAACTCACTTTCTAAACACGTCCGTACATATCTTCATATCGAACGATATCTTCTTCGATGAGCAAATCGCCTTTTTGAACCTCAATAATTTGTAAATTTTCTTTATAAGGGTTCTGAAGTGAATGGATTGCTTTTACTGCTATATCAACACTGTGTCCCGGACTAAGAATATGTTCTTTCCCTTCCAGAACAACTTTTGCTGTACCGGATAGAACTACCCAGTGTTCACTTCTGTGATTATGAGATTGGACAGATAATTTTTGTCCCGGATTTACTTGAATCATTTTAGTCAGGAACCCTTCTCCTTGTGCAAGAACAGTATAAAATCCCCATGGTCTGTAGACTGTTTTATGAACCATCTGAGTGTTATCGTGCTGTTGTTTTAATGTTTCAAAAATTTGTTTTACATCTTGTACTCTATCTTTTTTACAAGCAAGAACAGCATCCTCTGTTTCAACAATAATGGTATCTTCTAAACCGACTGTTGCTACGAGTTTTGAGGATGAATACATTAGAGAATTTTTAGAATCAATGTCTAAAATGTGTCCTATTTTAACATTGTTATCTATATCTTTTTTGCTAACATCATAAATAGATTTCCACGAACCAACATCGAGCCAATCTGATTTTAATTCGGTCATAGCAATATTTTTAGATTTTTCCATTAATGAGTAATCTATTGAAATATTTGGCATATTGCTAAATTCAGTGTATGGAATATCTTCATTTTCAGAAAAATCGTGTCTTGAAATTATACTATAGATATTAGGCGAATATTTTTTTAATTCATCCATGAACACAGATAATTTAAACATAAACATCCCGCTATTCCAGTAAGTATTTTCATCTGTCAAATACTTTTGAGCGGTTTTGATATCAGGTTTTTCAACAAATTTGTTAACAATATATCCTCCGTCATTTATTGGCTCTGCTTTTATATACCCAAACCCTGTTTCAGGATATGACGGTTTGACTCCAAAAGTGACGAGGAATCCTTTATTCGCAAGTTTTTCGCCATCTTTTACTGATTGCTTGAATTTTGTTATATTTTTTATTTTATGATCGGAAGGGACTACAAGTACTATCTCATTTTCGGAATTTTTGTAGTTGTCCAATAGGTATTTTACAGCAACTGCAATCGCAGGAGCAGTGTTTTTAGATTCAGGCTCTGATATCACTATCGGATTTTTTACGACTTTGGAGAGTTGATATTTAATGTTTGTTAAATGTTTTGTGTTAGTAACACTAATAATATTTTTTGACGGAATAAAATCAAGAATTCTTTTATATGTTTCTTGTAAAAGACTCTCTTTGTTTTGAATATTTAATAACTGTTTAGGATAGAGTTCTCTGGATAATGGCCAAAGTCTGCTTCCGGATCCGCCTGCTAAAATAATACTGAACATCTTTTATCTTCCTCTTATTTAAAATATAATCTAATTATATAATAAAATACTTGAATAGTGAAGATATTTTACCAGAAGATAATAGAGGATATAATGGCAGAACAAAGGATTGAAATCGGGAAAAAGTATAGACATTATAAAGGCAATATTTATGAAATAATTGCTCTCGGCAAACACTCTGAAACATGCGAAGATGTAATTGTGTATAAATCAGTAAAGACAGGGGAAGTCTGGGTTAGACCCAAATATATGTGGAATGAAACAGTAGATGAAAATGGTACTTTGCGTTTTACCCTTGTTTAATAAGAGCATTTTATAATGTAAACAAATGTAACAAAAAAAATACTTTATGAAATCAGAGATTACAGAAAAACTTTATATACATGTAAAATAAGATGCAAGAGAGTATACAATAGTCGAGAGTTAGAAATCGTGCATCGATTACAAAGTGTTACCCTAAACAAGGAGAGCATAGAACAATGACTTGGATGTCAGATTATGCAGCGAATAAACGTGGCATGTTAGGCATAGACGGTGCCTATAGCAATGGCATGATTAATATTCAGGGCGGTGGCAGCAGCAGCGGCGATGCCATAAAACAACTTGCTTTGGGTAGCGTATTCAATATTTTAGGAGGAGCAGCTGAACTTGCTGCATATTCTATTGCAATGAAAGGTGCCGGTGGAATTGATGGCTCAGCAGTGTCTGGTAAGCAAATTTCAAAAGCATGTCAAACAATAATTTCAACTTATCCCACTAAAATAGCAACATCTGTTATGACTTTTAATACGAAGTATGCTGCAGCAGGCATTACTATGAATGCTGATGGTACAACAAGTCAATCGTATGAGGCACGACTTCAAGATTTAAATAATAAAATTGCAGAACATAAAAAATCAGTAACTGCAGGTTCTGATGGAGAAAAGAACTTAAAAGCATACAATGATGCAAAGGCTTGCCATCAATCTTTAGAAAATGCTAAAAAAAGTTATGATGCACTCCAATCAACAATTGATACAAAAAAAACAGATTCTGATATCAGTGTAAGCGGAGATAAAGCAACCGCTAAAGAAGTTAATGTCAGTGATTTTTACATATATTTAACTCCTGAAGAACAAAAGGCTGGTAATATAGATACTCTTGCCAAAAACACAAATGCTTATAAAGCCGAAGAACAAAAAAGAAAAGCAAAAGCCGATGAGTATAATAATCTTATTCAACAACAAAAAGACATTCTTTCCGGAGTAAAAGATATTGACGGGAAACCAATCTCATCACCTGAAGAACTCAAAAATGCAATTACTAATGCTAATAAGAAAGTAACTGAATTAGCAGAAAAGAATGTAAATAACAATCAAAATTGCGGACAATATGATGCGACATTAGAATCATATAATAAACAAATAAAAGCATTAGGTACAAAAGCAGATTTTGATAAAGCCGTAAAAGAAGTAACAGATATGCGTACAGAACTTGAAGATGCTACAAAAATAGCAAATCAAGAACAAAGCGTTAATGAAGCGAACAATGCGGTTAAAAATACCAGAAAAAAAGGAAGTTTATTACATAAAGTATTTGGTAAAAATCCTCAAAAAGCAGCACATAAAGACGCAAAAACAGAAAGAGATTCTCAACAAGCACTATTACGCGAGATGTACTCAAATTTATCAAATAAATACTCTTAATGAAGAATATAAATATCAAAGAATTATAAAAAAACCGTTAGTAATAACGGTTTTTTTTATTACACTATGTATAAAGAGCATATATACGTATCTATATAAAATAAATCAGTAACCCATCCTCAGTCCTTTTCTGTCTAGGGAAGGAAATGATTATAACTCCCTTTAACAAGGGGAGTCGGCTTTGTTGCGGTTTTGTGATTACAAAGCCGGTGGGGTTGCCGATAGTTAATGGCAATAGAACAATAAGATAATAAATGAATGTTCCCTGCCCTTAGCAAGGGAAGGGTTAGGGAAGGGT
>CACXGY010000023.1 GCA_902767275.1 uncultured bacterium | reverse complement strand
CAATAATATTTTTAAAACAGCAGTGATAGATTGCGATGTTTCGCACCGATTTATCAAATCAGTAACCCATCCTCAGTCCTTCCCTTGTCAAGGGAAGGAAGTAATTATAACTCCCTTTGGCAAGGGGAGTCGGCTTTGTTGCGGTTTTATGATTACAAAGCCGGTAGGGTTGCCGATTTTTAATGGCAATAGAACAATAAGATAATAAATGAATGTTCCCTGCCCTTAGCAAGGGAAGGAAGAATATATATACAATAAAAAAAGGTGCCGAAGCACCTTTTTTATATTATGCATTTCCTGTACCTGCACCGGCACCGGCTCCAACTTTGTCGCCGCCTTTGCTATCATCATCCTTTTTCGGCGGAGCAGGAGAGTTGTTTGCTACTGCCTTGTTTGCTTTATCTTTAGCATCTGCTTGACTTTCTGCTGAATCTTCGTCTATTACCGCATAATTTTCTGTAGTTTGATCAGTATATGATAATTGTTCGTCAATCATTTCATTCAAATCGTTAACGTGGTCTTGCATATCTCCACCGGCAGAACCGCATTCAAATTCATTTTTAGTTTTTGTACCCATAATTGTTGCAGCAGTTCCAAACAAAGCACTTGTTAATGCAAACAACACTTTTCCTGCTATAGTTCCCACTGCATCCGGGAAAAATGGTGCAAGTTTAGGAGTTGTAGTTGCTGCTGTTATACCCATTATAGTCGAGCCAACTAATAAAGCCGCCGAATTTATTACTCCAACAACACCTAGAGGAGTACCCTCTTTTAAGAAATCAGATACTGTTTGACCTCCTTCTCTGACACCTATTGATTCATCATTTGCTGCTTTATATTCTTCTAATCTACCGGAGGTTTCTTGTAAACTTTCTTCTTGTTGAGAAAAATCTGCACCTTGAAGTTGTTTCATCTGATTCTTAATACTCTCAACACCTGCTTTATCGCCTGCCGCTTGAGCATCAGCAAGTTGAATTTGTAAATCTGCAATCATAGAGGTGTTTGTGTTTACACCCAATGTTAACTCGTCTGATTGTTCCTGATAACTCGCCATATCCTCATTCATCATATCCATTGTATCAATCAATGATTCTGAATAACTGTCTATTATTTCATTTGTACCGTCTGCATTATCACATGCTTGAGTTCTATCACTATAAGCATTATCAAATTTAATAACTGAGGCAAGTGATACTCCGGCACCAGCAAGCATTCCTCCTGAGAGTGCTGCCTGAGTAAAACCATCTGTAGCATTTGCTAATGCACTGGCTGCCATACATGAACCGACTACCCCTGCAATATTACCAATTGTTGTAACAGTAGCATTTGCACCTTGTCCATCATGTGAATCTGCTTTTTTGGCATCTTCTATCTCGTTATAGCCGGATTTTTGTGCATCTTCGCCTTTCATGTCGTATTTTACTTCATCCAAATCTTTTGGAGAAAGCAAAGATTCAGTATACTTTTGTTGAGCAGGGGTAAGTTCTACCTCACCTTTTTGATAGGCTTTGTAGATATCCTTTGCCGTTGAATGGTTTATTGGGGTTTCTTGGCCGTTTAATGTTACTGCTGCTACGCCCATTAAAGCATACCTCTCTTTTTGTAATACAATATAAGATACTTACTCTTACATCAATATAAAAACAATTTGCAAATACCAAATTTCAGTTTTAAAAATTTTTGTTACAAACTTTACAATTGGATATTTACTTTCCCTTGCAAAAGGGCAGGAAACTATGTCCTTGACAAGGGAAGGACTGAGGATGGGTTACTGATTTGATAAAACAAATTTTTAAAAATTATCTTTATTTAATCTTTATTCTTAATACAGAATTTGATCCTTGACAAGCAACAAAAAGGATATTCCCGTTAACGTGTATTCCGTATGGTTTTGAAACATTTGAGGTTAAAACCGTACAAGCACCCGAATGAGATAGTTTCAAAATGTTGTTTGCATTGTAATTTGCGACATATATATTGCCTGTTGTATCACTTGCAAGTGAAATAGGTCCTTGTAAGACGGAGGTTTTATAAAATAACGTTTTTTTACCATCAGGTTGAATTTTATATATTGCATTATCCGTAAAACTAGAAACATAGAGGTTTCCGTAGGTGTCGGAAGTAACTCCTGTCGGACTTGTTATGTTTGGATAAACTCCGCTTGTTTGGCTGACTTTTGATTCAGAGTTTGGATATGAACCTGTCGGACGAACATTGTATTGAGCGGTAGCATTTATAGCCTTGTTATAGTATCCGCTGGATTTTGGAATCATGTCTATATATTTAGCGGAATTTGCCCTATCTCCAAGTTGGGCACTTAACTTTGCAGCATTATATAACGCTTCGTACTCTTTTGGATTACGTTCAATTATTTGTTCATACACGGCAAGTGCTTCATCGTTTTGTTTTAAATAGTCCAGTAAGGATGCCAGATTATAATATGCATCCGTGTAGTTTGGATATAGCCTTATTGCGGTACGAAAAGATGCCACCGCTTCTTCATATTGTCCTAATTTATAACAGTCTATTCCGTGATTATATTCAAGTTTTGCATCTGTAGGAATTACAACAGTTTGTTCTTCCGAATAACACGGAAGAACAAACAGAATTAAACTTATTAATAATGTAATTATCTTATTTTTCATTTGTCAATTTTTCGATTAGTTTTTTATGCTTATCTGCAAATTTAGAACCTCTTGCACGAATAGCCATAGCAAGAATTTCACCTAAATCTATTGCATTACGGCAAGTTGTTCCGTTAGGTAATCTTAATGACCAATTTTCGTCCCCTGAGGTTCCCGGTTTATTGTAAACATCATCTATTCCAAAGAAATCAGTAAAGAAGATTTGGATATTTTTTGCTTTTGATGCAAATATTTCCGATAATTTAACTTTTTTCAAAAATTCTGCATCGTGAGTCAAATCCCAAATTAAATTATCTTTATTTTCAACCTCAGCATACAAATCTTCAACTAAATTCTTAACATGGAGATATCCTACTTCTGTGTTTATCATTGATTTAGCCCAGAAAGAAATAGGTTCGTTATCATGTGTTCCAACCATTGCCCATACATTTTCTTCTATATTTTTGCAGCGATATGGGTGTTCAGGTTTTTCAGGTTTTACAAATTGAGTTAATCTCATACCCTGAAGTTTGTATTCTTTCATAACAGCATCAACCGGATTTGTTAAAGTACCCAAATCTTCGCAAACGATTGAATCTTTATTTAATCCGCATTCTTTTGCTGCCGCAATGACAACTTTTTCAATTAAACGACCGTATTTTTTGATTTGTTCTTTGTTTAAGGTTTTAATATATTTTTCTTTATCAGGTTCAAGAGTTTCATCAATATCATTTATCCCTGCAATTGCATATTTTGAAAGTTCAGGATGTTTTGGTGATGAATATAATCTTCCTGCACCTTGTTCAGGCATAGGCTTTTTACCTGATTTGTAAACCCAAGGATCAATAAGACCAACAATATGGTCAATTCTCACTCCGCCCGGGTTTTCTTTGAACATCTTCTTGTAAAGATTTTTCATTAAAATTCCGCCTTCGCCTAATGAACCATCTTCATTAAACATTTTTTCAGGATCCATTACAGGGAATCCCCATGCCTGACCGTCTTTCGAAAAATAATCAGGAGGACAACCCAAACACCATCCAGGTAAGAATAATGATTGATATGCCCATGCATCTCTGTCTGAAAATGCGACTTGTCTGTCTGCAATCATTTTTACACCTTTTTTCAAAGCATATTTTTTTGTTGCTAACAGTTGTTTTTCCAATACAAATTGACAGAATTTGTAAAAATCAATTTCATCTGAATATTTTTCTTTTATTTCAGCGATTCTTTTGTTAAATAATTCTTTTTCTTCTTCGTTTTTAGGATTTAATAAGTTTTTATCGATTTCAGATTCCCAAATTGGCCAATAATCATTTCCGTTATCAATTGAAAGGGCTTCGTATAATGAGTCATTATCAAGCCAGAAAGAATTTTCTTTTTTAAATTTTTCAAAATCTTTTTGAAATTTCTTTTTAGTTTTAAAATTTGCCCATGCTTCTTTTAATGCTTCTGTTTGAGCATTAAATATGTATGAATAAGCAGTTTTTCCTTTACCGTTGTTAGGGTTTTCCTCAACAACTTTATTGAAAGTTTCTTCAGAAAGAATATTTTCCCAATCTTTTGTTGTTAATTGTTTTAAATCAATAAACAAAGGATTTCCTGAAAAAATTGTGCCTGTATAAGGAGAAGAATCTGATGATTTTGTTTTTCCTGCCGGCCCGAGTTGAATTGCATCAAACAGACCCTCCGATAAATCAATAATATCTTTTGCAGCATTGGAATTCATATTTCCAAATCCTGTATCTTCTCCGTCACGAGATGGGAAACTTCCACCGTGCATTATCAAAACAAAATTATCTTTTCCTAAAACTTTAAGTGCTTCTCTTATCGTTTTTTTGTACTTTTTGCATTCGCAACTCATATTCTGACTCCTTATTTATCTGATAGCGGATAAATTTAATTTAGCATTTTAATACCATTTTTTCAAGTAGAAATGTTTGACTTATCAAGGAAAGTTACAAATTTTTATAAATAGTCATTTTTTACTCATTAATACCTTTTTTTGATAAAATATTAGAAAAGGGAGAATAGAAAATGGTTAAATCAGTCATATTAGCAGCGGGTAAAGGTACAAGAATGAAATCGGAAACCCCAAAAGTCTTACATCAAATATATAGCAAAACTTTATTAGGATACGTTATAGATGCTGTGAATAATACGGGGCTTGCTGATGAAAATTATGTAATAGTTGGACATCAAGCCGAAAAAGTTGAAGAATATATTAACACTCATTACAATAATGCAAAAACTGTATTACAATCTCCTCAACTCGGAACCGGTCATGCTGTTAGTATGGTTTGTCCTTATTTAGAAAACTATGATGGAGAAGTCATTATTTTATGCGGTGATACTCCATTAATAACATCTGACACTTTAAAAACATTCATAGAAGCACACAGAAAAATGAGTTCTGATATTACAGTTATGAGTGCTATTTTTGATAATCCGACAAATTACGGAAGAATTATTAGAAATAATGACGGTTCTTTGAATTCAATTGTTGAAGAAAAAGATGCAACTATTGAACAAAAAGATGTAAAAGAAATAAATGCAGGGATTTATTGTCTAAATTGGGCTAAGATTAAGAACGCATTTACTCATTTGAAAACAAATAACGCTCAAGGCGAATATTATTTAACAGATATTATAGAATGGGGCAACAAGAACGGATTAAACGTAAATGCACATATATTGGAGCGTAACGAAGAAATCTATGGTATAAATTCAAAACTTAATCTTGCAGAAGCAACAAAATTGATGACCGCAAGAACTCTAGAAAAATATATGACAGACGGAGTAACTATTGTAGATCCGAATTCTGTATGGATTGACCCTCAGACAGAAATAGGAAAAGATACAATAATATATCCGTCAACGTATATTGAAGGTAAAAATATTATCGGCAATAATTGTAAGATTGGGCCGTTTGCTCATTTACGAGGAGATGTTATTCTCGACGATTTTGTCAAAATAGGAAACTATGTTGAAGTTAAAAAGGCACATATAAAAAGTCATACCAATGCCTGCCATTTGACATATATCGGAGATAGTGAAGTAGGTCAAAATGTAAATATCGGAGCAGGAACTATTACTGCAAATTATAATCCTTTAAATAAAGAAAAGAGTAAAACTATTATAAAAGATAACGTTAAAATAGGTTCTAATTCTGTTCTGGTTGCCCCTGTGACTATTGAAGAAGGAGCAAACGTAGGTGCGTTAAGCGTAATAACAAAAAATGTTTCAAAATGGTCGCTTGCTATTACAAGAGCACCTCAGAAAATATTAGAAGGTTGGGTATCTAAAAAACTCGGGAAATAATAAAACGTGGGAAATAAAACGATAAAAAATCTATCAGATTATAAAGACGAATTACATCGTTGTTCAAAATGCGGAATATGTCAGGATGCTTGCCCTTTGTTCCAAACTACAGGAAATGAATGCACTGTATCAAGGGGGCAGTTTATAATGCTTAACGGTGTGGTTAAGGGCGATTTAAAACTTTCTAAAAATATAAATAAATATTTGGATATGTGCCTCAAGTGTAATAAATGTACAGAGTTTTGTCCCGGAGAGATTAATGCTTTGGATATTTTATTATGTGCAAAACATGAATATTTTAAAAACTCTTTTCAAGGTAAAATATACAGTTTTTTAGAATCAAAATTAGTTTTCAATACCTTTTTAAATATAGTCAAAAATTTTTGCGGATTGTTTCATAAAAAAATAAAATCAAAACAATACGAAAGAAAAGCAATTTATTTTGGCGGATGTATCTCAAAACTACATCCTGAGGTTAATAATTTTATAACAACATTATTAAACGAACTAGAGATAGAATCTGTTGATGTTAATTTTAACTGTTGCGGTATGCCGTTTTTGACAACAGGAAACATTGAGCGATTTGTTGAACAGGCAAAAGAAAACATATCAAAACTTCCAATCGGAATAAATACGATAATAACTGATTGTGCCAGTTGCAGATGGGCATTAAATGAGTATAAAAAATATATAGAAGATGAGAAGTTAAAAGATATAGAAATAAAAAGTATTTATGAACTAATTGCTGAATCAAATATTACATTTGAATCAACTAAAAATATTTCAGTAACATATCATAAACCTTGTCACGAAAATAATAATGTGTGCGAAAAAATAATTTCATCCATAAAAAATATAGAGTATAAAGAAATGGATAATTATGACAAATGCTGTGGCTTTGCAGGATTTGAACATCCTGAACAACTAAAACAGATTAAGCCGATAATGAATAATAAAAAAAATAATATAGAAAAAACGAAGGCTGATGTACTTATAACATCATGTGTCGGATGTCTTATAAGTTTATCTTTTATAACCGGCTTTAGAAAAAAAACAAGACGATTAATTACCTTTTTAAAAGATTATTGTAAAATCATAAAATAGATATAGAACAAAAAGAGCAACCGATAAAACAGTTGCTCTTTTGTTTAGTAAATAAATTTATCTAAAAACTATGCTTCGTCTAACGCATCAACACCAGGCAAAACTTTTCCTTCAATAAATTCAAGAGAAGCACCGCCGCCTGTAGAAACGTGAGTAAAATCATTTGCTGAGAAGAATTTCTTAGCAGCACTAACAGAATCGCCGCCTCCGATAACAGAAACTGCACCGTTTTTAGTCGCTTCAACAACTGCCGCTAAGACTGCTTTTGTACCTTCAGCGAATTTAGGATTTTCAAAAGCACCAACAGGACCATTCATCAATATAGTTTTTGATGATTTAAGTACTTCAGCAAAAGCCTTTCTTGATTCTTCGCCTGCATCAACTCCTTCAAATCCGTCTGGGATTTCATCAATCTTAACGAATTTGTTAGTACCGTTACCTGAAAAATCATCTGTAACCAATACATCAGTAGCCATAACAAGTTTAACCCCTTTATCAGCCGCTTTCTTTTCAATTGCTTTTGCTGTATCAATTTGATCATCTTCACAAATTGAATTACCGATTTTACCGCCGTTAGCCTTAACAAAAGTATAAGCCATACCGCCGCCGATAATCATATTATCTACTTTATCAAGCAAGTTTTCTAAAACACCGATTTTAGAAGAAACTTTTGCTCCACCTACTACAGCAGTGAAAGGTCTTGTAGGATTATCAAGTGCTTGAGATAAACATCTTAATTCTTTTTCCATCAATAACCCTGAAACTGCAGGTGATAATAATTTAGCAACTTTAGCAGTTGAAGTGTGTTTTCTGTGTGCTGCACCAAATGCATCATTTACATAGAAATCGCCAAGTTTTGCTAATTCTTCAGCAAACGTCATATCATCATCTTTTGCTTCTTCTGCTTTGTAGTATCTTATATTTTCTAATAATGCAACCTGACCATCTTTTAAATTAGCCAATTCTTCAGCAGCACCTTCTCCTACAGGTTTTGAAACAAATAAAACTTCTTCGCCTAAAACTTTTGACATGTGTTTAGCAACAGGTGCTAATGAAAATTCAGGATTCCATTCTCCTTTTGGTCTGCCTAAGTGTGCCATTAAAATAATTTTTGCACCTTTTTCTTGTAAATATCTTACTGTAGGTACAATTGCTTGAATTCTTGTATCATCTGTGACATTTTTGTCTGCATCCAAAGGTACGTTAACGTCAACTCTGACTAACGCTCTTTTTCCTTTTACGTCGCCTAAATCTTTTACTGATTTTTTCATTTTATTATCCCTTTCTTATCTAACGTAAGCATGTTTATTATATATTAAACATATTTGATAAGCATTAATTAAAATCAGGCATGAATTTAATCAAAAAAAATAGGGCTTATGCCCTATTTCTGTCTATATTATTTTTTCTTGCTTGAATATGTTTTTTGTTTTTGTTCCACAGGTTTAACATTTTCTTTTGTCGGAACATCTTCAATTTTAGGTTCTTCCTCTTTAATCATAGATTCTTTTAATTCTACAATATCCTGTAATATTAAATCTTTTGTTAAATGGTATTTATTAAGAAGTTCTTTAAGAGGAACTCTGTCAGTGAATTCTTTTTGAGCACCGTAGTTAAGAACTTTTATATTGGAATCGCCATAAAATCTGGTAATTTTTTCCCCGAAGCCACCGTCGAGAACTCCATTTTCAAGTGTTATAACGATAGAGTGATTTTGCTTAAGAGAATCTAACAGTTCATAGTCAACACCTGATAGGTAAATCGGGTTTATAAGAGTAGCATCAATGTTTAATTTCTCTTTGATTTCTGATTTAACTTGTTTACCAAGGGAAAAGAAATCTCCTTCTGCAATAATAGCGATTTCAGAACCCTGTTCTGCTACTTTATATTTATTAATTTTTGAATAATCGGTTGTATCAGGGATACCTGTTGATACTACTTCTCCCGAAGGTATTCTAATTGCCACAGGATGTTGATTTTGTTTTGTCGCCCAATCAAGAATCGCAATATATTCTTCTTTGTTAGTAGGAGCAAGATATACAATGTTTGGAATATTGCTAATCAAAGGAATATCAAAAATTCCAAGGTGGGTAATATCAGTTCCTGAAATCCCGTATGAAGCGATAAGAATAACTACCGGAGAATTATTTATTGCAACATCTTGTGATAACTGATCATACGCTCTTTGAATAAAAGAACTGCAAACAGCAAGAACAGGTTTTCCACCGTTTGCCGCAATCCCTGAAGCGTATCCTACTGCATGTTGTTCTGCAATCCCTACATCTGTATAATTAGCACCCATTCTTGTCCTAAATTCTTGATTAAAACCTGTTGCTCCGGGTGTAGCAGGAGTAATTGCAACTATAGACGGATTAGTATTTTTTGCCGCTAATAAATATTCAGTAGTAAGTGCAGTATATGTTTTAGGCGGCATCATCGCAGTATCGTCTTGCGGGTTCATAAAACCTGCCTGTTGCCAATGATATCTTTCTTTGTCTTGTTCCGCAGGAGCGTATCCCTTTCCTTTTGTAGTATGAATGTGAACCACTGTTGGGACATTCGTATCTTTTACTTTTTCAAAAGCGGTAATTAATGCTCTAATGTTGTTTCCTTTATCTACATAAATATAATCATATCCCATTGCTTTGAATATGTTATTTGCGGCAAGACCGCCCGTTTCTCTTAAAACTTTCAAGTTTTTATACACTCCGCCTTGATTTTCGGCAATAGACATTTCATTATCATTGAGAATTATAATAAAATTAGACCCCAGCATTGCAGCATTATTTAACCCTTCCATTGCTTCTCCGCCTGTTAGAGAACCATCTCCGATGAAGGCTATTACATTATATTTTTCGCCTTTTAAATTTCTTGTCTTTGCAAGACCTGATGCAAGGCTTATAGAAGTTGATGTATGACCTAGTATAAAGTGGTCATGGGGACTTTCTTTAGGATTTGAATATCCTGTGATTTCAGGATGTTCCAAAGGATTTATAAATGCATCTTTTCTGCCTGTTAACATTTTATGCGGATATGTTTGGTGTGATACATCAAAAACAAATTTATCAACAGGAGAGTTAAACACGTAATGCATTGCAATAGTTGCTTCAACCACACCCAAGTCAGGTCCGAGGTGTCCGCCCGTAATATTCACTTTATTAAGAATCCCCTTTCTGATATCGGAAGCAAGCAGTTTTAAGTTTGCAATAGACATTCCTTTGATATCCGCAGGAGAATTTATTTTATTTAATATTTTGTAATCGGTTTCAGCACTATATGTATATGAATTTTGTAATACGAATAAGACAGCAAGTACTGTTAAAATCTTTTTTATCATACGACCCTCCTAATAATATTTATTTTATATCATAATTAACATCTTAAAATCAAGACTAAGTATTATATTTATTGCGTTTTAACAATATTTTGTATATTGTGAGAAAATAAAAGCAAAAAAAGAACCGACTGCTATTGTAGTCGGTTCTTATATTAGTTATAAATAATTAGTCAGTATATAGTGGTGCAAGTTTCTTCTCTTGTTGAGGAATTACACCTTCTTCGATTGGCAAATACACTCTGTAATCAATCACAGGGAAGCAGTTGTCAATGCTTTCAATTTCTTTAAGTTTAGCATCGTCAATGTTACCTGATTCAATCATATCAGCGATTGTACTAAATCTGTCAACGTGTTCGTTAAATCTGTCAGTAGCATAATCTTTTGCCTGCCATGTTGTGATTAAGAACGGCCAATCAGAACTTTGTAATAACAAGTTCTCTCTTGCTAATTGATTTAATGCTCTGTGAAGAAGTTTGTTATCTGGAATTGTTTCGTAATTAGAAACAATATTTGTTATACGTTTTTCACAAGAGTGGATAATAGGCCACATCCATTCAGTTAAGTGGTTCATCCATACATAGAAATGACCGCCTTGTCCCCAAGAAGATTCAGGAATTTGAATTGCTTCTTTTGGCGGATGTTGTTTGATATATTCGCCCGCAGTCATTCTTTCTACATCAGGAATATATTGGTTGAATTTTTTAATAACTTGTTTAATAAATTCAACCCCTTCAAACCACCAGTGACCGAATAACTCAGTATCAAATGAAACCATAACAAGTCCTTCTTGTCCGTTATGAGCATTTTTATAATCATTTAATAAGTGATAAATCAAAGTTGTATAGTGATCAGAGTTTTCATTAATTTTGTTTAATGCTAAAACAGGATCATATAACATTTTATCGCCCAAATCAGTAGTAGGAGAAGTTATTCTCCAGTAGTGCATACCTGATTTGTCGTCACGTTTGTGAAATTCTCTAAAACATCCGTCTCCAGGGTATCCGTCAGCCGCAGACCATACTTGATAACCTGCTCTGTCGTTTCTTCCCATTACAGCAACCTGTGCATCCGGTAACCAGTATGCAGAGTAGGTATCATACCCTGTTGCTTCTCTTTCAGGAAGCGGAATATATTCAATATTACCGTATACACCGATTACACGTCTGTTACCGATTGAGTTGCCGCCTTCAATAACGTGTGATTCTGTGAAGAAGTATTCTATATCATTGTTTTGAAGTGTAACTTCGATAGCAGGTCTCCAATGTTTTTTACCGTCTTTTCCGACAAACTCATATCCTTGACGATAAGCACATTCAGGTAACCATGCACCCATTGCCTTATGACCAAACAATCTTTTTGTTGTGTCTTGCCCGACTTTGAATTGAGCATTCAAGTTGTTATCAGTTGCCAACAATGGTGAAAAACCGTGTGTTGCACCGGATGTGGTAATTTCGATACATCCTAAATCTTGATATTTTTTGAAATATTTAATCAGATTCTTTTCATATTTGTTAACAAAATCATTTCTCAATTTATTCCATAAATCAAAATAATATTTTGCTAAATATTTTAAGTGTTGTGAATGAGGTACATCCGGATCCGGATATCTTTCCAAATCTTTGGATACCGCTTTGATTTGAGCATCAATATATTTAACAAAACCATTTTGTAAATGTTCGTCATTTAATTGTTCTGCTAATATAGGAGTTATGCCAACAGTTAATTTTGCTTTAATCCCTTCATCCCATAATTCAGATATTGCATTCAATAAAGGAACGTATGTTTCTGCCATACATTCATATAAATTTTCTTCACCAAACGGCCACATACCTGCTTTTCTGTAGTATGGAAGGTGGCTGTGTAACATAAATACGAATTGTCCTACTGACATTTTTGCCTCCGTGGTTTTTACTTTATCTACATATATTATTATTCATTAATATTATTATTTAAAGTATAGTATAAATGTTTAAAAAATATAATACTTTAGGATTAGTTCTATTGAATAATGTTACAATACTTAATGATTAGTTTTAAATACAAAGGATATAATATTTATTTAAGTTAATCTCTAAAAACTATAATTTCTTTTTTCATAAAGGCACTAAGGCACTAGGTTTCATAATAACTACCTTTGACAAGTGGAGTCGGTTTTGTTGCGGTTTTATGATTACAAAGCCGAAGGGGTTGCCGATAGTTAATGGCAATAGAACAATAAGATAATAAATGAATGTTCCCTGCCCTTAGCAAGGGAAGGGTTAGGGAAGGGT
>CACXGY010000022.1 GCA_902767275.1 uncultured bacterium | reverse complement strand
TCAAAGCAGGAGATTTTGTTTTGTCTGTTAGTTTTTTACGTTCTTGACGTACTAACTGGTTAATTGTAGGCATTATTTTCTCCTTTTCTTTTGTCGGGCAAGTATGCCCAACCTATCTTACTACAATAACAAATCCGTTCAACTCTACCGAAGAACCCTTACTTATTCCCGATAACGGTTTGCTATCTATATTTCAAACGGATAGTCAGTCCTATCCACCCCTATTCAACAACAGACATGGTTTTGTGTCAAATGTTTGTTAAGATAAATTGACGTTTTTTAAATATAAGTATAATATTATCTTAACAACTAATAATACTAACGGAGAAATAATGAACACTATTAAAGTAACAAAAATGCAAGGATGCGGTAATGATTTTGCAGTAGTTGACTACAGCGAATATAAAAAAACAGGATTAGAATTATCCGAATTTGCAAAAAAAATATGCGACAGACATTTTGGAATAGGTGCTGATGGACTTATTATTCCTAAAACATTTGAAGTTGAACCGGCTGAAATCGGATGGTTCTTCTATAACTCAGACGGTACAACAGCACAAATGTGCGGAAACGGTATGAGATGTTTTGCAAAATATGTTACGGACAAAAAACTAATATGTAAGAAAAAGTTTTCTGTAAAAACAGGGGCAGGAATTATTAAACCTGAGATTCAGGATGACGGTAATGTAAGAGTAAATATGTCCTCTCCGGTTTTAGAGCCTGAGAAAATACCGTTCAAAGGTCAAGGTAAATGTAAAATTAAAATATTAGACAGAGAATTTGAAATTAACCCTGTTTCAATGGGTAATCCGCACTGCGTAATATTTACAAATGATGATGTTTTTGAAATGGCAAACACATACGGTAAATATATTGAATCTCACAAACTTTTTCCTGAAAAAACAAATGTAGAATTTGTAAAAATTAAATCTAAAAATGAAATAGATTTTTGTGTATATGAAAGAGGCTGCGGAATAACACTCGCATGCGGTACTGGTGCATGTGCATCAGTTGCTGCCGGAGTCTTAAACGGATTAACCGATACCTTTGTGAAAGTTAATCTTCTCGGCGGAACAGTTTTTGTCGATTGGGGAAACCACAAACAAAACAAAGATGAAAATATATTTCTTATCGGGCCTGCGAACTATGTTTATGAGGCAGATTATATAGTATAAATAAACTAAACAACCTTGTGTAAAATTTAAAAAATTTTAAAGGTTACTGATTCTTATTTATTTTTTGTTAACTTTTTTAAGCAGAAACCGCCATAATATATTGTAATTTCCATGTTTATGTTAATATGTCAAAAAAAGGAGAAATATAAATATGAAAAATTACGAATTATTAGTAATCTTCAAGCCAAATGCAGATGCTGAAGAAGTAGATAAACTAATCGCAAAAGTATCATCTGATGCCGAAGCATTAGAAGGCAGCGTTGTATCTACAGATAAAATCGGTCGTAAAAAATTGGCTTATGAAATACAAAATTTTAGAGATGGATTTTTTACATCAATGGTATTATCATTACCTGAATCAAAAGTTGCAGAATTTAAACGTCAATTACGTTTGAATGACAGCATCTTAAGAACAATGTTCTTGGAACAATCAGTAAAAGCAGGAGTATAAGATGACATTAGCAAAGGCTACAGTAACAGGGACTGTTTTCAGAGCACCGGAAAAACGTTATACTCAAAATGATATAGCGGTTTACGGTTTAACATTAAACATTGATGAAAGAGAAGAAACATTAGTCAGAGTAATCGCTAAACGCAAAGCATTATCCGAAGTATTGGATAACGTTAAAAAAGGCGACAGATTACTTGTTGACGGTCGCTTACAAGTAGCATCTTCCAAGGCTGCTGACGGTTCGGAAAGAAGATATTTTGAGATTGATGCGAATGATATTGAATTATTGTCAGGAACATCAAATTCCGTTCATACGGCTTCATCTTCCGATTCTGAGACTGTTGTTGAATCTCAACCCGAAGAAATAGTTACTTTTGCTGAAACAGATTATACAGAAGATAACTTAATTGATGATGAAGAAATTCCGTTCTAACGGATATAATAATAAAATATAAGTAATACAAGGCTAGAAAGGCAAATTATAACAATGGCAAAACAAGATCAAGACAGAAAAAAACGTAAAACTTGCAGTTTTTGTGCAGACCACGTTGAAGAAATTGATTTTAAAGATGCTTCAAAATTAAAAAGATATTTAACAGAAGCAGGCAAAATCATACCTAGACGTGTAACAGGAAACTGTGCAAAACACCAAAGAATGATTGCTAATGCAATCAAAAGAGCAAGAGAAGCAGCAATTATCGGATATACATTCGACTAATTGCAGGATTGCGTTTTCAAAATTATTTTGAAACAAAAGGCGGGAAATCCCGCCTTTTTAGTGATTAGAATATAAAAGGAGATAAAAATGGAAAACCAGATAACAATTAGATCTGATAGAGATACAGATTATACTTTTCAATACAAGGGAGAGGATGTGACTTTAAAAGCAGGCGGAATATTAAGTATTGCTGACGGACTTGAACATGTTGTTCTTCCTACCTGTGCTATAAAAGTTATAAATAATCTCATTATTATAAAAGATGATGTGAAATAAAAACACCTACTATTCAGTATAACTTAATGTGTACATCCGCCGCATTGTTTGCAATTGCCACAACTATGTTTCGGTTCGTTTAAAAAATCAACAATATCAAAGACTTTATCCTCAAAAACTGATTTAACGGCTAAAGGAGCAAGTTTAAGTTCAAGAGTTTTTATTTCGTCAACAAGTTGAGGAAAATTTGTATAACTGTCGATTAATATTGGATATTGTGCAATTATTTGACCCGCAAAATTATTTTTTTTAGGTTTGTGTATCGTTACACCGGTAACTTTCACTCCTGAAGTATATGCATCTTGTATTGCAGTGATATTATCAAATGACGGTAATAGTGACGGATGTATATTTACTATTTCAGACTTACCCATATATTTCGATATGATATTTTTATCCCCTTCAATAAACACCATCATGTCATTATGATTGAGGGAAATTTTATCAATATTTCCAATCTCTGTTTCAATAATATCTGCATTTTTAAGTTTTTCTCTAATCGCTGAAATCAAATCGGTTCTTTTATTATGAATCAAGTATAATTTTTTCATAGTTTATCCTTTTCTACATGATAATTTATATAAGTTTTTATGTAAAGCATTGTTACTATTAAAAATGAAAAATAGCAAAAATCGTTTTTAAGTGTTATTAATACAATAAATACAAAACGGAAGCAGAGTATAAAAATGAAAGTAGATTCAAACAGAGATTATTCTCAAATAAGTTATACAAGTTTAACAATAAAAGATGTTGCGAAACCGCTTTTAAAAAAGAGAATAAAAAAGGATTCTGACATAGATACCTTTGAACATATATGCAAAACAATAAATGAAAATCCGCTAAGTACAAATATAACAACGACTCCGGATAAAAAGCATCTTGTTGGCGAAATCAGTGATTCAGAATTGATTGAATCTCATAAAGAACCTATTCTTAATGAATTATTATTAAGTCCTAATAATTTTTTGAAATGGATATCAAACCGTGCCGATGAAATTTATCAATCTAAATTCAATTCAAAATTAGATAATATAATTGAAAAATATTCAAGATAAAAAAGTTTAAGTTTATCGTTCTTTTCAAGGAAAGAAAGCAAGTAGAGTAGACTTTAGTTGCGTTTTAACTTGTTGGAAATAACTGAAAATTATCTCGGACAGTAGTACCTTGTAAGGGCAGAAAGATTTTCTTTTTTATTGATACGAATTTTGATTAACTATTATTTATGTTAAAATCTATTTATGGCAGATTTTAATCACTATACGGTTATGAAACAAGAGGCAGTTGATGCATTAGAGTGTCAATCAGGAAAAGTATATGTCGATTGTACCCTTGGTGGCGGAGGACATAGTGAATTGATATTAGAGCGAATTTCTCCTGATGGGAAATTGTATGCGTTTGATATTGATGATGAAGCAATTGATTTTGCATCTCAAAGATTAAGTAAATATAATAATTTAACAATTATAAAAGATTCCTATACAAATATTAAATCTGCTCTAAAAACCTATGGGGTTGAAAAAATAACAGGAGGGGTATTATTAGATTTAGGAGCATCTTATCATCAACTTACTAAACAAGAAAGAGGTTTTTCATTTTCTAAAGAGGCTCCGCTGGATATGAGATTTAATATGTCTGCCGATTTTACTGCTTATGATGTTGTAAATAATTATAAAGAGGATGAACTCGTAAAAATTTTTAGTGAATATGGCGAAGAACGATTCTCAAAACGTATAGCAAAATCCATTGTAGAGAAAAGAAAATTAACCCCAATAAAAACTACTACTGAACTTGCTCAATTGATTGTCGATTGCACTCCCAGAATAAAAACAAATATACATCCTGCAACAAGAGTTTTTCAGGCTATTAGGATTGAAGTGAACAATGAATTAAAAAATGTAAAAAAAGTTTTAAGTGATGTATTGGATTTATTAGAATATGGTGCTATAATATCTGTAATTAGTTTTCATTCTCTTGAAGATAGGATTGTGAAAAGGTTTTTTAAATATGAGGCTCAAAAGTGCAGATGTAATGAAATGATATGCAAATGCGAACCTCCGAGAATAGAATTGGTCAACCGAAAACCTATTGTTGCCAGCGATGCTGAGGTTAAGGAAAATCCGCCTTCAAGAAGTGCAAAATTAAGAGTAGTGAGATATATAAAACAAAATTAGGTTAGTATTTTGAGTAATAATCGTGTAAAAAGTAAAAGAATTGAAAGATTAAATCCTGAGTATAACATGGGTTATTCTTCAGATGTCATCAGAAACCAACGTAATGATCAGGTAATAAGCGGTTATTTCCCAAAATCATCTGTTAAAGCAATGGCAATAAAAAAGGTTAATAATACATTATGCGGACTTTTGCTCTGTGCAATATTTATATCAGCAATCAGTTATTATTTTGTTGTATCCAGTGAAATTAAACTCAATGATTGCAGCAGAAAGACTACTTTATTGAATGTTGAAAACGCAGAACTTCAAAACAAATTAGATAAATTAAAGTCATTTAATAATGTTGATTTGACTATGCAAAAGAATAATTTACTCCAAAGACCTGAAAAAGTTATTGAAGCGACTGAAGTTAACGCAAATACTGATGTGAGCAAAAAAACGTTATCTAATTCTATCAAACCAAAAGCATGGTCTATAGGTTATTAATATTGTGAGATAACAAATTTATATTTTATGTGCGTTAACTATAATATGAATGGAAAGATAGTTAATCGTAAAATTATTACTCAAAATTTGTATGCAGGGGAAAAGGCTTTGAAATCCTTCAAGGCAGAATTTCCTTATTTCCATTCAAATACAAAAATAAATACAGCAATTAGAACACATGAAGATAATAAAAGATATTCTGATTTAATTCCCCGTTTAAGAAAGCAATCTATTGTTACAGGCTTAAAGATTAATAATTTAAGACTGGCATACGCTTCTATTCCTAATAAAATTCAGTATCTTACTCAGAATATAAAATTCAATAAAGTGGCAAATTGTTGTGAATGTTCATTTTTAATCCACGATACGTTAAAACAACAAGGTGTAGAATCACAAAATGTTATAATGAATATTTTTAAAAATGGCGAAGAAAGATTTGACAGGAATCATGCATTTACTGTAATAGGATTAAAAAAAGATGCAAACATATCTAATCCTAAAACTTGGGGTAAACATGCAGTCATTGTTGATGGGTGGGCAAATATTGTTAAACGTGCAAAAGAAGGATTAGACTATTTTACGGAATTATTTGGGTTCAATTCTGAAACAGAACATATAACTTTGGATAAGTATAGAAATATATAATAAACAAAAGAATCGATTAAATCGATTCACATATCTTAAATCCACCGTTTTACCGTTAGTTAATTATTTATTTTATCAGGCAATGTATTCTCTTATATCATGAATTTGTAAAAAATTATCTCAGGCAGTAGTATATCTTAAATAAAAAAGAGGATGACTTTTTAGACATCCTCTTTTTATAACAAATTTTAAATAATCGTTACGCTTTTTTCTTTGCTTCAATAGCAAGTTTATGTCTGCCTTTAGCACGACGTCTGTTTAATACTTCTTGTCCTCCGGGAGTTGCCATTCTTGCTCTGAAACCGCTAACTTTTTGTCTTTTTGCCTTTGTTCCTTCTAGTGTACGTTTCATTTTTCTATTTCCTTTTCGCTATTATTTTTGAATGTTTACTATTGTATGTGTATATGTTATATAAAACAATGTAATTAGTCAATATAAGGTTAAATATTATGAACAAAAAATTAGGTTTTATAGGATGCGGTAAAATGGCAAGTGCTATTATTGGCGGTGTAATTTCATCAGGATTTTTAAAACCGGAGGATATTATGGCAGCCGAAATATCTGAGCAAAAGGCGACAGAAAAAAGTAAAGAACTCGGAATAGATGTTGTCGTTGATAATAATGAATTAGTAAATTCATCAGAAGTAGTTTTTATTGCAACTACTCCTAATTATGTTGAAGATGTTTTAAACGGGATAAAAAACTCCATAACACCCGATAAATTAATAGTATCAATAGCAGCGGGCGTGACGACAAAGTTTATCCAATCAGTATTGGGTGAAGGAATACGAGTGGTTCGTGTAATGCCAAATACACCTGCTCTTGTCTTAGAAGGGATGAGTGGTGTTGCGGGCGGAAAGTTTGCAAAACAAGAAGATGTCCATTTCGTTGTCGAATTATTGTCTAATATAGGAAAAGCCATTGAGGTAGATGAATCCCAGATTGATATTGTTACGGCAATTTCAGGTTCAGGACCTGCTTTTTATTATAAAGTTATTAATGAAATAGCGAGAGCAGGCGAAAAATTAGGTATGGATTATGAAAAAGCATTGACTCTAAGTATTCAAACGGCAATCGGGTCTGCTAAAATGTTGTTGAATAGTGATAAATCTGCCGAAGATTTAATTGCAAGTGTAGCGACAAAAGGCGGATGTACAAGAGTGGGTGTTGATTATATGGAGGAAGTTAACTCTGCTGATATATTCTATAATTTGATTGATAAAACAACTCAAAAAGCACACGCACTGGGTAAATAAAAATTTATTACTGTAATACACATAATAGTTCTGTTAAAAATAAGTTTATAAACTGGACTTATTTGAGGTACTTATTATATTATATATATTATGAAGAAGTCTTTTCGTAACTTATTAAAAATAATTCTTATTCTAGGCTTAGTATTTATGCTCGTATTTAAACAAGATTGGATACGAGTCAATATTATACACAGAATTGAAGGGATGTTCCTTGTTTATAAAGGCGATCGTGCGTTAAGAAAAAACAAACTTGCTTATGCTATAGAATACTACAACAGAGGACTTCATTTGTATCCGAAACATTACACTGCATGGTATAATCTAGGAAATATCTACGTTGTTTATGAAGATTATTTTGCAGCAGTTGATGCATATACAGAAGCAATAAGATATAATCCTAAATATGTTACGGCAAGGATGAATCTCGGAATTGTTCAAGCAGAAAAATTAGGGAATTTTGATGCCGCAATCGAACAATATAATAAAATTATCACGACTAAATATCACGTATGGGCAATACCTATAGTATTCAGTAATAAACGCAGTTCAAAAGCAAACAGAGGTTTGGCATATTATAATATGGGGCGTGCATACAGACAGAAGGCACTTTATTTAACTGATGCGGAACGTTACTTAACTATTCCTTTGCTTATGAAATCTGCTGATGCTTACGAAAAAGCATGTAAAATACTCAAAAAGAATTCTGATGCAAGATACAATCTTGCTTTGGATTATCATTTAATGGGGAACTTTAGAGATGCCGGTAAAAATTATTGCAAAGCAATAGAACTTGCACCTATGAATTATGAGGCTCATTATAATCTTGCAATTTTACTTAGACGGATGAAACGTTTTGGCGAATCTTTGCAAGAATTAGAAAAAGCATCCTTACTTATTTCTGCAACCGATAAATCTGTTAATGCCGAGTATATCTTCGGAATACTTTCTGATGTTTCCAGATCTTATGTTGATTTTAAAGCAGATCCGCTTTATATTATCGAAGGAGATACCGATAACCAAGATGTGACTCCTGATAAAAAGAAACGTAAACATAAAAAGAAAAAAGATAAAAATGAAGAAGAATCTTTAATCAGCAGTGACGGTAAAATCAGACCTTCTGATGATTTAGATAAGAGTATGATGAAGGATATGAGCAGATGTGCCGGATATTCGTATTTTAGGAACGAAAGTAATGAATATTAACGATACTTTTTTATTGTATAAACTCTTTAATACAATTTGCAGCAACGATAATGTTGAAAATCTCGGAGAAGATTTAAAACTTGTTTTTGCTGATTTTTACGATATTTCCGAAATCAATCTTCTATACTATGACTATCATATTAATAAATTAAAGAATGTCGTAAAAGATTTTGAACCGGCACAAGATTATTATTCCGAAGAAAAAATGTCGATTTTAACAGATATATTTGAAAAGTTGAAATCTGCAAACTATGTTATTAATGATGATATAAATTTGCCTGATGATATTTTTGAGGAAAATTCTATTATAACTAAGACACTTTCAGTACCATTGAGATATGAATCTGATACGATTGGTATGATTAGAATGAAGTTTAAGACTAAAGTTGATTTATCAGAAAACGATATGAAGTTTTTTGAAATGTTTAGTTATAATCTTTCATTAAAAGTAAAAAATATTGTTCTTGCAAAACAATTAGAAGTAAGTTCTGAGTTTTATAAATCGATGAAAGATATCGCAAAAATTATCGAAACTCAATATGATTTTCAATATATTATACCTATAATCGGCGAAATGATAGATAAATTTGTTTTGAATCATTTAATCTACATCTTTTTAAAACAAGACGGGAAATATAATTTGTTTTGGCCCGGTGCTTGTTGGAATAAAAAAGTCTATGAACTTATTGAAACATTATCTCCGGATGATAATGCGAAATTATCAGATGATAACAAAACAGGAGTATTTCCTCTTGTAAGCGAGGGGGAAATAATAGGTTGTATTGTTGCTCATAGTACAATTGATAAACTAACGGAAGAAGAAATTGTATATATTACTGAATTAACAAAGCAATCTGCGATTACAATTGAGAGAGCAAATACATATTCCGAAATACTAAAAAATGCAACAATGGATGCATTAACAGGCTTGAATAACAGACGACAATTTGAAGTGAGGTTGAGTGAACAATATTCTATTGCAAACAGACAAAATACCCCGTTATGTGCAATAATGATTGACATAGACTTTTTTAAAAAATTCAACGATACATACGGTCACGCAATCGGAGATAAAGTTCTCAGAACTACCGCAAATGTTATAAAAGAGCAACTTCGGGAATATGATATTCCGTCAAGATATGGTGGAGAAGAATTTTGTATTTTATTACCTCAAACAAATATTGAAGAAGCAAGAATTGTTGCGGAGAGATTACGTACGGCTGTAGAACAAACAAAAATAGAACTTGAAAATCATAAAACAATCAACGTTACAATAAGTGTCGGATTAGCGGAACTTGATGTTAAGGACATGGCGGAAGATTTGTATATGAAAGCGGATAGAGCATTGTACGAAGCAAAAGAATCAGGACGCAACAGAGTTATGGTTTATTCTAAACATTATTAAATACACGCTGCAAACTATTTATTTTTCTATCTGTTCCAATAATCTTTAAGAATCATATTTATCCGGCGAAGTGTAACACAGAGCCGTTAGTACAAACATTTGTTTTATAAATTTAAACACTGTCTTAATTATTATCCATAATACATTTAAACACTTTTTAAAAAACTTTTTCACAATTTCTCCTTTATTTCATAAAATAAGTAGTATATTTTATATTTTGTAAACAATAGTTCTATAAAATAATATTATCAGGGATAAATTTTAAATGTCAAATTGTTTAAAATCTTCTTATGGATGATAAGACTATTAAAAATATTATTGCTGATAACATAAGACTTGAAAGGTTAAGAATTAGATTAACGCAGGAAGAGTTGGCTGAAAAATCAGAAATATCAACAAAATACATAAATAAAATTGAAAAATACAAAGCGAATCCCTCAATAACTATTGTTGTAAGAATTTGCAAAGCATTAGGTGTGGATTTAAACACAATATATCCGATGTAAGTTTTCAATTTTATAAAACCTATTGAGTGATAAATGTAGGGAAAGTAGAGTCTTTGCCATATATTTTGTTGTGGTTTGTAATAAAAATTTTATAATGTCGTGTCTTAAGACAGCATTCACATATATTAATGTCAGGCAGTGCCTGACCTACTAATGTCCTATTACCCTATAGCCTTTAATAATCGGCAACCCTTCCCTAACCCTTCCCTTGCTAAGGGCAGGGAATAAATAGTTCCTTCCCTTAACAAGGGAAGGACTGAGGATGGGTTACTGATTTGATAAATCGGTACGAAACATCGCAATCTATCACTGCTGTTTTAAAAATATTATT
>CACXGY010000021.1 GCA_902767275.1 uncultured bacterium | reverse complement strand
TTCTTTACCGTCGCAATATAAAGAAAAGAAAAGTACATAAATATTTTTTTAAATTAAATTAAATATATACCTATAATATTTATTATGTACTCACATACTTTTTACATTTGAAGATACTACTTATTACCTTAATGTCCTGGTGCCTTCAAAAATATGGACAGTAATGCCTTGCTATGACATGGTTTTGAGTATTTCCAAATATCACGATTACTATTATATTGTCAAGTGAAAATCTTATAAAAGTTTACTTAATTTCATTAAAAACACTTCATTAAGTTTGTAAAGTTAATCATGCACCAATAAATGTAAGGGGCATGCACAAATGTAAAATTTTTATTGATTTTCTTTACTTGAAAATGTGATTTCAGTGGAATAATATAAAAACATAGCGAAGGGAGTGATGGCTACTAGACTGAGGGAGTTGGGAAACTCAAATTAATCACAAATCAATTATTTATTATTAAAATTTAAGTTAGTATTTAATCCGAGGAGATAAAGGATAGTTTTTAAAAGAGATTTTGGGAATTTTAAAAAATATACAACTAAATAAATCAAGAAAACATAACATAAATTAAATAGTAGTACTTATAACTTGTCATTTGACAAGTTTTTTTTTATTATAAGCGTATGGAAGAATTAGAATCAAAAACAATAATCGGACTAATGTCAGGAACATCATGTGATTCAATAGATGCCGGATTATGCAAGGTCTATCCTGATTTGAGTTGTGAACTTATAGAAGGTATAAATTATGATTATCCGAAAATCATACAGAATAAAATATTCAAAGCATTTTCAGGTAATATTTCAGTTAAAGAACTTTGTCAATTAAATTTCGAAATAGGCGAATGTTTTGCGAATGCAGCAAATATTCTCATAAATAAATATGGAAAGCCTGATTTAATATCAAGTCACGGACAAACTATTTATCATTCTCCAACCGATGAGAAAGAAGAAAACCTATCTTTGAAAAGCACGCTACAACTGGGAGAAAGTTCGGTAATATCAGCAAAAACAGGATGTTTAACAGTTTCAAATTTCAGAGAATCTGACATTGCACACGGAGGACAAGGTGCTCCTCTTGTATGTTTTGCCGATAAACATTGGTTTAAAAATGCTGCCATTCAGAATATTGGCGGGATATCCAATGTAACGGTTGTATCGAATGATTGCCTTCCGTTCGGATTTGACACGGGATGCGGAAATATCATGATAGATTACTGCATGAAAAAATTCTATAACAGAAATTACGACCAAGACGGCACTGTTGCAGAATCAGGAAATATTTCCGAATACTGGTTAAATTGTCTTTTAGAAGATGAATACTATTTTAACCCGCCGCCTAAAACTACAGGCAGAGAATATTTTTCTCCCAAATATATAGAAAATATTTTAAAGATTGCACCTCCCGATAAGGAAGATATTATTGCCACATTAACTGCATTAACAGCAAAAACAATCGCATTATCTTATGAAAGATTCGTTTATCCTGCGGCACATATTGATAGAGTAATTATCGGTGGCGGCGGAGCATATAACAAATTCATGATGAAACTTTTAAGAAAATATTTGCCGAAACATCTTGAACTAAATACTCATGAAGATTTTGGAATATCAAACAATTATAAGGAAGCAATGGCATTCGCACTCTTAGGATATTGTACATATTACAGAATACCAAACAATGTACCGTCTTGTACGGGAGCAGAAAAATCTGTTGTAATGGGAAAAATTTCTTATCCTAACTAAATATTTGCACTGCCCTCTGTTTTCATTTTTTCTAGTGCATTTTTAGCACCTGCGTTCTCTTTTGAATATTTTGTCACAAATTCAATCGACTGAACATCTCTTGCTATCGCTTCTCTTAGCCCTGAAATTTCCGGAATAGACAATCTCCCTATAAGTTTATCCTCCTCTTTTGTTGTATTAAAAAGGACAAGTAATTTTTGCGACTTTTCATCAAATCCATCCATTCCTTCTTTCATTGCATACCATTTATGCAAATAGTGAATAAGATTATATATATCAGGTTCTCCTTTTTCAAGAATTACCATAGTTTTTGTATTAAATTTCAAACCTTGACCTGTAATTATATTAAGCATAAGAGAACGAAAACCGTGTCGTTCGGTAATAAATCCTTCATCTTCTTTAATATGTTTTAATAGTTTCTTTGCACGTTTCACAAAATACACTCGTATTCCATTTTTTTCAAGATATTCAATAACTTTAATCGGATTGTTTTCGCACTGTTTTAAAATAGATTTTACATCATTGTCAATTTTTTCACGCTTATCTTTAATATCTTGAGATATATCAACGCTGCAACCGTCGACAACACTTTTATGGGTATAACCAAGTCGTTTTATGAGTCTTTTTTGTAAAAAATTACCCTGCCAACTCAATAACATAAATGAAAAATTTTTAACAATTCTTGCCAGTTTATGAAACACTTTAACAATTCCTTTTGTAGTACTTATATAATTTTAACATCTTAATGCTATTTTGTACATATAATCTAATCTGTTTCTTCGATTGTTTTCCATTTTTTAACATCAAAAACAATATCTTTTAAATCAATTTTTAATGATTTTACATAAGGCGAATATTTTTTAATTATTTGCTTTTTTCTTAATGTTAATTCCTGAACGACTGCTGCACTTTCACAAGCAATAACCATTGTATTTGCTCCAAGCATACCGTATGGTTTGGATTTCACATCAAAAGGTTTTCCGACAACTTTCGCCCAGAAAGTATAAAGATTAGAACGCTTCATTGCTTTTTGTAATATTGCATTATCGTCAAGCATTGCGGATAGAACACTGTCTATACCTTTAAAATCCGTATATAAAATTTCTTTCATATTATATTTACCAAGATTGATTTTGTGATATCATTATACAATGAATTTTGTGAATACGGAAGAAATAATAAAAAGTGCAAAGAAAATTCTTATCATCTCACACATCAACCCTGATGGGGATGCACTTGGTTCAACCTGTGGGTTATATCAGGCTATTTATAATAAATTTAAAAAGAAAGCAGATATATGTGCCTTGACTTATGTTTCTCCTGTATATAATTTTTTACCCAATATGGACAAAGCAAAATCTTCTTATGACACCTCACTTGTATATGATTTAGTCATAACAGTTGATGTTGCTGCATTAGACCGACTGGGTGAGATGAAAATATTATTTGACAAGGCAAAAACGACAATCAATATTGACCACCACAAAACAAATAACAATTTTGGAGATTATAATTATGTTGTTGCAGAGGCGAGTTCCACCGGAGAAGTTTTATTCAATCTGTTCAAAAATTCAGATTGGGAAATAGATAAAGATACGGCAGAATGTTTATACACCGCTATATTAACAGATACAGGCGGTTTCCGTTTCGATAATACAACAGAAGATGTTTTTCAAACTTGTGCCGAACTTGTCAGACTCGGTGCTAACCCGAATAAAATATTTACATATTGTTATGAACAAAAATCAAAAAATTATGTAATGTTTCAAAACCACTGCATCGGAAAAGCGGAATTTTTAAACAATAATTCAATAGCCTATACAACCGTTTACCGCAGAGATTTTGAAAAATATGATGCAAAAGATGATTTTACAGAAGGTCTTGCAGAACAACTCAGAGCAATTGAAACAACTGACATAGCATTTGTTGTGAAAGAGATTGAACCTAACAAAATCTGTAAAATATCTATGCGAAGTAAAAAATATGATGTGTCAAAAATCTGTTCAATATTTGGTGGCGGAGGACACGCAAGAGCAGCAGGATGCACTATTAAATCAAGTGTAGAAAATTCTGTTACAAAAATAATCAACGAAATAAAAAGGATAGATAATGAACATTCGGGAAAGTAAAACTTTTAATTTCTTAAAAACGACAATAATATCTATTATTGATAATGACTTTTCCGGAATGGCTGCCGAGATGAGTTATATGCTTGTTATAGGGATTTTTCCGTTCTTATTATTTTTAATGTCATTGTTTACTATGATGGGCAAAAATTATTATATGACCCCATTATTTATGTTTTTAGAAAAAGTTATGCCTGCTGATACATTATCAATGATTCATTCGGTAGTTAATCAGGTACTGGGATTTACAAGCAGCCATTCTGTTGCATTCTTCGGGATAATTATTACATTATTTATGACAATGAATGCTCTGTCTGTTATAATAAAAGGCTTAAATCGTGCTTACAAAGTTGAAGAAACAAGAGCCTTTTTATACACAAGATTGCTTTCTTTGATTATGGTTCTTGTAAACACACTCATATTAACTTTAAGTATTAACTTAATCATTTTCGGCAGAATCATAATAAGATTTATGATTGCTTATGTGGCACTTCCGATAGATATAGCAAATTTACTCCTTATATTAAGATGGCCAATAGTATTTCTTGCATTATTTGTGATGGCATTTTTGCATTATTATATTTTACCGGATGTATCGTGGAGTGAAGAATTAAGATGTAAAAGTGCAATACCCGGAGCATTATTCTTTTGTACAATTTGGTTAATTGCCTCAGGCGGTTTTTCTATGTATGTTAATACTTTGCACACATATAACTTTGTGTACGGATCTATCGCAGCATTTGCTATGTTAATGATATGGTTTTATTTTACTTCTATGCTTGTCCTAATCGGCGGAGAAATAAATTCACAAATGCATGATAAACTTGAACGCAATAAAATCATAGAAGTCCTTGAGAAACAAGAAGAACTTGCAAAAGAAACCGGTTTTTACGAAGAATATAAAAAAGATAATCCGAATTAAAATAACAAAAAAACAAATTATTTAATCAGTTGTTTAACTTCATTAATCGGGATTGCAAATCCTATTCCAATATTAGAAGAATTATTATCCGGATTATAAATCGCTTGATTTATTCCTATAACTTCGCCTGATGTATTCAAAAGAGGTCCGCCGGAAGATCCGGGATTGATTGCGGCATCTGTTTGAATTTTATTACGCTTATAATCAATCCTTGAAACTATTCCCTGAGTCAGAGTACCGTTAAATCCAAAAGGATTTCCTATTGCCAAAACTTTTTGTCCGACTCTAACGTCGGAAGAATTCCCCATTTTAACAGCATACATCGGTTTTTCCACATTTATCTTTAACAATACTAAATCTTTATTATCACCTGCCCGTTTTAGCATAGATGCTTTATAACTCTCGCCGCCTGATGTTGTTACAATAATATCTTTACTGTTTAATACAACATGACTACTTGTTAAAACAACCCCCTTAGGATTAATTATACACCCCGTGCCGCTTGATGTTCCATTGGGAATTTTTGCATCAATTGACACAATTGCAGGATTTATTTTTTCATAAACACTTATATTTGTTATTTCATCTCTATCATAAGCAAATACAGGAATTGCAGTTAATATAAAAAGCACTAAAATTATTATTTTTTTCTTCATTACTAACCCTCTTTAACTTTCTATCCACTATTTGAGATTCGCAATGTAAAAGAAATACCCCTATTTACCTGTTCATATATACCATATTGTAAATATCAAAATTTTAATTTATAATAGAGAGGTAGTTTAAAAAGTACAGGTATGTTGTGTTAAGAATGTTAGTACAACAAAATATTAGTTAATAAAAAAGGAGAATTTCATGTCAAGAATCGACTCATTTAAACAAGCATTAAGCGAAAAACGAGCAGTAAAAATTATCGCAGGTATTGATAATTTTGATGCAGATAGAGTTAGAAACGTAGTTATCGCAGCAGAACAATCAGGAGCATCTGCAGTAGATATTTGTGCAGATAGAGAAATCATTTCTATGGTTAGAAGTATGACAGATATGCCAATATTTGTATCATCAATTAAACCGCAAGAATTAGCAATGGCTATTGCATTAGGTGCTGATGCTATTGAATTAGGTAACTTTGATGCTCTATACAAAAACGGTATTTCTATGAGTGCTTCAGAAGTTATGGACTTAGTTCGTGAAACATTAAGTCTAATTAACAAAGAAGATATCTTCTTCTCAGTAACAATTCCTGGAAGCATTGATATCTCTGAACAAATTGCTATGGCAAGAGAATTAGAATCAATGGGTATTGATTTAATCCAAACAGAAGGACATTATTCATCTGATTCAATTCCTACAGGAGTTAGAGGATTAGTTGAAAGAGCAGAGTTAACAATTTCTAACACAATCGAATTAACAAGAAATGTTGAAATCCCTGTTATGACAGCAACAGGAATCAATCCTACAACTGCATCATTAGCATTTGCAGCAGGTGCATCTGCTATCGGTTGCGGTTCTTGCGTTAACAAATTAGACTCTGAAATTTCAATGATTGCTGTCTCAAAATCATTAGTTGAAATCGCTTCAAGAAATATTCACAGAGTTCATGAATTAGTATAATCTTAAGATTTTACATAAAAAGAGGGACTTCTTTTATTCAGAAGTTCCTCTTTTAGTATATAAAGTGAAACTTTAAAAATATTTTATCCTATTCTATCTTTATAAAAAGCGATTATGTCTTCTCTTGCTTTGATAGACATAGCGAGTTTGTTAACAGATTCTCTCCAAGGAAGATATCCGCAGGTGTCCGGCAAAATCTTCAAAGCAGTTAACGGAAAATCTTTACATATATCAGGTCTGTTTTCATAATCCGAGCACAAATCATCTGCCCCTAATTTACTGCAATAATAAAAATAGAGCCGTTCGTTTTCATCCATCATATCTTTTAATTGATTATAAAAATCAGGGCAAATAGCCTCAGCCATTTCCTCTGATTCATAAGGAACGTATATCGAAGAAAATTCTTTTGCGTACTTATCTCCACGCATTGCTCTTTGTTTTAACTGCATTGGCGAAAATTCGCTCACGGCGAGTTTACAGCAAGATCCGCATTTGTTACAGGAATAATCTTTTTTCTTTTCCATCATGGATTTTTTGCTGACACGAAGTTTTGCTTTATATTCGTTCGTCAAATATGACAAAGCCTTTATCTGCCATGCCCCATAAGGACAATTCGGCGGAAATACGGCAAATATATCCGGTTTTTTAATATCACAAGGTATAGTACAGAAATTACAGTTATAATCCGGCTTAAACTTATCAATTTCTTGCCTGATAACCTTTGCCGCTTCTGTAAAAATTTCTTTATATAACGCTTCTATGCGTTCTGATTCTGAACCGTAATCTGCCATAATTTTAAAATATCATAAATTCCCCTTCTCGGCAATAAAAAAACATTATGAAACAGTGTATGAATATATAAAAAGGAGAAAACTATGACAACAAAATTTGAACTTTACAAATGTGATATTTGCGGAAATTTAATAGAAGTACTTATATCAGGAGAAGGTCATCCTGTTTGCTGCGGAGCGGAAATGGAAAGAATAGAAGCACAAAATGACAATATAAACAGTGCTGCTCTGACAGAAAAACACTCTCCTGAAGTAACAACAGAAAACGGTCAAACAAAAATAACCGTACTAAAACATCCGACAGAAGAAGCACACCATATAATGTTTGTGCAAGCGGTATCAGCAGATAAAACAAAATCAGAGATACAATTCTACAAGCCGCACGAAGAAGTCATAATGGAAAGTAATATAAATCCTGAAAACATATATACACGCTCATACTGCAACATTCACGGACTCTATGTTAATTAAACATATTAACCTCTTTGTCACTCAAAACTTTTATGTTAAAATAAACAAAAAAGAGGTACTACTTTGTTAAAACGTAAATGCAAAATAACATTCATATCACACGGTGAAACTATATATTCACAAGAAAACAGAATATCAGATTCCGAAAAACATCCGCCATTAACGGAACACGGACAAGAACAAGTTGAACGGGTTTGTGACTATATAAAAAAACGTGGAGTAAAGAGTGACAAAATATACACCAGTCCGGCAACAAGATGTATACAAACAGTAGAACCCATTGCCAAAATATTCAAACAAGAATTTGAGGTTTTAGACAACTTATACGTAAGAAAATGCGGAAAATTAAACGGTAAAACATTTGAGACTGTTGCTAAACTATATTCGAATGACTTTCCTACAATCGCCAATATAGATGTAGAAGGTTGTGAATTACTCGTTGATTTTAACAAAAGAGTTCATGATGAAATAATAAAACTTGTGAAAGAAAATACAGATTCTCGTTTATTATTAATTACATATCCTATGGTAATCCAGTCAATCGTGGCACAAGTATTAAACGTTCCGCCTGAAGATCAATTCAAAATCCTAATTAAAACAGGCAGTTTGACACAAATAAGTTTCTTTGAAGATTGGGCAAGTTTAATATACTCCGGATACAAACCTTTGTATTAATATAACATTACTGTCCGTGATAATTTTATGGACAAATACATTACGATATGAAATTACCTTCTGCCTGCCACTGTACTTATAACCGATAAAATTGAATCAAAATTTGTAGAATTTTCTTTTCCGGTTATTGTCAAGTCTTTGAACAATTTTAATTCTTCTTCGTTCAAATCTTTAATTTTTAACAAATCTTGTTGTGCCGGAGTTAAATTTTTATTAGGAGATAAAATAGTTATTGCGTTTGGAACTGCATCGTTATTGCTTAATATTTCATAAGAAGGATAATTGATAGTTACATATTTCTTGCCTTCATGAACACCTTCATAAACATTAATTGTGTTTGGTTCACTATATTTTACATAAGGTGAATAATCTTTTCTGTGTTTAAAATTTATTGTTCTGTCAGGTATCATATTTTCAGAATTAACATTTATACTGATAAAACCGTTTCCTTGATTGTGCTGCATTGTTACAATTTCATCCGCCTCTTTTGTTAGGTCATATTTGTGTGCCTGAACAGTTGTTTTTTCTCCGAATGTTTTCAATACGGATTGTGCGGGAGTTTTTCCCGCTGTTTTTGATTTATGGAATAAATTATCTCCGTATTCCGCATATAAACTGTGGGCTTTAACGTGATCTTTTTCTGCTATTGCTTCTTGTATCTCTTTTGGAAGTGTTGAAATAAATTTTTCTTTTCCGTATTGGATACCTTTTTTTAAGCCTCTTGTATCGTTTAACGCTTCTTCTATAATTTGCATTCTTGCTCCCTGTTCTTGTTCAGGAAGTGCAAGAGCGTCTTCTATATGTTTTTGAGTTTTTTCTACGTCAAATATTTTTTTATATTTTTCATCTTGTGTTAGTTCTTCCATTTTCTTTTGTACAGCCTGGATAGATTCTTTTGCATTTTTGATAATTTGTTCGCCTGTTTCTTCAACCGCTTTTTTAGAAATTTTGCCGCGTAAAAGAACAATACCTGTCATTATTGATGCAACCGCAGCCGCTCCAAGCAGTACTCGTTTGGTTTTAGATAATTCTTTTGTTTCTGTTTCTTTTTGTGTCTGTTCGGTTTTTCTTTCAGGTTTTTGTCCGAAATGAACGGAATAATTATTAGAAATATTTGTCATGAATTATCCTTTCAGATTTATAATTGTATACTGCTATAAAACATTTTTTGCAGAAAATTTGCCACTTTAAAATTATTTGTATATAAAACTTTACTTTAGTTGAACTAATTATTTAAACTATGAATAGGAGCAGGAATCCTGCCTGCACGGTTAACAAAATCCGCAGAAGAAAGTTGATTGACCGCCATAACAGGTGCTTCTCCGAGTAACCCGCCAAAGACGACTTTATCTCCTACGTTTTTACCAATAGCAGGAATAATTCTAACTGCAGTAGTTTTCTTATTTATCATACCTATTGCCATTTCATCTGCAATAATTCCCGCTATGGTTGTATCAGGAGTATCTCCCGGAATAGCAATCATGTCTAACCCGACAGAACATACAGAAGTCATTGCTTCCAATTTATCGAATGTAAGATGTCCTCTTGTTGCGGCATCTATCATTCCGGCATCTTCAGATACAGGGATAAATGCACCTGACAGTCCACCCACATGAGAACTTGCCATTATACCGCCCTTTTTAACAGCATCATTTAACATAGCAAGTGCTGCAGTAGTTCCGTGAGCACCAACGTGCTCAAGTCCCATTGCCTGAAAAATTTCTGCTACACTGTCGCCAATTGCAGGGGTAGGTGCTAATGATAAATCAATAACTCCAAACGGGATATCAAGTTTTTTTGCAAGATGTCTGCCTATGAGTTCTCCGGTCGAAGTTATTTTATAAGCAGTATTCTTAATTGTTTTTGCGAGAGTACCTAACTCGGCTGTTTTATCAAGATTTGCTATCGCCGCCTTAACTACACCCGGACCTGATACTCCGACATTTAATGCACATTCCGGCTCTCCATATCCGCAATATGCACCTGCCATAAACGGATTATCACTGACCGAATTACAAAAACATACAAATTTTGCTGCTCCTAATCCGTCTGTATCTTTTGTGAGTTCGGCAGATTTTTTAATGGTTTTTGCAACTTCTAATATTGCATCCATATTTATACCTGCCTTTGAACTGCCAACATTAACTGATGAACATAGTCTGCTTGTTGTTGCAAGTGCCTCCGGAATTGATTTTATTAATGCTATATCTCCTTTTGTACAGCCTTTTTCTACAAGTGCAGAATACCCGCCTACAAAATCTACTCCAATCTCTTTTGCAACATCATCCAGTGTATGTGCGATTTTTACATAATCATACTCGTTACAAGATTCTCCAATAATTGAGATTGGGGTCACTGCAATACGTTTATTGACAATCGGAATTGCATAATCATCTCCGACTTCTTGAGCATATTTAACAAGATTGCTTCCATGTCTTAATATTTTTTCCCGAATACGTTTGCATAAAGTATTCACATCTCTATCTATACAATCTCTTAAACTGATTGCCATAGTTACTGTACGAATATCCAAATTGTACAGTTTTATCATATTAATTGTTTCAAGGACTAAATTTTCATCAAAGTTTTTCATAACTTGCCTGACTCATACCTTGTAAAAATTGTTGAAGAACATCGAATTTTTGTTCTTTTAGTACTAATCTTAATTCTACACGACGACTTAGTCTGTAGTCTTCTTTTCCGTTAACCATAATCGGTTTGCTGAAACTTGCACCCTCAACACGGATTATATGTGTTAAATCCTTGTAGTAAGGTTTGCCTTTAGAAATATTAAATGCAAAGTTTGCAACATTATATGCACGATTCATTGATAAGTCCATGTTTTTCATATATTGTTCCTGCTCGGTATAATTCCCTTTAAATAAGTGAGAATCAGTATGCCCTTGTACAACAATATATGTTACATATTTTTTTAACTCTCCTGTTAGTACAGAGTCTAAATAAACAGGTAAAAATTTTGTAAGGAATTGTTTTCCTTTTGGGGTCAAAACAGCACTGTTAAGTTCAAATAATTCCATATCTGAAATCTTTGCCATACCGCTAAACGGATCTATTTCGACATCAACTTTTTGATCTGTCGGTTTGTATTCGACATATTCAACAGTTTCAGGTTTTATTACTGCATTAATATTTTGATCCTGCATTTTTTCTACAATGTGTTGAGTCGCTTTTTGTGCTGCTTGAGTTGCAGCAGCGGTTGCACCTTGTCCTGTGTTTGCACAGAAGGCAAAGAACAATGTCGCAAATATCATAAACATACCGATGAACAAGTCGGACATTGTTACCCAGAAAATGTTGCCGTGTAAATCTTGTTTTTTACGTCTTACTTTTGCACCCATTTTCTACTCCTAGAACAAACCGCCTAATTCATCACCGCTATCTGATTTCTTAGACATAGTATCGTTCAATGTGTTTACACCAAATATCAAACTGTCCAAATATGGCATAATTACGTTTGCTAAATCTTTTTGGATTGTATTTGCAAATGACCTCGGAATTGATTTCAAAATTGTTCCGTTTTCGTGGTTTTGTATCTTTGATGTTTTCAAAAGGTCAATCATAAATGATTCAGTTGTTATAACATTGAATAAAGATGCAAGTTTATGTTGTACTTTTGAATTCGCTCTCATAAGCACCATTGCGGTTAAGAATTTATCAATCAATGTAAAAGTTAAACAAGAACCTACCGCAAGTACAGAACAGATAGCCGCAATTTGCATATCTGCAACGAATTCAGAAACTGAATGAGTAAGGTTTTCAGAGGATGAAAAGTCTAATAAGCCGAATGCCGTTGCGATTTTTAAGAATGTGAACAAAGGTCCGAAACCTGTCAACAGTTCAGGTAACGTCGCTACAAAACCTTTGTTATAATGCGGATATACCATTGTGTCTTCATTAAAATAATATGAAATATCAGTCGTTGTTTGCACTCCTGATACACTTTCCGAAACATTTTGGTACTCTATTTTGTCATCTGAATCTTGAAATGCTAATGTATCCGAAAATACTAATGAATCTTTGAAATCCTCAAACGGTTGTTTTGTACACAGATTGTTTGACATTATTTGTTTAAATTCTTCAAATCTGTATGAAAGATTACTCTTTGTAAAAGAGTCCAATTGCATACATAACTCGTTTAATGCTTTCGATATTTTTAGATATTTACTTACTGTATACGATAACCCTGCAATAAAAGTAGATAATATGATAAATACCGGAGGGTCTTTGATTACTCTTAATAAAAATTCCATGTTATTCTCTCCTTCTGATATTGTATCATAAATTTTGTTAATAGTGAACTAATGTAAATCGAAAAAATAAAAAGAATTTAGAAAATTATTTTTTGTTATAATTAAATTATGATGCAGAGAAGAAAATCAAAACAAATAATGATAAGAGATGTGAAAATAGGGGGAGATGCACCTATTTCCGTTCAAACAATGTGCAATACTGATACTCGTGATGTTCAAGCAACTCTTAGTCAGATTAATGAATTTTATGAAGCAGGATGTGAAATAGTAAGACTTGCCGTATTAAACAAAGATGCTGCGAGTGCAATAAAAGAAATAATAAAAAAATCTCCACTTCCTATTGTTGCCGATATCCATTTTGATTACAGATTAGCAATCCAATGTATTGAAAACGGTGTGGATGCTCTTAGAATTAATCCCGGAAATATAGGAAAAGAAGAACATACCAGAAAAGTCGTAGAACTTGCTAAAACTAATAAAGTTCCTATAAGAATAGGTATTAATGCAGGTTCTTTAGAAAAAGAATTGAAAGAAAGAAAAGATTTAACTCTTGCAGAAAAAATGGTCGAGAGTGCTATGGGGCATATTAGAATATTAGAAGATTTAGATTACGATAACATAAAAATCTCTCTTAAATCCTCTGATGTTCCGACAACAATTGATGCATACAGGCTTATGGCTAAAAAAGTCGATTATCCTCTACATGTCGGAGTAACGGAAGCAGGGACTTTAAAAGGCGGACTTATAAAATCTTCAGTAGGTATAGGAACATTGTTATCCGAAGGAATTGGCGATACGATAAGGGTTTCTTTAACTGAAAATCCTGTAGAAGAAGTTTATGCAGGGTGGGGAATTTTAAAAGCACTCGGACTCCGTGAGCGTGGTGTGAATTTTATTTCCTGTCCGACTTGCGGAAGAACTCAGATAAAATTAATTGAACTTGCTAAAAAAGTAGAAAAACGTTTTGAAAATTTAGATTTGCCAATAACAATAGCAACAATGGGTTGTCCTGTTAACGGACCGGGAGAGGCAGCACACGCAGATTATGGGATTGCAGGTGCAATTGGCGAAGGATATATTTTTAAAAAAGGTAAGATAATTCTTTCAAGAATTCCGGAGGATGAGTTATTGGATAAATTGGAAGAAGTTATAAAATCAGATTACGCAAATATATAGGAAGAAAATGAGTATGACAAAAATAATATTAACAGGTGACAGACCAACAGGTCGTTTGCATGTCGGACACTATGTAGGTTCTTTGAAACGCAGGGTTGAACTCCAAAATTCAGGAGATTTCGATGAAATTTATATTATGATTGCCGATGCTCAAGCACTCACTGATAATATGGATAATCCTGAAAAGATTCGTCAAAATATTATTGAAGTTGCTCTTGATTACCTTGCTTGCGGATTAGATCCTCAAAAATCGGTTATGTTTATTCAATCTCAGATTCCGGAATTATGCGAGATGAGTTTTTATTATATGAATTTGGTTACTGTTGCCAGACTTAAGCGTAATCCAACCGTAAAAACCGAAATTCAAATGAGAAACTTTGAGGAAAGAATTCCTGTAGGATTCTTTACATATCCAATCAGTCAGGCTGCTGATATTACTGCTTTTAAAGCAACAACAGTTCCTGTCGGCGAAGATCAAGCACCTATGATAGAGCAAACCAGAGAAATTGTTCACAGATTTAATTATGTTTATGGTGAAACTCTTGTCGAGCCAAATATTTTACTTCCGGATAATGCTGCATGCATGCGTTTACCGGGAACTGACGGTAAGGCTAAAATGAGTAAATCTCTGGGGAATTGTATTTATCTTTCTGATACAGAAGAAGAAATACATAAAAAGATTATGTCTATGTATACAGATCCTACTCATTTGAGAGTTGAAGATCCCGGTCATGTTGAAGGAAATCCGGTGTTTATATATTTAGATGCGTTCAGTACTGATGAACATTTCTCAAAATATCTGCCCGAATATAAAAACCTTGATGAATTAAAGGCTCATTACACAAGAGGCGGTTTGGGCGATGTTAAGGTAAAAAGATTTTTAAATAATGTACTTCAAGAAGTTCTTAGACCGATTAGAGAACGTCGTGCAGAGTTCGCTAAAGATATACCTGCCGTTTATAAAATGCTTCAAGAAGGCAGCATTATCGCACGTAAAAAAGCATCTGCCACTTTAGAAGAAATGAAACAGGCAATGAAGATTAATTATTTTGATGATAAAGATTTAATTGAAAGTCAATCACAAAAGTTCGGACAGAATAATTAAGAGGTATAAAATGGCTTGGGTTTATCTTTTAATAGCGAGTATTTTTGAAGTTACATGGGCTATTGGTTTAAAGTATTCTGATGGATTTACAAATATAATCCCGAGTATAATTACAGCGATTGCAATGATTGCAAGTTATTATTTTCTTGCTCTATCTATTAAAGAATTACCTTTAGGAACAGCATACGCAATTTGGACAGGTATCGGCACAATTGGTACAGTTGTTCTCGGTGTGATTTTATTTAAAGAGCCTGCAAGTTTGATGAGATTTCTTTGTATTGCCTTAATTATTTTAGGAGTAACAGGATTAAAACTTTTATAAAAAATATTTTTAAATAAAAAATGCCGTACAAAATGTACGGCATTTTTTATAACTATCAAATTATTAAACTTCTTCTACTTCAGGTTCAGCAGATTCAACTACATTACGGATAGAACCTTTATCAGATGATAATGATTTATCTTTAAACTTCTTAACCTGTCTGTCTAATTTATCAGCAACCAAATCAATACTTGCATACATAGACTCAGCAGATTCTTCAACGTGAATATTTTTTCCGTTTAATTTGCAAGAAACTTCTGCAATATTTTTGCCTGATGCAGCAGGGTTTTTGATTACAGTTAATATAACGTCAATTGCTGTAATCTGATCGTAATGATTGGCTACTTTGCCTAATTTTTCTTTAACATAAGCCTTAATAGCATCTGTAATTTCAATGTTTTTACCATTTACATGAATGTGCATTGATTGCCTCCAATAATATATGTACCATATTCAGTATACACCATTTTGTGTAATTTTTAAAGTCTTTAGTTTCTTTAAATTGTTAAAATTAATCTTCAATTAATTGAGGTAAATCGACATCAGGTGTACCTATAACTCTTACCAATTCCAAAACAGATGCTTTCATCTGACACTTTTGATAAGATCCGCTAAAGAAATCGTTGTAAAAACAACCTTCACAGTTACACCCGCGTTTATAACACTCTACTGCTGTTGTAGTCCAACGTCTGACCGCAACCGCTCTCCCCATATCACGACTTCTAAACAATTTATCCTCCAAAATTATATAATCAATTATTCTTTAATTTATCAACTATCCCAACGGCTCACTCCGCCGTTCCATTAGGTCTTACCCTTATTATTCATTATATTGATTAAGTGTTTGATTACAAGAGGTTTGTAAACGATTATTACAAGTGTTAAAAATACACGCAAAGTTTTATCTGCCTTGATTCTTGAGGGTTTTAAACTCCTGTACATGAGATGACTACATGGTTTCCATGTTTTGACACCATGTAAACCCATGCATGGTGCATGTTTTCATGATTTGAATTTGTATTAACTTTTGTAAAAAAGTTGGCATGTTGCTTTATTTTCAACTTGTTTACAAGGCAAGATTTCGCCCGTTGATAAAATTTGACATTATATTAATGCACTACTGTCCGAGATGGCTTTTTATAGAAAATTGTCACGAACAGTAATACCTTTGCAAGGGAAGGAAGTGATTATAACTCCCTTTGGAAAGGGGAGTCGGCTTTGTTGAGGTTATGTTATTACAAAGCCGGAGGGGTTGCCTATTTCAAAGGCATGAAGTATCAGTAGGGTGCGATGTTTCGCATTGATTTATTCAATCAGTAACCCATCCTCAGTCCTTCCCTTGTCAAGGGAAAGATGTGTGTTCCCTGCCCTTAGCAAGGGAAGGGTTAGGGAAGGGTTGCCGATAAATAAAGTCACTACTATCCATGATAATTTTATGTAACTTCTAACAAGTAGTAGGGTGCGTCGTTTGACGCACCAAGTAAGTAGCAAGTTGGTCAGGCACAGCCTGACATTAATATATGTGAATGCTGTCTTAAGACACAACATTATAGGTATATATTTAATTTAATTAAAAAAAATA
>CACXGY010000020.1 GCA_902767275.1 uncultured bacterium | reverse complement strand
TTTGCGCTTGTAGCTCAGCAGGTAGAGCACTCCCCTTTTAAGGGATAGGTCGCGCGTTCGAATCGCGCCAAGCGCAATTTTTTATTGCTATAAACGGGGTCGTTTCTACCTGCAGCAGGTAGAGCCCCTCCATTTGCTTATTCTTTTTTTTTGATAAGTAAATTGATATTTCTCTCAAAACAATAATCAATTGTTTTGAGTAACGCAAACGGAGTCCTTCCTTTTAAGGGATAGGTCGCACGTTCGAATCGCGCCAAGCGGATTTCTGTACGGCAGCGACCGGATAGCGAAAACCGAGAACAGACAGAACCGCAAGGTTCGAATGTGAACCGGTTTGAGCGTGGAAGAAATCCAAGAGAGTGCAATTTTTTATTGCTATAAACGGGGTCGTTTCTACCTGCTGCAGGTAGAGCCCCTCCATTTGCTTATTCTTTTTTTTTTGATAAGTAAATTTATACTTCTCACAAAACAATAATCAATTGTTTTGTGTAACGCAAACGGAGTCCTTCCTTTTAATTTAAAAGAAAATATGTTAATATAATTATGTAGGGAAGTTCCTAATAACTTCCTCCTTATACGCACAGCAAACATTCAACTGTCATGAGTGTAGGAAAGGAGGGAGTTTATGAATAAGCATTTACAAGAGATAATAAAATGTGCCCTATTCGTACTAGGACACATTCTAATTTATTTATCTCAGAAAATGTAGGGAACTGTCCGGGAGTTCTGCAGGAACTCCCCCCTACACTATTATTATAAACTATTTTTTAGAAAATACAAGTGGAGTAATTAAATCCTTTAATGATAATCTTTACAAGGAACACTTTTTCTTATCGCTTCAGAACGTTCCATATCTATCATAATTCTTTTTTAATAACTAAATATTGATTGTTCGTTATTTTATATGAAAAATACGTTCATATTAAACATTCTGTAAATTTGCTAATACATCTCCATTTGCTAATTCTATTTTTTTGATAAGTAAATTTATATTTCTCTCAAAACAATAATCAATTTTTATTCACTTTTTATTTATGGTACAATTAGGAAAATGAAAGTTTTAAGGGGATAAAAAATGAGTGTAGTATCCTATTTAGGAATAGATGTTGGTTCAGTCACAACTAAATTGGCAGTAGTAGATGAAAAAGGCGAATATATAGATTCATACATGTTAAAAACAGCAGGCAAACCTGTATTGGCAGTACAAACAGGTTTGAACAAGATTTTAGAACAAGCAAATGCTGCAAATAGAGAATATGATATAAAAGGTGTCGGAACAACAGGTTCAGGAAGAAACCTTGCAGGTGCATTGGTCGGTGCAGATATTGTAAAAAATGAAATTACTGCACACGCAGTTGCTGCGGCAACAAATATCCCCGGAGTACAAACAATTCTGGAAATAGGCGGACAAGACAGTAAAATAATTATCCTTCGTGATGGTATTGTTACTGATTTCGCTATGAATACGGTATGTGCAGCGGGAACGGGTAGTTTCTTAGACCACCAAGCACAAAGATTAAACGTTCCTATTGAAATTTTCGGCGAAACTGCTTTGAAATCAGAAAATCCCGCTCGTATCGCAGGTCGTTGCGGAGTTTTTGCTGAGAGCGATTTAATCCATAAACAGCAGTTAGGTTACCCTGTCGAAGATTTGCTATACGGATTGTGTCAAGCGTTGGTTAGAAACTATTTGAGCAATTTAGCACTAGGAAAAGAACTGTTACCAACAGTTTCTTTTCAGGGCGGTGTTGCAACAAACATCGGTATGGTAAAGGCTTTTGAAGAAGCCTTAGAAACAGAAATTGTTGTTCCTAATCATCATCAGACTATGGGTGCAATCGGTGCAGCATTGCTGGCAATGGAAAATCATCAATATACTGAAAATGAAACAACATTCAAAGGTTGGAATGTCGGGAATATGAATTTTCAATCAATTACATGTCAATGCAGCGGTTGTTCAAATAATTGTGAAGTTATTACCATTGTGGAAGGCTCTGAACAAGTTCAACACGTTGATAATATCAAAGATATTCAAGGTAATATTATTGCTCGCTGGGGCGGAACTTGCGGCAGATGGGATATTAACTAAAATCGTTGAGAATAAATTTTTACCGCTCTAATTATTGTTGATTATTGTCATATCTGATAAAAATAAAAGTTTTTTAAATTTAAAGACAATTATTTTCTATAAATTTATTTAAAATAGTAGCAAAAAATTGTTTTCATGGATTTTGTAATCAGAGATGGGATGGAATATAAATAAAATATTAGATTCAAGAGCAACAGGTCTTGCGGTTTTTGCGATAAGTGGTGCTGCAAAATTAGTATCAGATTATAAAACCACCCCTGAAAATAAAAAGAATTTTGTATTGGCACAAGATAGTATTATATTAGGCGGGACTGCCGTTGGAGTCGGTACTTATAGTCTGTTGCGTGGAAAAGTTGCTTCATTTAATGCCTGCAAAAAAACGGGTGTTTTTATACGAAATTTATTTAATAATAATCAATTGCCTAAAAAAAATAATTTTTTGAATAAATTATCTTTCAAAGTAAAAAAAACAGTGCAAACTAGCGGGGAAATAATAAAAGACTGTGCTGATAATACATCTATGCTGGCAAGCGGTATACTGGGTGCAATCGGTGCTGATTATGGAATTCAATATACTCATCTTGAAAAAAATAAACGATTAAAAGAAATAAATTATATTGGTGAGAATACCTTTAATACTATTTATAATTATGAAAATAAACTAAAAGATAATCTAAAGAATAGTAAAATAAATCGAGATTTAGATAACAAACTTGGTAATGAATTAAAATCTAATGTATATAGTAGAATTACTGATTTGCCGGCAATGCGAATGTTTTCGAGGACAATGGTTGGAGTGCAAGGTTTTGAAGTGATAGAGGAAAAAACATTTAAAAACCGTATGAAACACGCAACAGGATGTTTGATATCAAACTCTGTCGTTCCATTATTCTTTTTATCAACAGCAACAAGATTAACAAAAGGGTTAACAACAATACTCAGAGCACCGATAATATTTTCATCACTGGTTGGCGGAACAATGTACGCAAACAAATTGATAGATAATATGAGTCATGGAAAAGGAATCCTGCACAAATTGACAACTCGTGAAAAAAACAATGCTCAACCTATATTAAATATACAAATTGAAGATAATTCTATCATTACTTCTAATGAAGAAAACTTAACGTGTAGTTCGGAATAATTATTCTTTGTAATTTTCTGTTTTTATTTCAAAAATTTGTATATTAGGGTTTGCTTTTTTAATTCGTTCGATATAAACACGTTCGTAAGGATTTTTGATTATAATAGCGACGGCAGGTTTTCTGCCTGTCATAGCAGAATAATACATTGCTTGTCCAATAGATTCAGCCCATTTTTTTGCCCAATCGTATTCGATTGCATACTCATCAGTCAGACAATCGACCCTTGTTCTGTCCGGTAGTTGATATTCAATAATCCCTTTGCAATACATATTTACATAATCGGCTTCCTTAAGATGAGATTTTTTGATAATATTATTTTTTGTCGAATTATTTGTATTAAAACTCTCCGGAGCAATAAATAAAGATATAATTACTCCTATAATAATAAATAATAACGTAATAAAATTAATTTTTCTTTTCCGCCTTGTCATAATAATAGATTTTAGCATAAAAATTGACTTAATTTTCGCAAAAATTTTTATGTTTGGATTTTTATATTATCAAATATTTAACATACAATAAAATATAAAATGATTTCAGCAACATTAACAACAAAAAAGATTAATTCAAAAACTATTTCTTGGCTCAAACAGAAAAACATTGATATTCCTGTTGGAGCGAAATCTTTTGAGTATATTGTATCTCCAAAATTAAAAGATTATACTGAACTAATAACTTTTAAAAATAAAAATTTAAGATTAAAACAATATAAAACTACAACAAATAGAAATACTCAGCAAAAAACAGTTCAAATTAGAGAGTATGACTGTTTACAAAACGGTAAAGCCACCGAAATAAATCAGACAAATATTACTCCTGACGGGAAAGAAACAAAAGAAAACTGGAGATTTTATTATTCTAAAGACAAAAGTAATGTCAGATTCTCCAGAAAAAATAAAAATGGAGAAACAAACAATTATTTACATTCAGAAGGTGTGTTTGTTGATAACGAAGGTTTAAGAATACGTCCTATTTCCACGGCTGAATATTGTGACAAAAGAAAAGATATAAATAATACTCATTTTGTCGATTGTCCATGGACACTACAACAAAGTATTACAACAAAAGATGTTTGTGCTACGGATTCTATTCAAGAATGCACAGTTGTAGGTATATATGGTAAAAATGGTTTAAGTCTTAATCATCTTAATCCAAATAATCCCAAAAATAAAAATTTTGATACAATTGAAACAACTCTGCTTGAACAGTTAGAGCAACAAGGTAAAAATGCTAAAGCGTTTGTAATAGGTGCTTGCGAAGATGATATAAATAGCAATAATCAATTTAATTCGATTATTGATTTATTAACAACAAGAAAAATCCCGCACTCACGATTTAAAACAGGGGATAAAGTATTGTATAGTGATTCTTTTTCTCTCAACAAATATTTATTCAAAAAAACAAATACAACGGCATCTCCTATGGAATGGCAATCAGGGCATCATATTATATATAATAACGGCGAACTCTTAATTGCTAATCCTATTATTGATAATGAATTAAAAAAAGGAAACACAAATTCCGAAGATTTAATTCAAAAAAGTTTTTCTTACATCAGAAAATGATTTAAAACCCTGTTCTGATAGAATTTCTGCCGAATTTTTTCTCAATATTATCAATACATTTGCTTAGATTTTTTTCTTTTTCGTTCTCTTGAGAAAACAAAGATAATTGTTCTCCCTCAAAAGATAAATTTTCCAAAACAATACCTGTGCTTCTATATAAAATGCCTCTTTTATATATCTTTGGCAATAATTCATTAACCGTTTTTTGCAGAGTTAATTCAAAATCGGTGGGCTTTATAAGATTAAGTTTTTCATACAAAGTTACAAAATCTTTTCTTCTCAACATAACTCCTATGGCAGAACACTTTCCCTTATGATATCTTAATCTCGCACATGCAGTATGCAAGTGTCTGGACAACTCCATTTTAAGGATATCTAAACTATCAGAAAATGTTCCGTCACAAATTGTTGAAGTTGATTGTATGGACTTTGGCGGTTCATATTTACTGCTCACTTTTGAAACGCATTCCCCCATAAGTTCATGTTTCAACTCGATTCCGTTAACTCCGAGTTTTGATTTCAACCACAAATCTTCTTTTTGAATAAGTTCTGATGCTAACAAAATTCCGTTACGTTTTAATGTCAAAGCATTGGCTCTGCCTATTCCGCATACTTCATCAATTTCTGTTTTAGATAAAACAGGGATTATATCATTCTTTCCTATTTTAAAAATTCCGCCGGTATGTTTTGCTTTATCACTTGCAAGTTTTGCTAAAATTTTTGAATAACTTAATCCTATTGAAACAGGTATATCTGTCTTTTCAAGAATTGTTTCTCGTATTTGTTTGCATATTTCAACATAATCTTTTTTGAACAACCGTCTTGTACCGGTTAAATCAATATACGCTTCATCCACTGATACAATTTCGATATCAGGACTATAATCATTCAAACATTCCATCACTCGTTTTGAATATTCATGGTATTTGTGATGATCAGCAACAATGTAATTTGCTTCAGGAAACTCTTTTCTTGCCATAAACATTGGCATTCCCATTCTTACACCTAACTGCTTTGCTTCTTTTGAACGAGAAATTACACATCCGTTTTTACCGGAAATTACGCAAGTTGGTGTTCCTTTGTATCCTTTGTCATCTGCTTGTTCGCATGATACAAAAAATGAATCACAATCAACTAATGCTATTACTCTTTTTTTCATATTAGTATTATTACATATCTATTTGATTTTTCAAATTTTATTATTTGTTTTTAATAATTTTAATATCTTTTTTACTTAAACTAAATGTTTTATAAACAATAGTATCAATATGTTCCGGAATTTTATTATCCTTAATTTTTATATATTTTTCAACATAATTTTCAAGTTCTTTTTTTATTTTTTCATCTAATATAGGAAATGGTAATTCCTCTAAATTCCCTTTTAATATTTTTAATTCATTAAACATATTTTTGTATAAATAATTAAAAAGGGTTGAGTTTAAAAATGCCATCACTGTCTTTATTGAGTGTGTTTCAATTCTAGGAATTAATATATTGGCACTATTCAAAAACAATCGTTGTTTATCATCATAAGCAAATATTGGCTTTTTGGATATGAATTTATAAACTAATTTTTCTTTTGCTCTATATATATCCTCCGAAGCGACCTGTTGGAACTCCTCACGATTATATGATATATATTGAAGGCTATCTTTTATAAAATAGGGTTCAATATTTTTTCCGGTATATATTTTTTCTCCGATTTTCGGATTATCTGACAAATGCTTATTATTATCCCCTGTAACTATTCCCAATCCCCAAATACTGTTTTTTAATGTTAAATGTTCGGTTAAAAATATGCGATTTATTATTTCGGCATCAGAGTTATCAATAAGCATAAATCGATTATTTTCATATTTTGTGTATTCTGTTTGTTTTACGTATTTTATACCTTCTGATGTAATAATTTTAATGTTTTTTGAAGATTTCCGATTAGATAATTTTATGGTTAAAACATTCGTTAATACACCTGAAAAAGCCTGTCCCCATGATTTTATTTCCTCAATAGAATACGAATCTAATATAAATTTCCTTATGTCAGTATGTGTTTTTACATTTAATATTGATTCCGGAAGGACAAATCTGCATTTCCCATTTTCTTTTAATAAATTCTTTACTTGAACAATAAAATATGAATAAGACTCTTTCGATTTAACTATATTAGTTAAACTTTTTTTTATCTCATGTTTTATTTGAGTTAACATTGCACCCCATGGCGGATTTGTAGTAATTACATCAAATTTTTTATTTCTGAAAATTTCATCCGTTTTTTCCGATAAAAAATTGATATTATATATTTGGGGCATAAAGTCTTTATCTTTGTATTTTATAATCAAATTTATTTTTGAAATATAACAAGCAATTTCATCTAAATCGCACCCGTATATATTTTCAGGGTTTTTTATTTTATCAGCCGCTTTTAAAAGAAAACTGCCGGTTCCGCAACAAGGGTCAAGAAATAAAATATTTGACTCAATATCATTAAGAACATCATTAATAATATGTTCCGGTGTATAATAAGAACCTTTTTTGTTTTTGTTTCCCTCACTCATCAAGGACTGATATATAAAACCTAAGATATCGCCTTCTATAGGTATCTGTATATCAATTAAATCACGACAAATGGTTTTATTTTTATATTCATTTAATACATTTTTCAAATTTTTATTTTTAGAAGTTATATATTTATCTATGTGAATCAGATTATGTTTTTGTAAAATATTTAAAGATAAGTTATAAATAAGTGTTTCTATATCATAATTTGTTGTTTTAATATAATTAATTATTTTTTTTACTTTTGATAAATTTGATTTATCTTTTAGGTATTCTATGGGAAGGAATTGTTTTTTAGAATATAATTTATTTGCACGTTTTGTTAATTTACTGATGTATTCATCCTCGTTAACATGCAACTTTTCCCAATTATTTTTAGTAGTTTCAGAAATAATAAGATTTTTATTCATATTTAACTCTTTGATTAATATAATAAAGGTGCGGGTTTAACCACACCTTTAAAAAATATTTAATATTTATATTAAACTTGTTCAACAAGTTCTTTTATAGCGTTACGTTTCAACTTGTTAGTAGTTGTTTTAGGAAGCGAATCGCGTCTTATAACAATCTTAACAGGGCGTTTATAACTTGCTAATCTTGTAGAGAGAGTTTTAACTTCCGCTCTGACAGCACTTTCCAATTCAGAATCTGTACTGTATTTATTAGCAAAATCTTCTTGCGGAACAATAACAGTAACAATTTCTTCACAGCCGTCTTTTTCTCCGCCTACACGTGGCATTCCGATAACACAAACTTCTGCAAAGTTAGGACTGTCACCAAGCACATTTTCAACTTCTTCAGGAAATACTTTCTTACCGCCTGATAAAACTATCATATTTTTTAATCTGCCTGTAATATATAAATTACCTTTTCTGATTTCAGCCTTATCTCCTGTATGGAAAAATCCGTCTTCATCAATAACAGATTTCGTTAATTCTTCTTGCTTATAGTATCCTTTCATAACGGATGGACCTTTCAGCAATAATTCTCCTGTTTCATCATCTATTTTTGCTTCGTAAGAATCAAGAATAGGTCCGACAGAAGTGATATCATAATTTCTGCTAGGTCTTGCCATAGATGCAACCGGACTGGTTTCTGACAGCCCATAACCTTGGTATACTCTAACTCCTATTCTATCGAAAAATTCTCCTACCATTTCATCCAATGGTGCTCCGCCTGATATGCAACCATATAACTCTGCTCCGAACATTTTATGAACTGATTTGAAGAATAATCTTCTGAAATTTCTTGGCAAAAATCTTGCTAAATTATATCTGACTTTAAATAAATATTGATATATTTGTGATTTTTTTCTGATATCAGATTCTGCTGAAGTCTTTAATAATTTTAAAAATGCAGGAACCGTAACCAGAAATCTTATCTTTTTTTCGCCCATTACTTCTAATATATCTTTTGGTTTTAAACTCTTTGTATAATTGATTGTATAACCATTAATTAACATCGCAAAGAAGCCTACTGTCATTTCAAATAAATGATTCATAGGTAAGATTGATAATAATCTGACATCATCATCAGGCATGATTTTTTTGAACACAGGTCTTAAATCATACATTTGAGTAAGAATATTTTTATATGTTGTTTGAACTCCTTTTGGAGCACCTGTTGTGCCTGACGTATATATAATAAATGCTGTTGCACTTAAAGGTCTTCTTCTCCATTTAGCCTGATAAACTTCCGGAATGGAATAAAGACTTGGAACATCTTTGTTATCAAACATTGCGGAATCCATCAAAATAATATGTTTTATTGACGGAACTCTTTTTTGAACCTCTCTTGCTTTTTCAAGATTAGCACCGGAACATAACATTACTGTCGGTTCACAGTTAGATAAAATAGATTCTAATTCATATATGGTAAGTTTATTATCAAGCGGAACCGTCACTAAACCGGCAAGTGCTGAGCCAAATACACACGGAGCATACTCAGGTTTCGATTCGGATAATATTGCTAACCTTTCTCCTTTTTCAAGTTTTAAATCATTTATAAGATATGCACCCAATTTTTGAGCCATCAAACTAAGACCTTTATAAGTAATTTCTCTCCAGCCCCATTTTGACTTCATTGCAAGGGCAACTTTATTACTGTTTTCATTCGCTACTTTTTCAAATAACGCAAAAATATTTTCATACTTCATAAAAAACCCCTATAATCTTCTCTCTATTTCTGTATTATAGATTAAATATAGTCAGATAGCAAGTTGAATATATAATAAAAGAGAGTTCATAAAACTTGAACTCTCTTTTATAAAAAACAATATAAAATAATTTATAAAGTATATTTAGAGTCAACGGAATCAGCAAAAACGCCATGACGTTTACCGATTTCAACATACTCTTGAACTTTACCTCTCAACCAATCGTGACGAGCAAGATAGGATTCTTTAATCCCTTCTGCGAATGATTTAGTATCTTTGTGCCATTCTGCGGCAGTTTCAAAAGCATCTGCCCATGAACTTGCATTTTTACGCATTGCATCGTCATAAGAATGGGTATCTTTATCAGTAAATTTTACAAAGATTGAATTTGCACCCTTGTTATCTTCTGCACTTGCACCACGTACATATCCTTTCAAACCGTCACGAAGTCCGCCTACTTCATTAACCATTGAAATAGCACCACTTGTGTATCCGATTTCTTTGTGAACAAGTCCGCAAGGTTCATCCCAAGATGACATTACAGATATATCCGACATTAGTTTACATCCGTCATATCTGCCTGCTTCTGAGAATACACCGGCATATATCATTCTATCTGCGGCAACAGGATTGATTTCTCTAATTCTGTTTTTTGCAGCCATAAATGCATCAATATATTGTTGATCGCCTATACCTTGTAAGTAACATACAGGCGGATTGCTCTTGTCAAAGTTACCACGTTTTATATATTCTTCATAACCCGCTGCATAAATATCAATACCTTTTTGGTCAACTATTCTGCCTGCCATACCAAATACAAGAGTGTTTTCATCTACACCTGTAAGATCGGTTTGTTCAGGATTGAATACTTTTAACGGATTTTCTTTGCCTGCGGTGTCTTTTGCGAGTTTAACTTCTTCTACTACTTTTTGAAGATATACACGTTTATTGTTTTGATGTGCGTTAAACGGATCTAATACCGCTTTTTCATCACACATCAATGACCCGATCTTTAATCCTAATACTGTTTCAAGGTTTCTTGCTTTTTTAGGAGTCAAAATATTATTAACCCTGTCACATCCGTTCGTGATACCTTTTGCAGTCGGGAATTGTCCTACTTCTTCCGGTCTGATTCCGTTTGCCATACCTATTTCTTCAAGTTTTGCACGATCAGAATATTGCCATGTTCTTCCTCTCATGGAAGCAAGTACATAGTTCGTTCCACCCTTTTCTCCGACGGTAGATGCTTCTGTAAAGTTTCCTCTTGAAACGAATACAATATCATCAGCATAAGCCATAGCCATAGTTTGAGGGTTCAAATCTCTGCCCGAGAATAAACCGTTCATAAGATGTCCGGGCATTTCTGCTTTTTGTGGCATCCATGCATTTTCTGCAATTTTAGCGGCATGTTCTCCAAACATAACATTCATTAACTTGTCTTGCGAATGCCATACTGTGCCTTGAAGTTTAAAATTATGCATAATCGTAATTATCGGTGTGTTTTGTATTTTATCTGCCAATTCGGGTTCTAATCCCATTGCCTTTCTTGCAGGAGTCAACAATCTCGTCATTGCAGAGATTGGACCTGTATGCCAATCATTACCGATAATCAAATCTGCCTTTAATTTCTTATCCGACGTTTCGTGGTTTGATAGCAAGTTTTCATAGAAATATTTACCGAAATATATATTTCTTTCTGTTTCACCTGCTTGTGTTGTTTGGTCATTATATATATTTTTTATTTTTCCTTCTTGTACCGGCCCATCCATTCTAAATTTATCATTTTTATAGAATACTGTATGGTATTTAACCTCCGCTTTCGGAGATTCGCCCATTTCTTTAGGGGCTGTAAATTTGACAAGTGGAGTGTCATAATCTTTGCCTGAGTTTATTGAGTCTTGTATTGCTTTTGATGTTTGTTCATCAAATTGCATTAAAGTATCGTTATAATCAACAGGAGTTCTCATCTCATCTGACATAAATACTTCTACATGCTCAACTGATTTGCCTTTGTCTGTATATATAGGCACTTGCATATCATCAATTTTTCTAACGGTTGCCATTACATTTTCTTTGCCGTTCTTTTTATTGACATATTCGTATTTATCGCCTTTTTTAACGATACTAAAGAATTGAGCGTTTTCTACTTGTCCTAAATACATAGGAGTATCAACTATTAACTCTGCTTTTTGTTTATTGTTGATAACTGCACCGAGGTTTGCTGTTAATTCTTTAGGAACAATTGCTAATCCGCCGGTTTTTGCAAATCCTGCGTATTCTGCGGTCGGCACTCTTATCATTGCATTTTTCGGTAATTCAATAGGCTTAACTGCACCTAGAATTCTTCTTGCAGATTCTGTCCTCAATTGTTCTGTTAATTTTCCTTCTTCTTTGCCATAGCCATGCATTACTGATGCTAATTGGAAATGCTGCCCATTAATTTCTACATCTCTTGTTAGCATATTTGTTGCTTGGGCTGCTCTTGCAGTGCTTCTTACTTCGTTTAATTCTCCTCGAACCCCGTTTATATCATCGCTTAAACCTTTTCTTACATCATTAACGGTTTGTTCAAAGTTACTTCTTACTCCATTAATGGTATCTTTTAACCCGTTAACAGAGTTTTCAATATTTGTTTGAGTGGTTTTTGTGTCCTTAATATCTCGTGAAATGTTTTTTAATTCTCTCTCAATCCCTTTAACACTATTTGGTTTTCTAACCAATGCCCAGGAGGCAACGCCCAGTGATGCTAATGCTAATGCCGATGTGACTATCGGAACGGTATTGCTTATCTTATTATTTGTCGAAACTTGCGGCGACGGCGGCTCTTGTACAGGTTGTACCTGTATTGGTGTCGTGGTCGTCTCAGATTTGAAACTGTTTCGGCGGGTACTAATCCCCTTTAAACTCGTAACAGTCAAGGAATCCATAATGACCTCCTACAGAAAACTCATAATTTAATAAAACACTAACATGTTTAATATAACATGGTTTCGCTTTTTTTTGCTAATTTGTTACAAAATGTTAAGCAAAATATTTATGATTTTCTATCACTCTAAACACCTTTTATAAAAAGGGATTTGCCTATATTATTTTTTTGTTAATTTTTGACTTGATATCTGATTTATTTCAAAATTCTTCGGGGAAAGACGACACCTTTTTTAATTGTTTAAAAAGAGTTTCTATCTCTTTTTCTGGGAAGTTCAATAGTATTATTTCTGTCTGTTTCGCTTCCATATAATAATGTTGAACCCATTACTTTCATTTTCGCTTTGTCTTGAATTGATTTTAATGTTGTTTCTTTAAAACAAATATTTACATCAACTTTATTCCTGTGAGGACAAACGGTAATAATTCTAAACGCATTAGGATAAGAAGCAAGTGACGGAGTGTTTATATATAGAATATTATTCTCTTGAAAAATTTTTGTTGCGTGATAATGTCCTGAACATACAATTATCGGATTGTCATATTTCTTTAAAAGAAGTTTGAGTTCATAACTGTTTTTAAGTTTGTGGTTTTCACTTGGAAACGGTTCTATCAACGGAACATGTGTAAATATTATGACAACATCATCTTTAGAATTATCCAATTCGTCTTTTAACCAACACAATTCTTCTTCAGATACTTCGCCTTGTGAGGTCATTTTATAATCAATGATTGTATCCAATCCGATAACCTTGTATCCTTTTTTAGGTGTAAAAGAATAATAAGGTGTTTTATAACAAAAATTTTTATTATGTTCGCTTATTATCTCAAAATATAATTTTTTTGTAAGTGTTCCGTTATGGGCAATATCGTGATTGCCAAAAACAACATACCACGGATAATTCAACATATTGGCATATTCAATAAATTCTAATAATTGATCTTGTCTGGGGCGATTAATCATATCGCCTGTAAACATAACAAAATCTATATCATTGCAGGAATTAACCTGAGTGATTACATCATTTAAAATTTTGCCTGTGGAACTCAAGACTTTAAAAGATGTGTCCGCTTCAAAAGAAGAATAATGTGCATCACTAATTTGTGCAAAAGTTAAATCTGATGAACCTGCAACACATCCTTGAATACTAATTAAACAGCCAAAGATTGTTATAAAAATCAGAGTGAACAACTTTATAAAATTTGTTTTATTCATTATTTAAAAATACTTTCCATTTCAAGTTTTGTCTGTCCGATACCTTGAGTATCATTGGTTAAATCATATATTTTTAATTTTTCAAGATACAATTCCTTAACTTTAGGGTATTTCTCTATACCTTGATTAAGGACAAGAATTGCTGCATTTTTGCTTTCAGAATCAAGTAAAATTCCGCTTAAATCAATATAATCTTGACAAGTCGCAGGTTGAAAATCTTTGACTAATGACATATATCTGGAGTAATTTGTATTATCCTTCAATGTATAATATACCTGTGCAAGATTATAATAATATAACACTCTTGTATCAGGTAATGAGATTGCTTTGTTTATATTTAATATTGCTTTGTTAAAGTCGTGAAGATTAAAATAACACATCCCCATATAATTATATATTTCAGGAGTAGTTTCTGAACTTACAGAACTCTTAAAGGCATCAAGTGCATCTTGAATGTCTTCGTTTTTATAATTGATTTTTCCGAGTTCAGCACGATATTCACGACAATTACATATTAAAATTGCTTTATAAATATTTTCTTTGGCTTTGTTATATTCATTCATATATATATAATTTTTTGCAATTAAGTAATATGCAAAATCATCTTTTGGATTTGATTTTAAATAATAATTAAGGGTTGCATTTGAACCTGTAAAGTCTAAATTGTCTGTTTTTGCTTGTGCAATTTTAAAATATGCAAGATTGTATTTAGGATTAATAGAAATAACTTCTCTATAATTTTTTAAAGCATTAGTGTAATCGCCGGTATCTTTATAATAATCTCCGAGCAGCAAAAATGCACAAAAATCTTGAGAGTTTTGGTTTTGTGCTTTTAATAAAGTGATATGACACTTATCTTTCTCGCCTGTTTGTCTGTATATCTGTGCTAAATTATCAAGCGGAACGGTATATGATTGATTAATATTATTTGACTTTTCAAAAGATGTTTTCGCATCATTTAGTTTGTTTTGTGCCCAATATACAAGTCCTAAAGTATTGTACGCTCTAAAGTTATTAGGATTTGCTTGCACTGCAGATTTTAGTGCGGACTCTGACGCTGCATAATCTTTTGATTTGTAACAATTTAAACCCTGTGTATAATATGCATCCGATGCTGTATTACCTGTTTGAATATACGGAACATCAAATATTAATGGCTTGTTTATATCAGGTAATTTCTTGGAAAAAGTCGGCGGGGTTAATTTTATTTTAAACCCTAATGCCGGAAGATTGTTATTTTCAATCTCAAGAATTTGGTTAATATATTCCATTGCTTTTGCACTATTACCTTCTTTGTAATAATTCTGAGCAATATCAAAATAGTCATCTGTTAAGTCATTTGCATAACACGATACAGACATAACTGATAATAATGCACATCCCAATAATAATCTTTTTACAAAGCCATTCATAAGAAGATTATACTACAATTTAGTCCTTGTGCAAATTGTTAAGCGAATAGTATTATTATTTTCGAACACTGACACAGTTTACTCTTTTATATATCATTGATCGAAGAATCAAATCTCGGACTAAAACTTCTGGCATTGTTTCTCGGTTTGGTTTGAATATAACTGTTTACCTGCGGAATATCCTCTGTTATAGGAGTAATGACATGCGTATAGTTTTCTTCTGCATTTTTTATTTTGTTTTCTTGTTTTTCCAGGTACGCTTCTTTTATTGATTGATATTTTGTTTTTATTCGCTCTCCGATAGACACTTTTTTTTCTTTTGGTTTAACGTTTTTTACGGCAATCGTTTTTTGCTTGGTTTCTTTTTGAGTGGATAATTTTACAGTTTTATCTTTTTGTTTTACAGATTTATTGACTGTTTTATTTTGTTCTTTGTCTGTTTTCTTTGCAAACAATTCTTTTATTTTTGTTTTAGTAGTTGATATCACATTTGCCGTATTTGTGATAATTTTGTTTTCTTTTTTCACTTTTTGTTGAACTATTTGTTTTGGTCGTTCTTTTTTGGTTGTAATAATTTTAGAAGATTGTTTCGTATTTTTGATACGAATGTTTTGCTCTGTAGTATTTTTTACGACAGTTTTTTGTACATCTTTTTTATTTGCTGTTTTTTCAACAGGACTCTTTATATCTTTTCCTGCAACTTTCTTCATTTCAGGTTTCATAAACGGAAGGAATACTGATTGCGTCTTATTGACTTTTTCTGATTGTTTTGAACTCAAACTTGCTTTTACATTTGTTGTTTGCAATTTTGTTTTTTCTGCTAATTTTTGTTCATGTGATTTTTTCATTTCAGAATATTTGTTGTTAATGTTTCTGTTTAATCTTGATAAAAATCCTTCTTGTTTTTCTTTTATAGGTTTTTGAACTTCTTTTTTTGTGATATTTTTTTCTGCAATAGTAATTTTTGACTCATTTGATTTAGGTGTCAATGTCTTAGTAACAGTAGGTTCGGTTTTAACAGCAGAACCGGATTTAACCAATATTGCAGAAGTTGTTGTCGTTTCACTCAAATCCCTCAATACATTGTTTGCCAATTTGTCATAATAATTATTTACGGCAGTCAGTTTAGTTTTATTATCATTATATTTATTAATGTTGTTGCCAATTTGATCAACCTTTTGATAATATACATCACTCCACAAAATTTGATTTGACTTCATGTCATACATCGTAACGGTTGTGACTAATTGAGTATTTGACTCATGTTGTGAAATAACAGGAAGATTTAATTTTTGCCAAAATTCTTTCTGTTGGACAGGACTGATAACTTCTAATTTGGAAGATACTAATATTACTTTATAAACATTATAGGAATTTGAAATTATTTTCGCATTATTTATCGGATTAACAGCCTTTTGAACATAATAAGGATTGTTCAAAATAGAAATCCTTAAAATATCTATAGTCGGAGCACATGCCATTCCTGTATCTTCCATGCGATTGATTATCTTTTTAGATAACAATTCCTCAATATCAACAGTATCAATTGTATGTTTTTTTGTTGAATCAATACAAGAATTAGGAATAACTAATACCTTGTATTCGCCAGCAAATACAGGTTGTGCTATTCCTAAGGCTATAAGTAATAGTGTGGATATAATAAAACGAATGTTTATCATACAAAAATTATATCACAATCCCTTAGAAGCATGTCCGACAAGGATTACATGAATATGACATGTGTTACGAAATGTAACAAATGAATAAAAAAAACTAAAGTTTTTCAAAAACATGTCCGTATTTTATAAATGTAAGTTAGATAAGGGATAAAATATGGGTTTATCAAGTTCACAAGCAAGATTGCTTAATTTGACATCAAGAATGCACCAGATTGAATACGGGGCAGCAAGATTAGAAG
>CACXGY010000019.1 GCA_902767275.1 uncultured bacterium | reverse complement strand
ATTTTTATCAGGATTATCGGCTTTTAATTTTTTCACAGTATCAACGGCTCTTTTTACGCCGTAACAAAAGCCTGCAAATTTTGCTAATTTTATATTTCTGTTAGTATTCAAACCGTTCGGGTTCTATATCGGATTAACCGATAACCTTTCTTTAGACTAGAGAGATTTCTCTCAGTATCTTTATTGAAACATGAACAAAACTTTTTAGCAAATTTATGATTATGATTTTAAATCTGCTTCAATTTTAACAAGGATATCATCAATTTTTGAAGCATCTTTAATACCGCCTTGAGCAAAATTCGGTCTGCCGCCACCATTTGCACCGGTTGCTTTAGCAATTTCTCCGACAAGTTTTCCAGCATTAACCCCCGCTTTTACAAAACTATCAGATACTTTAACAAGCACCATTCTTTCCGATACAAGAATAATAATACTTTCGCCGAGTTTACCAGATAAAAATTCAACACCCGCTTTAATACTGTCATTATCCATTAGTTCAATTTTAGAGATAAATAACTTTCCATCAACCCCATTTATCCCTACCCCTTGGGCTTTTGATAAGAAAGTATCAAACTTAGCACGGGCATTTGCACTCTTTAATTCAACAATTTGTTTTTGAAGTTCTCTGTTTTCCTCTGATAATTTTTCAACCCTTTCTTCAACTTCATCGTAATGAACTTTGAATTTAGAAGAAAGTTTATCAATTTCTTCTGCTTTTGAATTTAAATAATCAATAGCAGCATCTCCGACAACAACTTCAATTCTTCTTGTTCCTGCAGCGATAGCACCTTCCGAAACTATCTTAAACAATCTTAAATCAGCCGTGTTGCGAGCATGAGTACCGGCACAAAATTCTTTAGAAATACACTCATGTGCAGTTTCTTGTCCGCTACATTTACCTCCTATTGAAACAACTCTTACGGTATCACCGTATTTTTCTCCAAACAATGCAGTTGCACCTGTTTGATTTGCTTCTTCGATAGACATTACATCCGTATGAACTTCAAGCCCATCTTTTATCCAACCGTTGATAAGTTTTTCTGTTTTTTTAATTTCATCAGGAGTCATTGCTCTTGAGAAAGTAAAGTCAAATCTCATACGATTTTCTTCAACCTGAGAACCGGCTTGTTTAACCTCATTACCAACAACTTTTATCAAACCTGCTTGTAATAAGTGAGCGGATGTATGGTGTATTCTGATTTCTTCTCGTCTGTCAGAATCAATTCTTGCATTAACTTCTGCTCCGATTTCAATGTCACCGTTTAACAAAGTGCAACGATGAACATAAAGTTCATTTACTTTGAATGTCGTCAATACTTCAAGTTTAAGATTATCATTTTCAATAATACCGCTATCTCCTACCTGACCGCCGCATTCAGCATAGAAAGGTGTTTTGTTTAATACAACATCCACAAAACCTTCGCCTTCTATTGTACCTAATATTTTTGCGAAACATTCATTTTCTGTATAACCTACAAATTCGGTTGAACCTACTTGTTCTTCCATTTTTGCATATTTCATATCGCCTGTAACAGAGATTTTTGCAGTCGCTGCTTTTGCTCTGTCTTTTTGCTCTTGCATAGCCTTTTTATAACCTGCTTCATCAACACTCAGACCACTTTCTTCAGCGATTTCTTTTGTAAGTTCAAACGGGAACCCGTATGTATCATATAGTTTAAATGCACTTTCTCCATCAATATCTTTTTTGTTACTGATGAATTCTTCAAGCATTTTATAACCTCTGTCTAAGGTTTTGTTAAATCTTTCTTCTTCTTTCTTTATTGTATCTATTATTTTACCCCTATTTTCAACAAGTTCAGGATAAGCCTTGCCGTAGTTTTCTACAACAACATCAACCAATTTGTGTAAGAAAGGAAGTTCCATCCCTAAGATTTTACCGTGTCTTAATGCACGTCTTAAAATCATTCTTAATACATAACTTCTTCCTTCATTCCCCGGAATAACACCATCAGAGATAAGAAAAGTTACACATCTTGCATGGTCAGTTATGATTCTTAAAGAAACATCTGTTTTTTCTGATTTTTTATACGGAACACCGCTCATTTCAGAAACTTTATCTAAAATCGGTCTTAAGAGATCAGTTTCAAAAGTTGAGGCAACGCCCTGACAAACCATAGTAATACGTTCCAAGCCCATGCCTGTATCAACATTTTTCTTTTCAAGCGGAGATTGATTACCTTCTTCGTCTTGATACAATTCTGTAAATACAAGATTCCAAATTTCAACCCAGCGGTCACATTCACAGGTATCAATACCGCAATTAGGGTCATCACATTTGTATTCTTCGCCTAAATCGTAATGAATTTCAGAACAAGGTCCACAAGAACCTGACGCACCCGGAGGTCCCCAGAAATTATCTTTTTTCCCTTTTCTTTTAATACGTTCTGCCGGAACGCCTATACTTCTCCAGATATCGTATGCTTCATCATCTGTTTCAAAAATTGTTATCCAAAGTCTATCTTTGTCAAGTTTCAGAACTTCGGTTACAAATTCCCATGCCCAAGGAATAATTTCTTTTTTATAATAATCGCCAAAAGAGAAATTACCTAACATTTCGAAGAATGTATGGTGGCGAGGGGTACGACCAACGTTTTCGATATCAGAATCTTTTCCGCCTGCTCTTGCACATTTTTGACAAGATGTTGCTCTTGCCGGTTCATAAGGACACGGCTGAATTCCTAAAAATATTGGCAAAAATTGTAACATGCCTGCTGTTGTCAACAACACCGTGGGATTATCAGGTACAAGACTTGAACTCTTTACAACCGTATGTTGACGTTTTTCTTTAAAATAATTTATGTATAAATCTCTTATTTCGTTCCCTTTTAACATTATTTAATTCCTTATTAAATCTATTCTTGAAAATATTTTACAATAAATAGGGGTAAATATAAAGTTGAACACAAAATAAACTATATAAATGTACATAATATTTACTATATAAAACAACCTCAGTATCTTTATAACAAGTTAAGAAATATATTATATAACAAAGAGATGCCCGTATAATACGAGCATCTCTTTTAAAAATATTAAGTATTATCTACATTGCGGCAGATAAAATTTTACCTTGTTCAAGAGCCAATGTTTGAGTAGTAATATCACAAACACTGCTAGGTCCAAAGTATTGAATAGCACCAGGGAACAAATATCTGTCATTCATTGCCCAGTCCTCTCTGTTTGATTCCAATTTCTTGAATACAGGGCCGTCTAATTCAACCAATGCCTTTTTAATAACAGGTTTCATTTCGCCATGTCTTCTTTCCATATTCATCATCATAGTAAGAGGTACACCGCCTGCAATCCATTCACTGGCAGGTGCTGTCAAGTTTCTCACAGATGATAAATAACCTGTCAATCCAAACGTAATCAATGCAAACGCATTATAACCTAACGAATAACAATAGTCCGCATCAAAATTAGAAGGAAATGCACATCTGCCTTCATAACCAAAGAAATGAGATTGAGCAGAGAATTTAACCCCTGTACCTTTTAATTTTTCTTCAATCATAGAAATTAACAATTTTTCAGTTTCAATTTTTGATACTTGAACATTACCGTGAGGATCTCTATCCATTAATAATTGTGATTTAATCAATGTTGGCAATGAAGCAAACACTTTTGAATTTTCACTTGATAAAGTATTTTCTATTATTGAGAATTTTTCTGCCTGTTCAGCATTAGAATAAGTGCTGTCTTTTTCTAATGAACTCATAATATCATTAAGATTAGCAATCATAGCACCCATTTCAGGAATAAACTCAATCAAACCTTCAGGAATAATAGCAACCCCAAAGTTCTTACCGTTTTGAGAACGTCTTGTGATAATATCAGTCATATAATCAATTATTGAAGATAAAGACATTTTCTTTGCTTCAACTTCTTCAGAAATCAAAGTAATATTAGGTTGAGTTTGTAATGCTGCTTCAAGAGCGACGTGAGAAGCACTTCTACCCATAATTTTAACAAAATGCCAATATTTCTTAGCAGAGTTTGCATCTCTTTCGATGTTTCCGATAAGTTCGCCATATGTTTTTGTCGCAGTATCAAAACCGAAAGAAATTTCAATTTGTTCATTTTTAAGATCGCCATCAATTGTTTTTGGACAACCGATTACTTGAATACCTGCATTATTTGCAACAAACCATTCTGCTAAAAGTGCAGCATTTGTGTTTGAATCATCACCACCAATAATTACAACAGCGGAGATATTTAATTTTTTGCAAACTTCTAAAGATGCTTTAAATTGTTCTTCTGTTTCAAGTTTTGTTCTGCCGGAACCAATAATATCAAAACCACCTGTATTTCTGTATTCATTCATAAACTCATCGGTAAATTCGATATATTTTCCTTCAATAATCCCTGAAGGGCCGCCTAAGAAACCGTACAATTTGTTTGAAGAATTTGCTTGTTTCAAAGCATCGTATAAACCTGCAATAACGTTGTGTCCGCCGGGAGCCTGTCCGCCGGATAATATTACACCGACATTTCTTTGTTCATAAGATTTACTTTCACTTGAAGAAGAAAATGTTACGGTTGGTTTACCATAAGTGTTTTTAAATAATTCTTTTATTTCAGACTGATTAGCAACAGATTCTGTTGCAGAACCTTCTTTGTACAATAATTTGTTAATACCTTCCGACAAAGATGAAGGTAATTTAGGTTGGTATTTAAGTCTTTCAACTTGTAAAGATGATAAATTTTCCATTTTTTATTCCTTTATAATTCCTACCGGCGGGTACTTCCCGCAACACAATATTATTATATAACAAACAAAAACGAAGAATCTAATTATATAAATTCTTCGTTTTATAATAATATTGTCTATAACTCTTATTGCTTTTTCATAAGAAAAGCATCGTTTTTAGAAATTGTATTATATTATTTTTTCTTAGCGTTAAGTTCGCTTTTCGGAATACTTAATGTAAATGGAATCAATATTCTATACGGTTTTAATGCGCCTTTTTTCTGTGCCAATGCTCCAATATGATTTAAGTCCTCGGTTGTACCGGTGTAGCCGCCATATCCGCATTCATTTTCGTCAAAATCATATACATCCTCAATATAACCGCTTACGGTATATGAATTACCGTTATCTTTGCATGACATCCCCGCAAAAATACATTGGTTAATCGAAAGTTGAGTGTCTTTTTTATCATTCAAAATCCCGCCAAGATATTGAACCTTATATGCACCGTTTTTAATCCACCATTTTACCGCTTCTCGCAAATCACTTTCTTTTGAAACAATCTGTGCTTCCTTAGATTTTGCATCAAAAACAACAGTGTTATATTTCATTTTTTCGGAAGTAAGATGATTAATTCTGTATCCGTATGCGTTAATATCACCTTCACGCATATACAATTGTCCTAATTTTGTTTTAGATTGTTGAGGATTTAAGACTGTATATCCGCTATGTCTGCCAACAGTCATTTCTGACGGTGTCACAGATAATCTTAACAATTTCGAAGCAAGCGGTGTAAAGGATTCAGACATGCCTGCACCTCTGCGTAATGCTTCTTGAACAGATGCATTAGAATTTTGAGATACAAACTTATCCGGATCATCTAACAAATGTCCTAATTTATTAGCACTGCTTTGTCTTATCGTATAAGTAACAGGACTGTATACAGGACCTAAACTACCTGACGAAGTATTCATATTATTTGTTAAAGCAGCAAGAATTTTTCCTCCCCATTTTAACAAACCTGTACCGGCAGTTTTTGGTTTAGTTTGTTTTTGCGGCCTTTTTGGTGCATCTTTTATACCGCCGCCTCCACGAACAGGTGTATGACCAAATCTGTGATTTGCCTCATTCGTTAGTTCATCAGAAACTTTATCAACTATTTCAAGCAAATCTCCTATTGCTTCATCTACTGTGACAAATGCTTTATTTGTTTGTTTTATCTGAAACTTTGAAGCAAACGGATTCCAAATAGATTTATCTATTTTTCCGTCTAATTTTCCGTCTTCTCTATCAAGATTTTTTGCATATCCACGACAATACCATCGTGCATTATCAGTTTCCTTTTCACTTTGAGGTTGTGATGCAGCAGGTTTTCCTGACTTCTTTTTAGGAGGAGTCTTAGGAGGTGGAGTATTTATTTCTGTACTTTGAATATTTGTTTTAGCCATAATATGTATATATAAAGTATATATCAATTCAAGAATTGCATATTTTGTTAAGAAATATTAAATAAATATATATACTATTTCTACAAAAAAAAAGCGACTGAGTGAAATCAGACGCTAAACTAAGTTAGTGGGAATTAAGTTGAGTTAAGTTAAGTTGTTTTTTTGTATAAACCTAAGTTAAATCTTTGCATATTGTTCACAGCCATGATTCTCATCTCCTCGAACAATATCGCAGATTTATCTTCTGAATTATCGACTTTCATCAAGTCTTCAGAAATTTCATTTGCTTTTGCATTGATGTCGTATGTATTTAATACTGACATTTTACTCTCTCGTCCTCTTGTTTATTTACTGTTTGCAGATTGCTTACATATATATAAAGTATATACAACTTTACCGATTTCACATGGCACATTTTTCGTTACAAAAGTTAATAAAATGTGTCAGAAGTTAAATATAAAAAGGAATTGAGTACTAATACCCGAGAATAAATGAATAGTAACAAATACACTCTATATATCATCCAAATAAAGGATTTGATTTTTGTTTGAAATGTTATTCTAGAATGGTAAATTTACCTACAAAGATAGAAAGGACATTTCGATGGAAATAAGTTCAATAATGAGCAACACATTAAGTGCTGTTGGTATGAAAAAGAAATCAACATCTACAAATCCGTTTGAAAAAAACAGTTTTAGAGGGAAAGCCTTCGGCGGAAGCGTATTACCGTTTGCCGATGTGTTCCAAGCAATCAAGCCGATAGAAGCACCAAAGCCTAATAAAATGAAGATGATGGCAGGTGCAGTAATCAGTGCAGTTGTGGATTTTAAAACAAGATTAACACAACCTATTGCATTATTCGCAAGTAAAGTCAGAGAAAGTATTGCAAGAGGAGTTGATTCTGTAAGAAATGCAAAAAATTCTATTGCAGAGATGGGAAAATCAATGCAAGGCAGAATCTCACAAGTTTTTGAATGGCACAAACCGGAACCGGAACCTGTCAAAAGTGGGGCAAGGATTTTAGACTTGAAACACATAAATGAGCATGCTTCAATCAAAGACTTAAAAGCGACCTGGGTTGCTGAAAACGAAAAACTTTCTAAAGAATCAGGAAAGGCAGTTGCATAATGAACAAAAAAATAGAAAAAATTATAGATGCATTAGAAAAACATGAAGATATGGAATCTATCGAGATTCTTGAAGAATTAGGTACAAATTCTCCTGATAATGAAATTAGAGAATTGACATCAAAAGCATTAGTAAGAAAAAATGTACATGATTCTTTAAAGGTTGTCATTATCAATGAAGGCAAGGGGATTAACGATTTAAGTCCTATAGTTGCAATGAGTACAGTTAATGAAATTCTTGCTCTTGAAGATAAAACAGAAGTGATAAAAATATTAGATGATACTATCAATATGCACTCTGTTGAAGAAGTCAGAGATAATGCTCAATCTGTAAAATCATTATTAACATTAAGCGAATAGATATACTTAATTATCATATCAAACAGCAAGGCGAATCCGATTTTTAGCAATCAGGTTCGCCTTGCAATATATTCCTGTCCGAGATAACTTAAAAAAAAATGCATAGTTAGTACTAGTTTTGCTTTTGCTTAAAAATAATGTTGTCGAAACTCAAATTCAGGAATAGTTTATTGGTATTGTACATAATAAATATTATAGGAATATATTAAATAGAAATATTAATAAAAAATAATAGGAAACGAAATCATAGTACAAAATGGAATGACCCATTTCT
>CACXGY010000018.1 GCA_902767275.1 uncultured bacterium | reverse complement strand
TTTGGTTAGAATAGGGGTAAATTTAAAAATTATTTTGGTGCGTCAGGGGTAAATATGTAACGATGCACAAAAATGTTTGAGTATAATTGGTGCGTCAAAACGACGCACCCTACAGCTTAGTGTTTTTATTTTCAGGGGAAGGAAGGTAAATAGGTTATATCAGAAGAATAAAAGAAGGCAGACTTTTTATGGTCTGCCTTTTTATTACACTGGAGAATATTATGATTTAACCGAAACTTTGATATAAATTCACGTTAAATTTTTATAATTCCCGAAAATAAATTCATGACATTTTTAGGGGATACACATGTAGTCAATTATTCATTTTCGTTTTTAGGTACCAATTGAGTTAAGAATAATAGATAGTTATTCTTTGACTTTATGGTATATTTTTATGTCAGCAAAGTCTATATTTTGCGTAGAAACTATCCTATACAATTTTTGACATTTGCATTCTGTTTATATCCGAACACTGTTTGTGTTATCAGATTGGCTTATGCAAGCCAACTGTTGTCAACACTCATCGGATATGTGTATTGGTTTTGATATATTGCATTTGTTGCTGCAAATGAATCTTTAACATCATTGAGTAAAAAGTCGCCTTGAATTGTTGGATCAACAAATCCTGATCTGACGTATGCTCCGACATTGCTTAATGCAATTGGGTTTGGTAATACGTTACCATTAAAAGTTTTTTGAATACCTACTCCATAAACATTTGAAGCGTTTCCGTCAAAATCGTAAAAACCGGGTGCTAAAGCGTTGAAGTTAACCATAATAAAATCTCCTTATGAATTGTGTAATACTAAATTGCCTTAAAATTTGTTTGTGTTGTTTTACCCTGTTTTTCAACTTATTATATTTATAAGTTGTTCAGGTATGATTAAGTGTGTTTTATCGGAACTTTGCCTATCCCTGTTGTATAGTTGCTGTATGAACTATATCATACAGGTCGTATGTGAGTATTTGCACTATCATTAAACATCTTATTGTGTTTTAATGTCGCTTTGTTTCACATACCGTTAGGCGTGTTCTTCGATTTTAGAAAACTAAAAGTCTGTCCCACTATTTTGAGGCTTTACGCCGAGCAAATAGTTTTTCATTTTAACTAAACTCATTTGTCATCTTGTTTAATCTTTGTTAAACTTGTTTTGGAAATTTGTTTAATTACTCTTTTAATTCCCTGTACCATGATAAAGTTTTTTTGTTTTTGAAAATTGACTTTTTTGTTTTATATGGTTTACAAAACTTAACAATCATGGAAATGCATGTTGTGTCTGGGTTTGACATGATTCAGTTATAGCAAAAGCATGGGAGCCACTTGCAAAATTAAAAAAAATGATTAAAGTATATAGAGTGAATAGTTAAGAGTGATTTGTAAACAGAAAAATCAATTGAGATTTATTCAAACAGAAAGAAAAGGTAGTGTCTGTTTGCTGTTCATTATTAACTATTCATGGGTATTAGTGTTAAAATAGGAGGTGTAAAACAGAATTTAAGGAGAGGTTCAGATGAAAATAGCGGTTTTATCCGATATACACGGTAATTTACTTGCATTAGAGGCGGTATTAGAGGACATTCAAAGAAACGAATGTGAAAAGATATTATTTTTAGGAGATTACGCACTTGCAGGGCCGGAACCGGGGGATACTGTTAATTTTTGTATGAGCCTGTCTAAGCATGAAAACATAGAAATGATTCAGGGTAATACTGATAAGATGATTGCTGAATATAGTGAAGAAGTTTATAATAATGTTGCAAAAAATGCTCCAATTATGGCAAATGCATTAAAAGAAGAAGCGAAAACTCTCAGTCAGCATCAGATAGAATTCTTAAAGGAATTACCGGTACAGAAAACACTTACTGTGGATGGGGTAAAAATCTTGATGGTTCATGGTTCCCCACGGAGAAATAATGAAGATATAATGCCTGATACACCGTTAGAGGAGGTTGAAAAAATGATTAGCGGTGTTGATGCAAATTTAATCCTTTGCGGACATACTCATATACCGTGCGGGTTTCAGACTAATGCGGGTCAAACTGTTGTAAACGACGGAAGTGTTGGCAGACCATTCACAGAGAATCCTGAATCTTGTTATGTAATCATATCAACCAAAGGTAACGGAGAATTTGAGGTTGAGCATTGTTTTGTAAAATATGATAATTATCAGGCAGCAAAAGTATTGGCTGCAAGGACTTTCGAAGGAGCGGACAAACTTGCTCACATGCTGATTCATCCTACACATAGACATTTTTAATATTAATAACAATTAAAAGGAGGTTATTTTATAACAAGAATACCTCCTTTTTTGTTAGTGTTAGTGTTTTATTAATTTCTAAATTGTTTTGTTATTCTTAAAGACATTTTTAATGATGCATATCCAAGTCTTTCCAGAAAACTAAGTTTGTTTTTTGGACAAGATTTTATGTCTAAAATTTTTCCTTCTTTTGAAACGGTAACGTATCTGCTTCCGCCGTCATACATTCTGCATTCATAAGTTTTAGTTTCATCTTTCGGGTGGTAGCGATAACCTAATACATTAGTAAATGTTTGACCGTCAAAAACTCTTTTTTGCATTTTATGATATGATTTTGATGATTGGGTTAATTGACCATTGGTTTCCCAAGTGACAAAATCTGCATCTTTACCTTTTAAATATGATACTTTTCGTTCAGTTGAATCATAATCGGTATATTGATTTTCTTGTTGTACTTTCACATTTTTAAAGACTTTATTCCCGATTATTTTATCAGAATAGTCATTGTCTGCTCTTGTATATAATCCTGCAGGATATAGTGTTGTGAACATAAAATATTACACCCTTCTAAATGTCTCTTTGGTATAAAAATAAAAATAATAAAAATTTGCTATCTATTATAAAATTTGAAACTAAAATGCAACACTTCGTTACATAATTTTGTCATGTATTATTCTGAAAAATTATATAAACTATTATATTTTTATGCTTAAATTATTAAAAATGAATTTTATTTATATTAATAAATGTAAATGAAAGAGGCAAAGGTAGCAAAAAATTTTTATTATAAGCATTAAAATAGCGTATGGATTTTTAAGGGTAACTTAATGAAGGTAAACATTGTTTCATCAAATTTTATAAATACAAAATCAAGGAAACAATCTTCCGCAATGCAATACACGGGAACAAAGCATGATATAAAACATATTCTTCCCGAAGATAAGGATGAACGTTATAATAAACTTGGTGCATTAGGAGGGCTTGCTGTATTAGTAGGGCTTGGTGCTGCACTGGTTTATGAAACTAAATTTGGTTTCTTTAAAGGTAAAGACGGTTTGAAAAATTTTGAAAAAATGGTTGAACATGAAACAAAAAAAGAAGCATATTTAAAAAGGGGTTATAAGTTATATCCGTATATTGATTTTGAAAAGAATGGTAAAAAAGCGATTGATATTGCATGGAAAGAGCATGCTCAACGTATAAACAAGAATTTAAAGAGTCATAAAAAGATAGAAAAAGCATACGAAAAATTATTCTCTGAAGAATCAGAAACATTGGATATGCTTGAGAATGTAGCAAGACAACGTACAATTAGCAGAGGCGGGGTCTGGAAATAAGTGTTAAAACAGAATAGCGTGAATCGAAAGTAAATCGGAACATTTTTGTTTCGATTTATTGTTTGGTACATGTTTTATATTTCAGTTAAAATAAAATAAGATATAAAAGAGGGAGTATTGATATGACAGTTTTAAAAATTCAACGATTAGAACATAATAAAATTTTACCTGAGTATAAAACAGACGGTGCTGCCGGCATGGATTTGTGTGCCGCAATATCTGAGCCGATTACTTTAGAACCGTTAGAAAGAACGTTAATTCCTACCGGACTAAAGATAGAACTTGAACATGGATATGAAGCACAAATAAGACCTCGATCCGGCATGTCTATCAAACACGGAATAACTTTGATTAATTGTGTCGGCACAATTGATGAAGATTACAGAGGTGAGGTTTGTGTAGCAGTCGTTAATATTTCTAATCAGGCATATACTATTCAACCTGATGAAAGAATTGCACAAATGGTAATAACATCTTATGAACAGGCACAAATTGAGGTCGTTACGGAATTATCCGATACCGAACGAGGAGAAGGCGGTTTCGGTTCTACCGGAAAATAGATATAAAAAATACCGTATCAAAATTCATAAGATACGGTATTTTTATATAAACATATTGTGTTCTCATGAAACATAATTGATTTTAGAATGGGCACTTTCAGCCATTTTGATTGCGGCTTGTGTGTTCAGGAAATTGAGCATCGCATTGAGATTTGTTCCTTGTCTGAACTGATTTCTTGCTGCTGTCATTGTTTCATTTTTAACAGATTTTACAAAGGTGTTGTTGTTTGCACTTTCAATATTTCGTTTGACTTCTCTGATTGGTGTTGTGTTTTCGTTTTTAACAGTTTGTTCCGCAGCAGGTTGTGTTTGTTTTTCAACTATTTTTGTCGATTGTTGTATCCCGACATTTTCCATAAATTGGTTGAACGGATTCATTGAAGAAACACTTATGCTGTCGTGTGCAATTTCCATAACATCGCTTTGTACTTGTGCGGTATAACCTTCACTCTTTTCCTCTGCCAGAGTGTTGGCTTTTTCTCTTGCACGTTTAAATATTGCATCTTTTATTGATGCGGTTTCTTTTCTGTCTATAGTCGGTTTTACGTCTATAAAATGAAAGTTATCCATTGTTTCCTCGGGTTTTTTAAATAGTTAAATTTACCTGTTTTTGCAGGCATGAAAGTATATTCTTATCCTATATTCTTATAAAGTATTAATCAACAAAAAAATTAACTAAATTTTATATAAATTTTATATATTGTAACATGTGTTTACAAAATATTTATTATGTATACATATACTTTTTGTATATTAAAAACAAACAACCCTTTCTTAATTTTTTTCTTGGGATTAAAGGCAATAAGGCAATAGGGCATTAAGGCAATAAGATTTTTATAACTCCCTTTGACAAGGGGAGTCGGCTTTGTTGCGGTTTTGTGATTACAAAGCCGGAGGGGTTGCCGATTTTTAATGGCAATAGAACAATAAGATAATAAATGAATGTTCCCTGCCCTTAGCAAGGGAAGGGTTAGGGAAGGGTTGCCGATAAATAAGTATCGGTAGACTAAAGTCTACCCTACCTACTATA
>CACXGY010000017.1 GCA_902767275.1 uncultured bacterium | reverse complement strand
TGTTTGTGCTAGGTACAAGCACTTTTGTTAGTAAACTTACGATTCCTGCCATAATATCAAACCTTTTTTTATCAAACCTTTCATTATGTTATTTAATAATCATTTTTTGAAAGTCAAAAAAATAAACGACTATAATTTACAAAACTTTACATTAATAACAAAAACATCCTCTTTTTGAATTAGTATTCAAAAATCTTAACTTTTATCTTTACAAGGTTGAAAATTTTTTGTACAATATTGGTGTGAAGTTTTTCAAAAAAGAACGGATTTTTCCGTTCTTTTTTGTCAATATAGGCAAATTTTGTATGAAACAGGAAATAAACAGACACGAAATCTTAGAAAAAATTACACCTCTTATTGAAAATACCGCAATGAGGTACGATTTAATTCCTATTGAAATAGATTTTTCAAAAGAAAATCATCGTTGGTTTTTAAGGATATATTTATATTCTCATAAGAGAGGTATTACTCTTGATGATTGTGAAAACATTACAAGAAGTTTGAATGACTTTTTAGATGAATTGATACCTGTTAAATATTATTTGGAGGTTTCTTCTCCCGGCTTAGAAAGAAAATTCAAATCAGAAAAGGAGTTTGAAATCTTTAAAGGCAGACGGGTTAGCATTAAATTAAAACAACCGTTAGAGAATGAAACAGAAAGAATTTTTAAAGGTGAAATTGTTGATTGGGATACAAATAAAGGATTAACCTTTTTCAGATTTGATGATGCACAAGAAATGTTAATTCCTAAAGAAAATATTCAATCCGCAAAATTGTATGTAGACTAAAAAAATAATAATATAAGAGAAAGGAAATAAAAATGATTAAAGTAACAGGGCTGTATGAAGCATGTGAAGAATTAGAAAGAGAACGCGGAATATCCAAAGATGACATTATAGAAGCATTAAAAGATTCTATGGTAGCGGCATACAAACGTCACATGAGAGTAAAAGAAGCAGCAAACATTGAAGCAATATTAGTAGAAGAAACAAGTGAAATCGGGATTTTTACAACAAAAGTTGTTGTAAATGAAATATCTGATCCTGATACAGAAATTCCTCTTGATGAAGCACAAGAAATTGATGAAGATGTTGAAGTTGATGACGAAGTAAAAATTGAAGTCACTCCTGAACAATTTGGCAGAATTGCTGCACAAACTGCAAAACAAGTGCTTACTCAAAGAATTAGAGATGCAGAAAGAAACAATATTTTAAATGAATTCTTAGATAAAAAAGGTACTTTAACAACAGGTATTATTCAAAGAGTAGAAGGCAGAAATGTCATAGTAAACATTGGAAAAACTGATGCTATTATGCCACAAAGAGAACAAATTCCAGGAGAATATTATAAACCGGGAAATAGAATCAGAGTATTTGTTTTAAATGTAAAAGAAACAAACCGACTCCCTCAAGTAATTGTTTCTCACGCACACGCTGAAATCGTACGAGAATTGTTTGAACTTGAAGTTCCTGAAATTGAAGACGGAATTGTCGAAATCAAATCTATTGCTCGTGAAGCAGGCTATAGAACAAAATTGGCAGTATGGTCAAATGACGAAGAAGTTGATAGCGTAGGGGCTTGTATAGGACCTAGAGGTAGTCGTATTCAAACAATCGTTGGCGAATTGAAAAATGAAAAAATTGACATAGTTCGTTGGTCGCCTGATCCGGTTGAATATATCGTTAACGCTATTGCTCCTGCCAGAGTTGTTTCTGTTGATATTATGGCAGATGATGAAGAATCTCACGAAGCAATGGTTGTTGTTCCTGATGATCAATTATCTCTTGCTATCGGTCGTGACGGTCAAAACGTTAGACTTGCTCATAAATTGACTCAATGGAAAATAGACATCAAGAGTGTTTCTCAAATGGAACAAGCAGAAGCAGAAAATATCAAAAACTATGAAGAACCTGAAGAAGTTGATGAAGTTGATGATACCGATACTCAAGATGAACTTCAAGCAGAAATTGAAGAAGAAATGAATCAACAAGCACTAGACGACGAAGATTTAGTTGCTGATTCAACTGATGCAGAAAACGATGCGGAAGATTCTTCTGAAGAATAGAACTTAAAACTTTTCTTTAACAACGGGGTTATCAAACAGATATCCCCGTTGTTTTTTATACTTTATATTTATATTTTTAATTTTTCAAAACCGTATTTTACTTGATTTCAGCAAAAGAAATCACGTCTATTTTATTTATCGCATCTTCAAAACTTAATGGTTGTTCTACAATGCTATGAGGATCTTTTATCAAATAAGATTCTATTTCGCCTCTGGAATTTAACACCGGTTTTAAATGATAACTATGACCTTTTCTCAATCCTAAAAGCACATTATCATGCGTGAAAGATGCTTCAACTAAATTGTTTTCAAAAAACTCAGGCGACCACATACATTTTGCAAATTCTTCTTCACTATGTATTGCTTCATCATTCAAATAATGTTCTGTCAAAAACTCGTTAAAATCATCCATGTTTTTTTCTACATTATTTTTAGGTTTATTTCTCTCAGCCTTTTCAACTTCTTTTTCAGCATTAACGATTGTTTTATTTTTGGTAAGACCTAATTTATACCACGGTACAGCAGCGACACCGCCATCTCTTAAATTTATATCCAGAGAAACTCCTTTGTTAGGTGCATCAAAAAAGTTCACTAATTTTTCATCCGCTCTACTTCCATACATACATCTCAAATTTATAACAGAAGAATCTTTTCCCTGTTTTTCAAGTTCACGAACTTTATTTAAAACTAATTCATCTGCATAATCTTTACCCAATGCGTGTTCTATCAACTGAAATCCTCCTGCACCACGCATAAAATATGGGGATGATAAATTAACCACATATTGGTATTTGCTTATCTCTATAGGCTTGCCGGACACACTGTTTGGAAGGTTAACTATAATCATGTCTTTCTTACTTATCGTATCAAAACATCTTAAAATATTTTCTCTTGTTCTTGGATTATCCATAATCGCATTCAAAGCAGTAACTTCATAACAGTTGCCGAAACGACTTTGAGTACTTGCAAACCTGCTTACAGGCGGAAATAAATCAATATAATCTTTTCCTGTCATAGAAAGGGCTTCTATTTTCCCTTCTCTATTTTTTATACTAACAGTTTTTTCTCCTTCTATTTGAAAAACACTTCCGACTTTCATTTTCTTTACCGCTTCATCTTTATTTTTCAAAACAGGAATACTTTTATAAATATCAAAATCAGTATCTTTTAACCTCTTTATATCATTGATGATATTTTCCGAAAATTTAGACTCTTTACTAATTCCCCTAAAAATATTTTTTTGAAGTTCAATACCACTAACTTTTTTATCGATTATAGATAACAAAGTATCAATTGTATCCAACTCAACAGAATTATCTTTACAATTTTCGACATATTCTTTTATGCCGTCAGACATAAACCTACGGTATCGATCAAGAACATCTTCTTTTCTTATTCTTATTTTAGGAACACTAATACCTGCCCTTGCTGAATTTGCAATGGCATCAAGAGCGTTTGTTATATATTTTTCGCTGCCGGTTGATTTTGATTTTACTTCAACATCTTGTCTAACATGTTTCGCAACAGTTTGGACAACCGTTTTTATCTCATGAGATGTAACCTTCATACTATATTAAAAACACAAAACTCAAAAAAATTGCGTACAAATGAGATCCTTCATAAAAACGCACAACCTTCTTGCAAATGGAAGGAATACAATTTATCAAAGTTGATTATATAACTAAATATTTTTCACTATTTCCAAAACCAACCGTTTGAAATCGACTTTGGCTTTTTCTGCGGCTTCCAAAACTTCTTTGTGAGAAAGTCCTACTGTACTGATACCTGCTGCAGAATTACAAATACAACTGATACCTAAAACATTAATTCCCATCCATCTTGCAACAATTGCTTCAGGAACTGTTGACATACCAACAGCATCAGCACCTAATAATCGTACCATATTTACTTCCGCAGGGGTTTCATAAGTTGGACCTGTAAGTGCAATATATACCCCTCTTTCTACCGGTATATCAAGTCTTTCCGCACAGGTATATGCTATTTTTCTTAATTTTTTTGTATAAACCTCGCTCATATCAGGAAATCTTTCGCCCAGACTATCGTCATTTGGCCCGATTAATGGGTTTGTTCCCATAAAGTTTATATGGTCTTTTATTATCATTAATGAAGATGGTTTAAAGTATGGGTTCACTCCGCCTGCTGCATTTGTCAGAATTATATTTTTTACCCCTAATTTTTTCATAACTTTTATAGGATATGTGACTGTTTCCATAGAATGTCCTTCATAGAAATGAAATCTTCCTTGCATCATTATGACTTTTTTTTCGTTTATTGTTGCAAATACGAGATTCCCTTCATGACCTTTAACCGTAGAAACAGGGAAATTCGGAATATCTTTGTATGCGATTTTTATCTCACAATATTCGTCAGCCAATTCTCCCAATCCTGAACCCAGAACTATCCCGATTTCAGGAATAAAGTCTTTTGTTTTGTCTTTAATATACTCTACAGTTTTTTCCATAATAAACACTCTTTCTAATTTCTACAGTATACACACAAAAATAGGGCGTTTTAACATAACTGCCCTATTCTTATTAAAAAATATATTTAACCCACTAACTCATTATCATCTGATTCAGATGCTTTTACCATGATAGCGTGTTCAACAGGATTTTCTTTTTTGAATTGTTTTTCTGCTCCAACATATTCTTCAAAACCGAAATCTTCTCTTGCTTTTTTTAGTTGAGTTTCATCAACCAATTTCTTTGCTAATTCGGCTATTTCATATACTAACTGATATCTGTTTTCACAGTTATCATTTAATTCCCATGCTATTTTTACTATCTGATCCATCATAATATTTTGTTCCTCATTATTTAACAATCTTATATTATAACAACATGACTTGTTTGTCTAGTGGCTTGACTGTTAAAAATATTAATCAATTTGAGAAATTGGATAAATTGAGTTATAGAATTTAACTATATTTAAGTCAATTTCACAATAAAATCCGCCTTGTTCATTCTTAGAATTAGACACCACTTCTGTCGTAGGCGAAATGACAAGAGAATTTCCAATACAAGAAACGTTATCATTCGATTTTCCTGTTTGATTACAAGATATAATATATACCAGATTGTCAAACGCTCTTGTTCTATTCATTGCTATCCACATTTCCTGTGCTGTTTTTAGTGCAATATTATCTCTGTATACCTCATTAGGAACAACCCACGCAGTAGGAAGGACAATTATATCTGCACCTGATTTTGCTAATTCTTTATAATGAAGCGGGTATCGGATATCGTAACATATACCCAATCCGATTTTGCCAAAATCTAAAGTCGCTGTTTTTATTTCGTTTCCGGGAGTAATTCTTTCTCCTTCTGTTCCACCCATATAATTATACAAATGTATTTTTCTGTATTTTTCAACAATATTACCATTTCTGTTTATTACAAAACATGTGTTATATAATTTGTCTTCACTCTTTTCAATTACAGTACCTGCAACAATATTGGTATTATATTGGTTTGCAATTTCTGAAACTCTTTTTATAACTTTTCCGCCATTTTCAGGTTCAGGATGATTTATAAATGAGTCATGATTTATTCCTGTTGAAAAAAATTCCGGTAATACAACTAAATCCAAAGTTTTATTAGCAAAATTTTTTAAATATCCTTCTACTTTTCTTAGGTTTGCCTCTTTATCTCCCAAACTCGGATTGAACTGTATATTTAATACTCCTGTCATATATCTCCTTTTTTATTGTTTATATTGTAAAAAGAAAAATCATGTAAGTAAATAGAAAATAAAATTTAATTTTTTAATAAAATATACAGTTGTCCTATTTACAAAAGTATGCTAGTATCATACAGTAGTGTTTATTATTTTAAAGTATTTTTGAATTATTTATGGAGGGCTTTTATGAAAGAACTATGTAAAAAATGTTTTGTAGAATTTATAGGAACATTCTTTCTTGTATTAACAGTAGGTTTAACAGCGTGTGGTGCTAACGCAACACAATTTGCACCTATTGCAATAGGTTTAGTGCTTGCGGTAATGGTATATGCAGGCGGGCATGTTTCCGGCGGGCATTATAACCCTGCCGTATCTCTTGCGGCTGCTGTAAGAGGTGCATTATCGTGGAAAGATATTCTTCCTTATTGGGTAGCACAATTGTTAGGTGGTGCTGTCGCTGCTTGGACTGTTCTCAGTCTTACCGAAGTCAGTGCAGGTTCATTCGACAACATTGGAGCATTAGTCGCTTTTGAAATCTTGTTTACTTTTGCTCTTTGCTATGTTGTATTACACACTGCAACATCTAAAGATACCGAAGGTAATTCATACTACGGTTTTGCAATCGGTACAACTGTTTTAGTAGGTGCTTTTGCTTCTGCTGCAATATGTTTTGGAGCATTCAACCCTGCGGTTGCATTAGGACTTTTAACTATGTCTGTTGCTTCTGCTAAGTTGGTTGGAATCACTGCTCTCGCTAATTTAGCAGGTGGCTTACTTGCAGGTATTGTATACAAACTTACTTGTAATGACTAACAATTTCAGTAATAAATAATAAACATTTTGCCTCTGCAAGTATATCTTGCAGAGGTTTTAATTATTGTTCATTATAAACCATTTTCTTCCTTAATTTCCATTGGAATAATACAAGTACAAATATAATTGCAAATAAAATATACGCAATTGCACTTGCTCTGCCTACATCAAAATATTCAAAAGCATATTTATAGATTGAGTATACAAGAACCATTGTACTATTTTCAGGCCCGCCCTGTGTCATCATATATATCAAATCGAAAACCTGAAAAGAACTTATTGACGTTATAACAACTACAAAAAATACGGTAGATGACAACAAAGGAACCGTTATATATCTGAATGTATTAAATTCATTTGCTCCGTCAATTTTAGATGCTTCTAACAGTTCTTGATTAATAGAGGCAAGTCCTGACAAAAATATTATCATATTGTATCCGATTAACTTCCAAACAGATACACCGATAAGTACCGGCATTGCATAGTTTTTATCATATAACCAGTTTATATGAAGATTTAAAAGTGTATTTATCCCTCCAATATTAGGGTCAAATATCCATTGCCAAACAAGTGCTATTACTATCATCGGAGTTATAAACGGAATAAAATAGGCTGTTTTGTAAAATTCACTTCCTCTGATTTTGTTATTGAGCAAACATGCCAATATTAAAGGGATTATAACCCCTAAGACAGAAACAGATATCGCATAAACAAACGTATTAAATAAAATTTTTAAGAAAATCGGATCCGTAAGGATTGATTTATAGTTCTCAAGACCCACAAACTTGATATCGTTAAGCAAATCCCATCGGGCAAAACTCAAAGAAAAAGAACATATAACGGGTATTATAATGAATACAAACGTGCCCACAATAGCAGGCAAAATAAATATCCATGCTGTTAAAAGATTTTGTTTTTCTTGTTCTGTTTGAAAATTACTCATATTTATAATACATTATAACTTAAATTGAGGTTATTAGTAAAAATAATAAATTTTATTAAAAGGAGATAAAATGATAGAATTTACAGCATTTGGCAAGAATGATATAAGAGGGATTTACGGAAAAGATATTACAGAAGAACTGTTTTATTATACCGGTCGAGGATTTGTATCATATTTAACATATAATCTGGAAAAAAGTGCAAATCAAATTTGGGTAAGTGTATGTCGTGATGCCAGAGTTCATTCTCCTGCATTGACTTCTTCTTTAATAAAAGGAATTCGTTCAACAGGAGCAAATGTTGTTGATTTAGGGTTAGCCCCAACCCCTATAGGATATTATTCGGAAGTTGTTGGAGTCCCTGCCCAATATACAAGCGGAAACCCAATTGACGGAGCATTAATTGTTACGGCAAGTCACAATCCAAGCCAATACAACGGGTTAAAAATGACGTTTAAAAAACAATCATTAAACGAAGAACAAATAAAAATAGTTAAGAATTATACAATGGAAGAATATCAGTTGAGAAAACCGTCTTTAACCGATGGAAAATACGTTGAATATGATATTATTCCTCAATATACACAAGAACTTTCTTCTGCATTCAATAATCTGAAACAAACATTAAACGGCTCAATTAAAGTTGTAGTAGATAGCGGAAACGGTACAGGAGGAGTTGTTGCACCTAATTTATACAGAAATTTAGGATGCAAGGTTATTGAATTATATTCTATGCCTGACGGCAGATTCCCTAATCATCATCCAAATCCGAGCGACCCTAAAAATCTTGAAGATATCAAAAATGCTGTTATAGAAAATAATGCTGATTTTGGGATTGCATTTGACGGAGATAGTGACAGGATTGGAGTTGTTGATTCTCAAGGCAGACAACTTACAGGAGATAAATTACTTCTTATTTATGCACTTGATTTGATTAGTTCATATAAAAATATTGAGAATAAAAAACCGATAATCGTTTCGGAAGTTAAGTGTTCTCAAGTACTATACGACACTATTGATAAAATGGGCGGAGAATCTGTTATGTGCAAAACAGGTCACGGATACATAAAATCAATGATGAAAGAAAAAGGTGCTATTCTTGCCGGAGAAATGAGCGGTCATACTTTCTTTAAAGACAGATTTTACGGATTTGATGATGCTGTATATGCAGGATGCAGAATCATTGAAATAGTTGCAAAAAATAAACGTTTAAATCCTGATTTTAAACTTGAAAACTTGTTGACTCCATTTGACGAAGTTTGTACATCACCTGAGTTAAGATTACCTTGTCCGAATGAGTTAAAAAAGCCGGTTTTAGAAGGATTTAAACAATATGTAAATGAAAACCCGAGATGTTTTGGAAATCCTATCAAGGATATTATCACTCTTGATGGTATGAGAATTATATTTGACGGCGGATTTGCTTTAATCCGACAAAGCAATACTGAACCTGTTTTCACTTTAAGATTTGAAGGCAAAACCGAAAAAGAATGTGAAATATACAGAACTGTTATGGTCGATGAACTTGAAGAATTGATTGATAATTTGAGTAAAGTTCAGTCTTAATAAAAATTTAAAAAAACGGTCTTTTTAAAAGACCGTTTTTTTTATTTGTTTAAACAACAATTTTTGTATTTTTTTCCGCTTCCGCACGGGCACAAATCATTTCTTCCTACATTTTTGTATGAAATATTATTCGTTGATTGTGTTGATGAGGTTTCTTCTGCGACATCTTCTATTAAATCAATAGATGTTGAAAATACTGTTGAATGGAACAATACTGATGTCGAAGAATATATTTTTCGTTTTAAAAATTCTGATTTATATTTTGATATTAATGAATCAAGTGTATAATCCGATTCTAAAACAGAGTTTATTTTTTCGATAAAATTTGGATACTTTTCTGCAACACGTCTAACTATTTTATCCGATATTGCATCATTTGTCAGAAAATAATTTATACATCCCTTTTCATCTTCCACTATAGATTTTCCGTTTTTGTCCGTTTCAAAAATCATACAAAAAGTTTTATAAAACGGAATTGAGTATAACCCTAATTCTTCATCAAAAATTATACCTACATCATATTTTTCAATATGTGAAGAAAATCCGCCAAGAGAATTTTCTAAAAAGTTGTCATAACTATTGTTCAATTCACGTATTGTAAAAAATTTATATTCATCCAGCGGTTTTTTTGCTTCTTCAGTATCAAAATTATCGATATTATCTTCATCATTCAAAATGCCTATTACGGTATCGGCATGCCTGTTTGTTGTTATAAATTCATCTGATTTAAAGATTTCTAAGAATTTTTTATGCATTGATTTTATATCATCGGTAATTTCTTTTTCTTTTTTAGTATTATCTTGATACACAAGCCAAGGTGCTTGTATTATCTTAACTATTGCATATCTGATTGCTTCTTTTATTCTGCTTGCAGGAAGCATATTATCTATTCCTATCAAATAATATTCATTTTCATGCTTAAAAATTCTTGCTACAATAAATTCCCCGGGAGCAACTCCCCTAAAATTTGTCATTTTTGTCAAGGAAAGAACTGTGTAAGGCTTTTCATTAGTCAGATTGAATAGTTCAAATCCGTTTTTAAGAATTTTTTCAATTCGAAACACTGAATATTGTGCAGTTAATAAACTTTTGGCAATATCTTTTTCTTTGAGATTTGAATTTTCATTATATATTTCTATAACTGATTTTGAAGGTTCGCCGAGATGACGTTCAAAAACGTACGGAATAAACAGTTTTTCCATTTGTGCAGGAGAAACATTTTTACTTCCGAAAGTTGATAAATATTCTCTAAAATCTTCTTTTGTTATTTCGTTAGTTTGAACAAACTCAAATAAATCTTTTATTACACCGTTTATATCATTTAATTTTTCAATAACTGTCATAATACTCTCCTAATTGAAGTTAATCTCTCCTCCGTTAAATTCTAAGATACAATAAGTATAACATAATAACAATACCCGCAAAGAGATATCTATCTTTCTATGGGTGTAATAATATTTGTGACAAAATTTTAAATATTTTTTTAGGATATTACATCAAGTCCTTGTTTTCACAATCTTATATGTAGTTATATATTAATAATTGTAAATAATACATTTATCGAAGCAAATTTTATTTTTTTTAAGTTTTAAAGCGAATACAACAAGAAATTATATATGAACATGCTAAAAATCAAACCAACAACTATAATACCTATAAAAAACAGATCAGGATTTAAACCATCTCCGATATATTCGAGAGATAAAATTGGCTACCGATTTGGGGAACAAATAAAAAAATACAAACCCATTATGTTTAGTGAAAAATTGACAGATGAAGTATACAGATTGCAAGTAAAAGTTGATTCCGGTTTAATTGGTGTAAAAGAAGAAGATTTAAGTTCAATTGTAGGACCAAATGAATTAAGAAGGATTGTATCAGAAAATAATAATAATCGTAAATTTTGGGTACCGGGAGAAAGACCTGCTGATAAAAAAGATATACCGGATTCTAAAGGATTAGAAAATGTATTAAGCAGAGAGTTCGGAGCGAGTATACATATACATACAGTTAATTCAGACGGAGCAATGAGTGTACAAGAAATATTAGATCAAGCAGTTGTGTATGCTGATGAATATGCTAAATCACATGATACCAGATTTATTGTAGGTATAACAGATCATAACACAATTCATGGATGTAAAGAGGCAGTAAAAATATTAGCAAAAAATCCTAAAAAATATAAGAATTTAGGTGTTGTTTTGGGAACGGAAATTTCAACAAAAGAAAATTCTATAGGTCAATATGAATTAAAAAAACCTGAAAAATTACATATCTTAGGATTATGTATAAATCCTTTTGATTATCAAACAAACAAGTTCTTTTCTGATTTAAACAGAGGAAAAACATGTCCTATGAATCCTAAACCAATAGGAGTAAAGGACGCAATAAACGGATTAAAGACACAAGAACACAATTGGATATCACTTGCACATCCTGCTTTTCCGTATATGTCGCACAGAGTACAAAACAAATCAGATTATCTTGATGCAACCGAAGAAATGATAAGATTTTTTAAAGACACTGCTAAGGATAAAGCATTATACACAGAACACTATTACGCAAGTTATGCAAAAGAATTAGCAACAGATAAAAACCTACACAACACAATAAAAAACACTGCTGATGCAGTGGGATTATATAAAGCCGGTGGAATAGATACTCATGGAAACTCTATATTTTACGGTGGACATGTAATCCAAACTAAACACAACAAATAACTTGTAATTAGTTGTTAAAAAACAAACCGCCGATTATTTTAATCGGCGGTTCTTATTGTATAAATTTTTAATCCTCTATTACATCATAAAGTGCATCCACAATAATCGGGTCCCACTTTACTCCTGCTTCCTGCTTCATAATAGTCAATGCTTGTTCTTTAGTCATTGCTTTTCTAAACGCACGATCAGAAGTCATAGCAGAATATGCATCTGCAACTGCTATTATTCTTGAGCCTAACGGAATTGACATTCTAGCCAATCCTTCCGGCTCTCCTGATCCGTCATATCTTTCTTTGTGATAACAAATATAAGGAACTACTTCTGATAAGAAATTAATCTTCATCAATATATTAACTCCGATATTTGAATACGTTTTTAATTTGTCCCAATCTTCTTTACTTAATTTTCCTTTATTAGAGAATAATTCCTCAGGCAAAGCAATCTTACCGATATTAGATAATAAGCCTGCATAGTAAATAAGATCTTTTGTTTTTTCATTCAAACCTAATTCTGTTGCCAACTTGCGAGCAAGATTAGCAGTGTTTTGAGAGTGAGCAACGCTATATTGACCTTTAATATCAACAGCATGTGCCAACGCTTTGATAAAGGTTTCCTGATTGTCACCGAGATCGCCTATCAACGCTGTTAACTCTGCTCTCATGTGTTGTAAATCAATAACTTCTGCATTCGGATTATCTATCAATTCGTTTGCAACATTTATAGTCTTTTGAAGTGCAATTGATGTTCCAAACAATCTGGACATAGATTCTACCAAATGAACAAATTCTTTTTTAATATTTTTATCAGAATAGTTTTCAAGCACAAATATACCGACAACATTAGCATTATTATGAATAGGAGTTGCAATGTATCGTTTCACTTCATTTTCATTTAACTGCTCGAACTTTCTGATTGTTTCAATCTTGTCGGAGGATACATCAACAGTTTGTATATTTTTGAGTGCTTGCACAACAGGTTCATCTTCCGATAAGTCAAATCCGATATTTTGATTAAAAATGTCTTTATCAAAATCAATTGACGAACCTGCTAATACGATATCTTTTTGAACATTATCCAATCCGCATGCAAATTCTTTTGTTAAGTACACAAAACACGCATCATTTTCTAATATTTGCGTCATTGTTTTCGCAATAGAATTATAGATAATATAATCATCTTTTGAATTAAATCCGATAACAGATAGTGTATTATTCATTGAATATACAGAAACTAATTCCGTCAACTGATTTTTTAATCTTGAGGTTTTATTCTTCTCACTGTTACCGATTTTTTCAGCCAAATCTTTTGATATTAGGTTTTCTGATATAAAATCACCTAAGTTCAGGGCAAATATTTCTTCTAAAGGGTCACCTTCAACAAGGTCTATAGATCTGCCAAATAAAGAGGCTCCTTTTTCTTCTTCTGTCATAGTTGTATACCTTCTAAAATCTTCGTATATTTACGATGTTCTTCTTATATCTATTATAACGGCACAATTTTTAAAAACTTTAGTGTTTTTATTTTAATTTTATACTTTGGTTGTAGAATTTTATACTTTTGGATAGTTATAAGTAAAAATTTTATAAAAAATGTAAAATGAAACATATATTAGATAAATTATCTTCTGATAAAAATGAATTATAAAATTATATAGAAAACTAAAAAGCGTTCCCTATATAGGAACGCTTTTATAATTATAATTGGCGTTATTCTTATTTTTTATTTACTTTACAACCTTTTTTAGAACATTTTGATTTTTTACAATTACATTTAGCCTTATTACATCCGCAAGTACACGCTTTCCCTTCTTGGCATCCGCATTTGCAATCTTTTGTACATTTGCATTTGTCACATCCGCAAGTGCTTTCTTTTATATCCTGACAATCACATACAGAGTCATTTATATGTTCATACACAGCGTTTGAATATCCGCTTTCACAATTACAACATCCGCAATCTGCATAAGATATTCCTGTAGTGAAACAAATTACGCAAAATACAAATAAACCTGCCAATAATTTTTTCATATTTATTCTCCTTTACATAACATATTTTTTAATGCCTGAGAAAGGCACAATTCTATAATATGTTTTTTAATAACCTTTGTCAATATATCAAAATCAATCAATACATAGATAGTATGTAGGGTAGTCTTTAGTTTTCCGATACTTATTTATCGGCAATACGAACCCTTCCCTTGCAAAGGGCAGGGAATAACTACTTCCTTCCCTTGACAAGGGAAGGACTGAGGATGGGTTACTGATTTTGATAAATCGTTGCGAAACATCGCACCCTATATTACTGCTATTTTAAAATATTATTGTACATAATAAATATTATGGGGATATATTTAATTTAATTTAAAAAAATATTTATGTACTTTTCTTTTCTTTATATTGCGACGGTAAAGAAAAGAAAAGTACCCAAAGAAAAG
>CACXGY010000016.1 GCA_902767275.1 uncultured bacterium | reverse complement strand
TGTCGATTAGTAATGCATTTGGATTGTAAGAAATGCTTGAAACATTAGTCATAATATAATTCCCCTAAATTAATTCCCCGTACTCATGAAAAGTATTTTTTTTAGGAATAATTGATTAATTTGTAATGACATGTTTACATTTGTTTACAATCGGGGTAAAGTAGCATTATTTGGAAACAACATAGGATATCCACGGCTCCATATAATTTATTTTTACAATGTTTAAATTATTGTTTTCTATTGCTTCAAGAACAATATCTTTCTTTGAGTCAAGAATTCCGGATAGAGAAATTAACCCGTCATTCTTTAGTATGCGTTTTAATTCAGGCATTATTTCATACAAAACATTGTGTAAGATGTTAGCACATATAAAATCATATTGAGTTGTGATTTTATCAGCAGTGCCGAGTTCAAAGACACATTCAACATTATTCTTTTCAGCATTTTCTTTTGCTACATCTATAACAGTATCATCATTATCACATCCATATACGAATTTTGCTCCAAGTTTTTTTGCGATAATAGATAATATTCCTGAACCCATGCCAATATCAGCAACATTTTTGTTTATTATTTTATTAAGATTTTGTTCCATTGCCACAACACAAAGTTGGGTTGTTTGATGAGTTCCTGTTCCGAATGCACAACCCGGATCGAGTGATACTGTGATTTCATTATCCTTAGGTTTATATTCAAGCCAAGAAGGAACAATAACCACTCTGTCCGATATATGAGTAACTTCCCAATTTTCTTTCCATTTTTTTGACCAGTCCTCATTTTCTTTTTCTAACAAGGCACAATCCCAACTGCCAAGTTCTGTTTCTGTAAACCCTTTCGATAAAAGTTGAGAATGCTTCTCTTTTATAAACTCACATACATCTTTTCCGTCGTATGATTTAGGGGAACGTAAAAATACTTTCAAAGTTCCTCTTGAAGTTTCTGTCATTTCAAGTTCTTTGAATTTTTGTTCTTCTAATAAGACTCCTTCGCAATCAAAATTTTCAAAACAAATGTTTGCAACATCATCTTCCATATCAGGGTTTATTTTAATGTAAAGTTCATAATATTTGTCCATAGGTTAATTATAATATAAAAAGGAGTTTCTGAAACAAATCAAAAACTCCTTTTTTTTATTAAAAAATTATTTATCCTTCAATAAATTTTCCCATTGCTCTGAATTTTTCATAACGTTGGTTTCTTAATTCTTCTGCACTCATTCCTTCCAAATCAGTCAGAGCATTAATAATAGCGTCTTTCATATTTTGACTCATCTCAGAATAACAAGTGTGAGCACCACCGACAGGTTCTTTAATTGCACCGTCAATTATACCCAAATCAATCAAATCATCAGAGGTAATTTTAAGTGCTTCGGCTGCTTCAGGATATCTAGCAGCATCTCTCCATAAAATAGATGCACATCCTTCCGGAGAAATAACAGTATAGTATGCGTGTTCCAGCATTAAAACTTTGTTAGCAACGGCTAAACCTAATGCACCACCGCTACATCCTTCTCCTGTAATAATAGCAATTATCGGAACGTTTAATTTTGCCATTTCTCTCAAATTAACGGCTATTGCCACACCTTGACCTGTTTCTTCTGCACTTATTCCGGGATAAGCACCGGGAGTGTCTATTAGTGTAACAATCGGAATGTTAAACTTGTTAGCATGTTTGAACAATCTCAATGCTTTTCTGTAACCTTGTGGTTGAGGCATACCAAAATTGTATTCTAAATTTTCTTTTGTGGTTTTACCCTTTTGTGTACCTATAAGCATAACAGTCTTACCGTTTATTTTTGCTAAACCGCCAATAATCGCTCTGTCATCAGTACCTTCTCTGTCCCCGTGTAGTTCTATAAATTCATCACAAATAAGTCTTGTGTAATTCAAAAAATTAGGACGTTCCTGATGTCTTGCAATTTGTAATTTTTGGAACGGTTTTAGGTTTGAATATAACTCTTTTTTATAATCATTTGCTTGTTGCTCAAATGTTTCAATCTCTTTATTTAGATCCATTCCTGACTCCGAACTTATCTTTTTTAATTCTTTAATTTTTTCTTGTATTTCCACTAAAGGTTTTTCAAAATCTAATACTACCATTGATTATACCTCATGCATCGCTAATATTGATGCTAAATTCTTTCTTAAATCTGCACGCTTTGATACTATATCAACTTGACCGTATTTTAGAAGATATTCTGCTGTTTGGAAATCAGCAGGAAGTTTTTGTCTGATAGTTTGTTCAATAACACGACGTCCTGCAAATCCAATTCTAGCACCTTGTTCTGCAATAATGATATCCCCTAATGTTCCAAAACTTGCTGTTATGCCACCAAAGGTTGGTTCAGTTAACAAATTTATGTATAACAAACCTGCTTCATCCAGTCTTGATACGGCACAAGAGGTTTTTGCCATTTGCATAAGACTTAAAGCACTTTCTTGCATTCTGGCACCTCCGGAAGAAGTAATAGCAAGAACAGGCAATCGTCTTTTTATCGCTTCTTCTATTATTCTTGTTACTTTTTCACCGACAACACTTCCCATAGAACCGCCCATAAAGTCAAAATCCATAACTGCTGTTGCAACTTTATGTCCTTCAATAGTTGCAATACCGGTTATAACTGCTTCATCCAGACCGGTTTTTGCTTTTGCTTTTTCAAGTCTGTCTGCATAAGACACAGTATCAACAAAATTCAAAGGATCGGTAGGTGTAACATCTTTAAACAGTTCTTCAAAACTATCTTTATCAAATAGTTGTTGTATTCTTTCTCTTGCATTTATTCTGAAATGATAGTCACACATCGGACATACCATCATGTTTTCTTCAAGTTCTTTTTTTGTGATTTGTGCTTCACAATGAACGCATTTTGTCCATAAGCCGGTTGCGACATCCTCTGTTCTGGTTTCCATTTGTCTGCGTTCCAATTGGGCTTCTTTTCGTTTTTCAAACCATTCTTGTATTGTCATATATTATTTTTTACAGCGTTTCGCTGTCCTCCAATTCCCTAATTATACATTGATTTAACTTTGATTATAGTACAAAAAGGTCTTAAGTCCACAATTGTTAAGAAATAATGAGAAATCTTTATATTTTAGCAATTTATGATGTTCATAAGTTTTATCTCAGTGTGAAAATTTTAAGTACTTATCAACCAACTCAAATACAAAAATTATCAGATTCTCATAATTGCTCTGAAATAAAGAATAATTATGATAGGAGTAATTTATCGCTAAAGGCATACCCAAAAGGATATGTTAATTTTAAAGGTGTTAACAATGTTGTTCGAACTCCGTTTTTAAAATCAACAGTTGATACAATTGATAAATTATTCGAATCATATCACGAATCATTAATGGAAGTTTCAAAAGAAGAAGTTGCCCAAGCAGTGGTTGATACAATGAAAGAAACCGGTTCTAATAAGAAAACAGTTCTATCTGCAATGCAGGTATTGACCCAATTTGCTAATATGAGAAGTGTTAGACATATAGGAAATGTTATGGAACAAGAGGGTATTAGGGCTATCGGTAACTTTGACCATTTCTTAGAAAGGGAGTGTATTAATAGCAATAATAAAAAATTTTATATATTTAGTGATGCTGTCACAAATGATGTTGGTTTGAATAAATCACTTACTTATCTGCTCGATAAAAAGAATTTTGCAAAATTAGAGGGTAAAAATATTGCAATGTTTCTGGATGAGAGAAAACTTTCTCAGTTAGAAAATCTTAAAGAAAAAAATCCTGAAGAATTAAAAACAATAATAAATTGTCCTAATTTAAAGTTTTTTGTTTTATCAGGAATGGAAGAAGGAATATCTATTTTTAACAGGACTAAAAATCTTAAAGAAGAAACTATCTCTCTTATAAAACGGTCAAAAGAAACAGGTAAGGACTTAGATGAAGTCATAGATGAAAATATTATAGAAAGAGCAAGGCAACTGGGTATTGCTCCAAAGATTATTAAGAATAAATCCGAATTATCCGAAGAAGGGATATACAATGCAATGCGACCTGAGCAAATGACAAAAGATGAATTGATTAATATTATTGATGCAAATGCACAGGTTAGAATTGATGAAAGAGTAATGAACAGCCTTGTTGCAAAAGATATTTCTGCAAATTATTTGAAAGATAATCTGAATATATACACACCTGAACGATTATGTGATTCTTTAAAAGAAATGCATAAAAATATTGTATTAATGGCAGAAGATTTAGGCAAGACCGAGAAAGATATATTGTACGTTATTCCTTATAAAGTTAAAAGTTATGATTTTATAAATTATTCATATTAGAAAATAAATAAAATTCCGCCGGAGCAATTTGCAAAAGATGTTGATATACAGTATGAAAGAGTTTCTTCAAAAGATAAAATATTAGTTTTTCTTGATGATAATACAATATCAGGCACATCGATAGACGTTACTGTTAATGATGTGTTAAGAGAATTTCCTTTTCGAGTTCAATCAAAAATCAATTATGTATTATTCTCTTGTGTATATGGTTCAGACAAAGCATCTAAAAATTTTGATAAATTTAATTATAAACATATAGGATTAATGATAAATGATAAACGTATGGAAAAAATGCCAAAAAAAATTAGTAAAAAACAAACAGAGCAAATAATCGGTAAAAGCGGTTTTTCTAAAGGTCAATATTGTTGTATATTTCCATATATGTCTCCTGATAATAACAGTGAACTGGCAACTAATATTGCATTGATGCATAGTGTTCTTTACAGAATGGCTATAAAAGATAATTATTATGGTATAAAACATCATTCTCATTGCTCTAACGAAGTTCGAAGAATGGTAAGACAATACGATAATAAAAAAGAAAAGGTTCTCCCCGTAATTGAAGATTTTGACGTTTCAAATAAAAATAAATTGATGCTAAAATCAAGATTTGAAAGAATTATTGATAGTGTAATTGGGGTATTTCAAAAACGTGATAAATAAAATTTTGTAAAAATTATTACTCTTTTTCGCAAATTTTATTTTTAGATATTTTATTACTATTGGTACCAACAATGAAAATAAATTATAATAGAGTTTCCTATATCAACAAATCAAATAACAACTTGTCTGATAATAAAAAAATTAAAATATCTTCGTCTGATAATATAGAATTATCACAAAAAATGACAAGTCAGTCTTTTTGTGCAAATCCTAACCGGAAATTTTTAGAAAAAACACTTTCTACAGTTGATGAAATGTTTATTAATTATAAAAATTCTTTAGGGATAATTCCGTTCTCAGAATTCAAATCAAGTGTAGACAGAGTTTCAAAGGCAACAAATAGTTCAAAAAAAGAAGTGTTAAGTACAATGCAGCAATTAACTCAATATGCTGAAATTCGCTCTCTTGATTCTATTGATAAGACTTTAAAACAATATGGAGTAGAATATATTGGAAACGGATTTGAATATTTTTCGGCAGAATTCCGTAATTATTGGTTGAGTGATACAGCAAAAAACTTTGTTTATGATGATATTGGATTACACGATTTATTAAATTATACTCTTAAACGTAAAAAAATTTCTCGACCAAGACCTGCCCAATATAAAAAAGCAAATGTCGGTATTATATTAGATGACAAAAAAATATCTCAATTAGAAGAATTGAAAGAAAAATCTCCTGATGAGTTTAAATTGATAACCTCGTATAAAAAAGTTAAATTTTTTATGTTATCAGGATGGGATAGCGGTATAACTTTTGTAGACAGGACTAAAAACCTTGAAGACGAAACTATTTCTTTAATCAACAAAGCAAGAAAAAACTGTTGTACACCTGAAGAAGAAATTGATGCAATTAGACGTAAAAGAATTCATGATTTAGGTATAAATTATATAGTTATTAAAAATGAAGGAGAACCTTCTTTATTAGGAGTTTATAATCAAATTACTCCTGAAAAAATGACAAAATCTGAATTCATCAATTTAATAGAAGCAAATTCAAAGGCAAGAAGTTCAGAAAATATACAAAGCGATAGTATCATAAAGAATAAAGATATTGCAGTAAATGCTGTAAAATCAACACTGGATGTTTATAGCCCATACAGACTTTCTTCTGAGTTAAAAAGAATGCATTCAGAACTTTTAAATTTAGCAAATAAAGAGGGAAAAACCGAAGATGATATTATTTATGTTATAGCGGATGATGTGTTAAAAACATATTCAAAAAGTCAAAGTTATATTATGTATAATTATAAAAAAGTAAATAATATTCCCGATAATAAAATATATGAACTAGTTGATATAGAAAGAGATAGTGTTGATACAAAAGATAAAATAGTGGTAATGTTAGATGATTGTACTATTTCAGGAAATTCCATAGGAAATATATTAGGTACAAAAATTTTATCAAAAAAATGTAAAAAAGCGGAAAAAGTCATATTTGCGTGTGTTACAGGGACAGAAAAGGCACGAAAAACATTTTCATCTAAATCAAATTGTAAAAATCAAAAATTATTTATCTTGAATGATATAAAAGCATTCTCTTTAAATAAAAAAAACAAAGATATAACTGATATAATAGGTTCTCATAATTATGGTGCAGAATCTGCATCGTGTGTTATATTCCCTTATATGACCCCTGATAATAATTATGAATTGGCTGTAAACATATCAATGCTTCACAATGTTAATTTTAGAACCTCTAAACTTTCAACAAAATCAGGAAATATTCGTGCTCATGGTATTAAAAATATAAATCCCGATGTACAAAAAGTTTTAATATCTTATATTGATGAAATTGGTCATTTACCTGTTCCTATTGCTGATATTAAAGAAGTAAACAGTGAAAATAACAAAAAAAGTTTTCTAAGTTGGTTTAAACAGTTATTTAAAAATTAATCTTCGGTAGTAGAATTTTTAAGCAATTCCGCTATATCTTGCTTCATAAGAGAACGTAAATCGCCTTTTAATTTGAAATATTCGGCAAACTTAGGAGTCGTAGAAACATTAAAAGAACGTCCGTTTTTATCTCTCGTTTTGGCAACAAGACCTTTTTCAACAAGTTCTTGAATATGTTCATACGCATTTGAACGATATACTTTTAACTCAGCCTGCCTGATAGGTTCTTTTAAAGCAATGACAGTTAATGTTTTTAATACAGGCTTTGACAATTCAACAGGACACAATTTTTCAACTATATCCATGTGTTCTGTTTTTACCTGTAAAATATATCCGTTTTCATCATCTATTTCTAAGGCACTATCTCTTGATGCATAATCCATAATCAATTCAAGCATTGCTTCTTCAACCGCATCAATATCTTCTGTTTCCAGAATTTCTGCGATATCTTTTATTTGCAATACTCTTGCTGTGGTAAATAGCACTGCTTCTATTCTTGATTTTAGACTTGCCACTATCTGTTATACTCCTCAACTTCTATATTTTCATTTATCTCTGCAACACTGTCAACAATCGTTGATACATCGTCGCTCAAGATTTCTTTTACAATCGCATTGTTTACTATTTCTTCCTGATTTGAATCTTCTTCATTTTCATCAGTTTCAGGTTTTTGATATTTCACAACATAAATGTCAGAATAAAAACTGTCCTGTTTTAAATCATACTCGCCTTCCGTAACAAGAAACAGCAAAGATAAATATGCGGTTATTCTATCCATTCCTAAAAGAGTAAGTTCATTCAACTCAATTTTATCTTCTCTTTCTAATATTTCGGTAAGATTGTTTTTTAGAACTTGCACTCCAAGTTTAATATATTCATCATGTGCGAGATTAACCATATCCGCAGCAGTCATATTTTTATAACTTTTGACCTTTCTTGCACGTTGTTTCGCATTTTCAATAGAGGCTTTTTTATCTAACTGTGCATAAAATTCAAGTTGTCTGACCAAATCTCTTAATGTCACAACCCTGTTTCTGTTAAGACGTACGCTGGTTCTTCTTTCCAATACTTCATCAAAAGAGATAACATTATTTGTCGGAACATAATCTTCATACATATCGTCAGACATAAATCCGTCATCCATAAGTTCATCTTCAGGTGCTTCTTGAGGTACAATATCAGTAATATCAATCCCTTCAAGAATATCAGACTTCATTTTTAAAAGTATTGCCGCATACAATATTACACGACTGGTGTATCTAAGGTTTTGAGCCTTAGATTGGAAAACATGTGCTGAGAATTGATCAGCAACTTCAACAATATCAATGTTCCACGGATTAATCTTTCCTTGTTTTGCCATTGCTACAAGAACATCAATTCCGTCAAATTCTCCGTTTTCGTTTTTCTTAATCCCATCAAAATCTAAATAATTTAGTGACATCTCTTTCCCTTATCGCTATTTTCCTACCCCAACTGTTTCTTTCGGATGAGTAACCCCTGTAACCATTGATTTACCTTTTTCTTTTTGTGTAACACCGATTGAACGGTCTGATACTTCAATCATAGGTTTTCTGTGGCTAACAACAATAAATTGTGTGCCTTGAGCCTGTGTTTGAATCATATTAGCCAGTTTATCAATGTTTAAAGTATCAAGGTTTTGGTCAACCTCATCGAAAGCATAGAACGGAGCCGGCATGTATTTTTGTATCGCAAAAACAAGTGCCAGTGCCGCTACTGATTTCTCTCCTCCGGACAGCCCTGCTAATCTTTGCTTTTTCTTATCTCTTGGCTGAGCCTCAATTGTAAGCCCGCCTGCGAACGGATTATTTTCATCTTGAAGAATTAAAGTTCCTTCTCCTTCTGATAATTTATGGTACAACTCCTTAAAGTTTGTGTTTATGTTGTTATAGGTTGTCATAAACGCTTCTTTTTTAAGTTGTTCATATCCGTTCATTCTATTGATTATTTCCTGACGTTCTCTTGTCAGGGTATCAATTTTTTCTTTAAGTTCTTGTTCTCTTTTTGATACCGTATCAAATTCTTCTATTGCTCTCATATTTACGGCACCAAGATCATCCATCCTTTTTGCAAGTCTTTGTATCTTTGAATTAAGTTCATCTATAGACATTTCTACAGGTTGTAGTTTCGCAATTTCAACTCCTGCTTCTTCCAGTTCTTTTCTTGCTGTTTCAAGTTCCGGTTCTATCTCACGTCTGCGAGCCTTGAAGGATTCTATTTGTTCCGCTATTTTTTCAAGTTCTGCTATTTTTACATTTTGTTTTGTCTTTAAATCTACAAGTTGTTCATTAATTTCATCACGTTGTTTTAGCAAATCCCCAAGTTTTTCTTTTATTTCTTCTATTTGAACTTCGTATTCTTCTAATTTTACTTTCAAACCTTTTATATCTTCTGCAAAAATTTCTTTATTCTTTTCGCTTTCTTTTATTGCTTTTTCACAGTTTTGAATAGTTTCATTATTGTTATCAATAGCATTATTATGGAATGTTATTTCCATATTGAAAGATTTTATATCATTTTCATAAGTTCTCTTATTAGATTCAAGCCTTTCAATTTCAGACTCTATTCCGGCAGTTAATTCTTTTAATTTCTTTAAATCACTGTCATCTAACAATTGCTCTATTTCTTCAATCTTTGTTTTAACAGAAGTCATTTCATCTATTAGAGTAATATGGGTTTCTTCTAATTTATCCAGTTCCTTATTAATTCTTTCTATTTCAGGTTCTGATAATTTGATAAATTCTTGATTTTGGCTGTAGCCTGTTTTTGAAGATTCAAAAGTTTTGACTAGAGTATTTAATTCTATATTGGCTTTATTTAATTCTGTCATTGCTGAAGAATAATCTGCTCTGACTTTTTCTCTTTTTTCTTCAAGTGCCGATTTTTTATTCTTAGCATCTTGATATCGTTTTTCCATATCGGCAAGACGTTGTTTATACTTTTCCAATTGATCATCATCATTGACAGAGAATTTTAACCCTGTAGAAATCTTGCCGCCACCTGTCATTGCACCGGTTTTTTCATATAATGTCCCGTCAAGAGTAACCATTCTGTATTTACGAATAAGTTTTTTTGCGACCGAATCATTTTCAACGACAATAGTTCCGCCTACTGCATAATAAAATGCATCTAAATACATATCATCAAAATCAATCAAATTTATAGCATAGTCAATAACACCTTTTTCTCTCGGTAAATTAAGGCTTGAAGGGGCTTCGGCAATTTTATTTAATGGTATACAAGTAACACGACCTGCCCCTGCGGAACGAACTATTTCAAATACAGATGTTGCAGTATCAGGATCGTCAACAACAATATGTGACATTCTTCCACCTACTGCAACTTCAAGGGCTGTTGCATATTCTTTATCAACATTCCCTAATTTATACAAAGGTGCGTGAACCCCTTCTAAATGAGCATTTTCTACTGTTTGTATTGCTCTGTTTCCGCTTGACATTTCACTTGCTGATTTTGTTGCTTCTAGTTTATAGAGTTGTTTTCTTGCAGCACTAATATCAAACTCTAAATCTGTAAGTTCATTTGTCACTTTGTCATAATCGTGCATTACGTTTTGTTGGATGATTTTGCAATCATTTTGTTCTGTAGTGAGTTGTTCTATTTGAAGTTCTAAGGATTCCTTTTTTTCTTCAAATTCAACTTTTAATTTATCGTAGTCTTCGATACTTTTTCTTGCATCGGCTAATTTATTATTAATATTTTTTAATTCCGTATCAAGAGGAATTTGTTTTTGCATAAGAGCGGTTTCTTTATCTTTTAGTCCGTCAAGTTCTTTTCTGAGTTCCTCTCTATGCTTCATTTGTTGATCAACGTTTTCGTTCAAACCTGTCAAATCTTCTGTTATGCGTTTTCTTTCGGCACGTTGTTTTTCCAGTTCTTCATCAACCGTTTTTATATCAAGTTCACGAGATTTAATGTTTTGGTTAGCATTTTCTATTTTTGTTTTATGATTTTCAATACCGTTATTGGAATTCTCAATGGTTTTCTTTTTATCTTGAATGTTTTTTTCTTCAAAATTGATAGCACTTTCTTTTCTTGAGATTTCGCCTTTACATTCTTCTGCTTTTTTCTGAACCTCAATTTGATGTGCTTCCCCTTTTTCTCTCACGGTTTCGCATATTTCTTCATACTTTTCATTGATGACTTTAATTCGTTCATTCAAATCTTTTGAATTTACTTCTTCAATTTTCTTTTTCTTTTGAAATTCAAGGATATTTTCATGTGCTTGCTCAAGTTTAGTTTTAATATCAAAAAATCTTACTGTAGAAACTTGACTTTCAAGTCCTTTTTTCTCATCTTTGAGTTTTTGATATTTTAAAGCAACTTCCTTTTCTTCTTTTAACTGTTCCAGTCTTGTTTCGACTTCGTTAAGTGTGTTCGTAGAATATTTTACACGTTCTTCAACCGTGTCAAGTTTCTCATTCGCCTGTGCTATTCTTCTGTCAAAATCAGCAACTCCTGCAATTTCATCCACGATTTTACGTCGTTCATTTTCTGTACAGTTTATAATGCTCATAACGTCGCCTTGCATAACAACGTTATAACTGTTTGGAGTAACGTTATATTCTTCTAATTTAGCAAGAATGTCTGTATGGGTAGCAATCTTATCATCAAGGTAGTATACACTATTATATCCTTGAGACGATTTTTTAATTCTTCTTGCAACACTGAATTCTTCATTGTTTTCGCCTTCCGCAAAGGTTACTTTTACAATTGCTTCGTTACGTTTTGTGTAGGTTGATATGAAGTCGGATAATCTTTCCGCACGCAAAGTTCTGGAGGTAGACAACCCAAGTGCAAACAGAACGGCATCTATAATGTTACTTTTCCCTGATCCGTTCGGTCCTACGATAGTTGAGAATCCTTTTAGCAAAGGGATTTCTATTTTTGTGGCAAACGACTTGAAGTTGTCGATGTCAATTTGTTTGATATACATATCACTACCCAAAACTATGCTAGTTTATAATATAACTCAAACATATTTGTCATGTCAAAATAATTTACTAATATTTACAATTAACAGGGGTTTACCAGTATTGTGAGCCGTATTTTTCATATAATTTAACCCGTTCTGATATTTTATCTATTAATTTTTTATACAATTGTTTTTCTTTGTTTGGAATATTAGTTTTTAGTTTGGCATTGTAGTATACGGATTCTTCCTTTAATTTTCTGATTTTTCTTTTGTGGGCTTCGACTTCATTAAACATCCAACCTCTGAATCCGCAGTTAGGCGGGATTACCGCCCAAGGTGATGACGGAAATATTCTGCATACTTCATATCGTGTTTCATATCTGGAGCATAAATTATCATCACGAATAAATCGACAGTGATAAAACGTTCTGTTTTCCCAGTCCGGAATATTTTTTACTGTCGCTTCATCTGCTTTTAGTGCTTCCTCAATTGTTGCATAAGGTTCAAAAATTTCTAAAAATTCTTTTGAACTTTCATCTCCTTCTTCCGTTTTTTTTAACAATTCGGAATGTGGGATTGATGCTACAGCCATTCTGCAACATCTTCCGCACATAAGACATAGCCTTTGAGGTCTTCTTTCCAAGAAATCTTTGTTAGTATAATCCATTCCTATATTATACATCATCTTTTATTTTTGAGCGATTCTTTACAAAATAAATAATCTGTTGTATTATACACTTATGATTATGAATTTACGACGTAGACAATTTAGGATGAAAGGCTTGTTTTTATAAGATAAAGACATCTATAATTGTGTACGAAAAAATAAAAACAAGACCTTTGTAAATAAGGTCTTTTTTATTTGTCTAAATGTTTCAGTGTAAAAAAATGTAAAAAAAGACGCAAAAATTTGTAATTATAACACTTAATAAATAAAGGAAGGTTAGATGATAATGACTAAAAATATACGACGACGTTATACTAAGAAGGCAAATTCAGCATTTGTCAAATTGATGAACCTCAGATGGGGTCTGTAATACGACATTAGTATAAGGTTAGGAAAATGGTAATAGCAGCAAAAATATTTTCAGTTTTGGGTAATTCCCAATCATTAGTCCCGTTGGCAGTTAAGGATACTGTTAATTGTGCGGGCATGACGGCAGCATCTTCAATCACAAGTAAAGACGAGGGTAGAGATAGATTTATTGATGAAGTAGGTACGGAAGCAATTTGGTTAGGCGGAATTCCGTTATCTAAAAAAATTGTTGACAATACATTGTTTAAGGTTGCAAGACTTGATGCAAAATATGATGTAAGAAACCTTAACAACAAAGATATATTTGAAAAAACAAAAGAGTATGCTCCAACAGAAAAAATTCAAAAATCAATTGAAAAGATTAAGAAAAATCAAAAAACATTTAAAAATTTGAATGTTGCAAAGTTTGTTGCCGCAACATTGATGGCACTGGGAATGTATAATGTTATGACTGATATGAAACAAAAATATACTCATAACAGAATTAAAACCAAGTTGTTAAAACAACAAGAAAAAGAAAGTATTGAAAAAATGTCACAGAATAATGCAGTATCTGATTCTGTGAAGGATCTAAACTTCCAAAATGTGTCTAAGATAAGAAATGAGAACAAAAACAATTCCGGTAAATCTCCATCATTTAACGGTATATACGGAGTTATGCTTGACCCTGTTAAGAATATGATGGTGCTTGACGGTGGGATAACCACAGAAAGATTAGGTAAATCAAGATCTCCTCAGGAATTTATGGGATATGCTATTAAAGAAGGCGGATTTTTATTCTTTATGTATGTTTTAGGTCAAAAAATTCAAAACCATTTTGAAAAAGTTGCCGATACGAAACACAACAAGAATATTGGACTTGATGCAAGAGTTTTAGAAAATGAAGCATTTAAAGAATCATTTGCGAATAAGAGTATTGAACAAAGTTTAAAAGCCTTTGATTCCTCAAAGAGTGATTTAGAGTTGTATGAATTTTTGCACAAAAATCCTGAGAATATGGTTGTTGATGTTGCAAAACAATCCGATATAATTCAAACATATAAAGAACCAAAGAAATGGTATCAAATATTTACAAAATCTAAAGATAGCGGAAAAATTGATACCAGAAAATATATTGACTTAAATGAGGTTAGAAATACTCATAAAAATATGTCAAAGTTGTATCAACAGTTTAATGAATCAGGACAAACAGTTGATGAATTTTTCAAAGGTGTAAGAAAACTCAAGAGAGGTTCTGTTATAAAGAATATGGCTTCTACAGTTCTTGCATTAGGTATTATTTTGCCGGGGATAATGCTTGCAGACAGATTACTTAAACCTAACAACAAAGAGTTTGCTGTTGAAAAAGAAATAAAAGCAATGCTTGAAAAAGAAAAAGAGCAATCGCAACAGAAAGTTTAATTAAAGTAGGATTATAATTAAACCCTATTATCAAAATTATTTTTCTGTTCTTATGTTTATTCACTTTTGTATTATAATATTGATTATGAACAAAACAAAAAACACACTATTTAGCGATAAACCTATAACATTGAATGAAAACAGTTACATAATGGCGATTGAGTCCAGTTGTGATGAAACTGCTTGTGCAATCGTACAAGGAGGAAGAAAAGTTGTTTCAAACGTTGTTGCTTCACAAATAAAAACACACGAACAATTTGGTGGTGTAATACCGGAAATAGCAGCAAGAGAACATCTTGAAGCCATAAATGTTGTAATAGACAAAGCATTTAAAGAAGCAAATCTGACTCCTGACGATATAGATGCCTTCGCCGGTACGGTAGGGCCGGGATTGGTCGGATGTTTACTTGTCGGTTTGAATGCCACAAAAACACTGGCTCTTGTTCACGACAAGCCGTTTATCGGGGTTAATCACTTAAACGCACACGTTAGTGCAAATTTTATTGATACTGATTTAGAACCTCCATTTATCGCACTTTTAGTAAGCGGAGGACACACTCAAATAATTGATGTAAAATCATATTCCGAACTGGAAATAATAGGTGAAACAATTGATGATGCAGTAGGAGAAGCGTACGATAAAGTAGCAAGACTAATCGGACTTCCGTACCCTGGAGGCCCAAGGTTGGATAAACTTGCTCAAGAGGGAAATCCGAATGCATTTAAACTTCCTGAAGCAAAAGTAGGAGAATTTGATTTTAGTTTTAGCGGATTAAAAACTGCAGCATCAAGACTCGTAAAATCATTTGACGGGAAAGACTTACCTCTTGAAGACATTTGTGCAAGTTTTCAGGAATGTGTTTCTGAAACTTTAATTAAAAAAGTAAAACACGCACTTGAAGTAAAAGGCTATAATCAAGTTGTTATAGCAGGCGGCGTTGCTGCAAACTCTGAAATCAGGCGTAAAGTTTTTGAACTTGAACAAGAAGGCTATAGAGTAAATGCTCCAATCATGAAGTATTGCACAGACAATGCATCTATGGTTGCAAGTTCAGCATTTTTCTTTGATAATACCTTTGACAATATAGATGTAGAAGTATTTTCAAGGGTAAAAAATATTAACTAAAACAATCCGCCTTTTGCAATTAGTTCAATTATTGCCTGCCCGAACAGCAAACAACCAATCACAACACTAATTATAGTTGCAAGCATTACTGCACCTGCGGATATGTCTTTTGCCATTCCGACCATTTTATTGTATTTGTTGTGATAATATGAATCAAGTGTAAATTCGATTGCAGTATTGAACATCTCTGAAACCATCACAAGAGCAATTGCCAGCAATAACACTGAAAATTTAATTACATCAAATTGAAGTAACGTAGCGAGTGCTAATACCAGAGAACCTACTATCAAATGAATTCTGATATTGACTTCACTTTTTAATACAAGTCTAAAACCTTTTCTGGCATTCTTAAACGTATTTCTAAAACCTTGTGATTTAAACTTACTCATAATTTTCACCTATATTAGCGTATTTTAGGGCCTTTTTTTGTACATCGACAACAAAATTATAATCTTCTTCGTTTTGATGGTCAAACCCCAGCAAATGCAAGATACCATGAGCAATCAAAAAATACAACTCATATTTTTTTGATACACTTATTTTCTTTGCTTCTTCTTTTACTTTATCCAGTGCAATAATTATTTCTCCTAAATTTATATCATCATCAAGAATAAACTTTGCATCATCGTCTGCAAAAATAGCAAAGGTTATAATATCGGCAGGGTAATCTTTATCCCTATATTCTCGATTTATTTGATGCGTTTTTTCACTATCACAGAACAATATATCAAAGGTTAATGTGTCAAATTTGAAACCTTTAAGACAAGAAATATTTGTTAATTGAGAAAGATAAAATTCCACAATTTTACGAGTGTTTATTATAACCTCATATTCATCAAGTTCTTCTTTATCATCCCAATCAGGGTAAATATTTTCAGTAAATACATTTATTTCTTTAACATTCATTTTTTAACCTTAATATTCATAATTAACCCTGATCTTTTTCGTTTTCTTTTGCCTGCTCCAATTGTTTAATTTTCGCTTCGAAATCACTATCCATTGCGGAAGAAGATGATTTTGTGTTATCAAGTTGATTAACTATTGCTTGATGATATTTAATTCTGTTATGCTGCATTCCTCGTAAGATTCTGTTAAAAGTAGTAGCAATAACTTTTAAATCTTTAAGTGTAAGCGGACAATCAGAAAATTGACCATCGTTTAATCTTTCTTTAATGATTTTATCAATAATTTCTTCTATTTCTTCATTAGAAGGAGTTTTTAAGGATCTGACAGCAGATTCAACAGCGTCAGCAATCATCAAAATAGCGGTTTCCTTCATGTTAGGTTTAGGACCTGTATATCTAAATTGTTCTTCTTTTACATTTTCAATTCCTTCTTCAGCGATAGCCTGATTATAGAAATAACTTGCCAATCCTTCGCCGTGGTGTTGAAGAATAAATGAATGAATAATTGACGGCAAATGGTATTCCTTTGCAAGTTCAACACCGTCTTTCGGATGGGCGGTAATAACCATTTTACTCAACCTTGGATTAAGTTTTGTATGAGGATTTTCTATACCGAAATAAGATTGATTTTCAACAAAGAATAATGGTCTTTTTAATTTTCCGATATCGTGATAAAAAGAACCGACACGTGCAAGTATAGGATTCGCACCTATTGCCTCGGCAGCAGCCTCTGCAAGGTTTGAAACCATTAAACTGTGATGATATGTTCCCGGTGCCTCAAACTGCAAACGTTTTAATAACGGTTGATTATGATCCGCAAGTTCTGCCAAACCATAAGGAGTAATAATTCCAAAGGTGCTTTCTAATATTGGCAGTGTTCCTAAAGCAAGCACACCGCTCAATATACCGTTTATGAATATCATCAGTAAATCACGAAATATCAAAAAATTATCTATATCTATTAAGAATTTTTCAAGCAAATATACACAAGATACGATTAAAACTCCGGCTAAAGATATTTTTAATCCGGTAATTATAAGGTCAAATCTTCTTGAAAACTTTATTTTTGATATTGCTATCATAGAAACAGTATTTATCAAAAGGAATGAAGCCACAAACTCTATTCCATAATGTAGTCCGACCGTAAGAATAGCGAGTTCCAAAGTCGCAGCAAATAATGCAATCCTTGCATTCGTAAAAATTGAAAGAATAATTATAAATGCAGGAAACGGTAATATATAAGGAGAAAATCCCGTAGGTATAACCGTTGCTATTATTGCTATAAACAATGCCATAAACCCTGCTATAGTCAAATGGTGTGATTCATAAAAAACTTTTTCGAAATTTTTCTCGTATTGTAAAAATATAAACGTTGAAAATACAACAAGTATAAATATTCCTAAAATACCCCAGAAATTAAGTTCCAGAACATTATATCCTGCTTCTCTGAGAGCATCTTTTTTTAATTTTGTAACAGGTTCTCCTTCAAATACAATCTTATCTCCTTTATGAAAAACTACTTCATAAGGTTTTACAGAGTTTTGTGCATTCTTTTTTGCTATTTCTGTTGCTAAATCATCAACTACTAAATTAGGAGTAATAATTTCTTTTAATAATGCAGTTATTACCGTGATTTGATTTCTTGGAGTATTCGCAGGTATATTACGTTGGATTATTTTATCTAATTTCCCGTCTTCATAACTACTCTCGGTAATACCTACATTCAAAACTTTTACCAGAGTTATTTTTGCCTTATCAAATATTTTCTGCAAGTTTTGATTATTTGTTATTAATAAATAATTTGCAAGATAATCTTTTCTTTCTTTAGACGATATATCAAATAATAAAGAGAGTTCATCTTTTTTTGCAGCATCTGTTGTATCTTTTTGTCTTATTTGTTGAATAGATGTTTGAAGGGTATCCAAATTAACTTTGATAAATTCATCTTCTGCAGGTATAAGAATCGGTTCAATATTTTGTATAACTTGTTGTCTATGCTGATCTGTTCGTTTTGTATCAATGACAGTTATTGTTTTTTGAGCAACTATATCTTTTTTACTTATACCATTCTCTATAATTCTTTGAAAAAAGAAATTTTGAGATGACACAACTATTGTCATTATTAAACAAAAGCATATAAATAACACTAAGTCAGTGACTTTATGTGTTTTAATTCTCTCTAATATATCATCAAACGATTGAACCATAATATCAGTCCTCTATTAATTTGTTACCTTTACGTTGTACTATAAATCCGCACTTAATACAAGCAAGGGTTTCTCCGGTACTGTCAACAGGCATAAACTCGTGCTCACAATCATCATCATTATCAAAATCTTCTTGATTTAAAGGGTTATAATCATATTCTGAATTAAGTTTTTTAGGAAATAACCATTTCCAAATACACTCGAAAATATACATTTATAAAGAAAAACCTCCGGGAAGTAAATCGTCAATACTATGACTGATAATTTCCCCGTTTAATTCAGTGAGGACAACAACTCCTTCATCTGACTTAAATTCATATATAACCTGTCTACACGCCCCGCATGGAGAACAATTTTCCATATTAGGAGAATATATAGCAACTGCTTTTATCTTCTTTTCACCATTTGCTATTGCTGTGCCTATTGCATTTCTCTCTGCACAAATAGATAATCCGTAACTTGCATTTTCAAAATTACATCCGGTATATATATTACCACTATCAGCCAGCACACACGCTCCGACATTAAATTTAGAATATGGTGTATAAGCATTCGCTGATACTTCTTTTGCTTTATCCATCAGGTATTTATAATCAGTCATAATATTTCCTATCTTACAATAATTTAAACACAGAATAAAAATTTTTAATCCACTACAAGGTTGAACTCTTAACTTTGTATTATAGTATGGGTTATTTTACTCCTATTTTCAAAAAAAAGCAAGATATCCTCTTAATTGACGATATTTTATTTATTATTGTTTAAATGCAAACTGAATAATGGTATTAATATAATGTAGTACTACATTCAAATACAGAAAATGGCTAATAATTTTTATAATATGAATATACATAGGTACAACCCTGCCGAACACCAAATTTCACATTCAAACGCAGGGAATAGTAATCCTATATATTATAATCCTCAAGAAAGCCCAAATACACTTGAGGAAGAAACTCTTGCTCTTTTTGACACTGAAACACAAAACCGGCAACTTTCGCATTCCAGATTAAATGCTCTTGATTCAACATTACTTGAAAATGAAGCATATCAAAACATTGACGATGAAGTCTTTAAAACAGAATATAAAATTAACAGGCTTGAAGAAGGTATTAAAAATTTAAACAAAGAAATTGAAAGTGCAAAATCAATAAATGATTTTCAAAAAGCAGATATATTAATTATGCGTCGCCGCTCGCTTGAATCACAACTGAAAACTTTAAATGAAAATTACCAACAATCAGATGTATCAACAAAATTATCCGGTGAAATTACTTCTATTTTAAAAATTAAACCCACTATATTAAACAATGCAATAAATAGATGTGTTTCTTTTATGTCAGAAAAAGTACTCCCCAAAATATCAAAAAAATTTAATTCCGGCAAAACCATAAAAACTGCGTTATATAAATTAGAAACATTAAATAAAAATGTTGATGAAATTGTAACAACCCAAGTTCCGTATGGAGAAGCAGATGAACGATATGATATGCTTTCGGATTATCTAAATAGAGCAAATGTAATTCATTTTAAAATATCACAAACAGTAGGAACTCCTACATTTTTTGATACAATAAGTTCAATCGACAAAGAAAAACTTCAAGCGGAAATGAAGAAAAACCACAGCAACTTTGGAAATATGACAGGTAAACCTAATCAGGTTTAAGATTATATTGTTTCAATTACATCAATATTTGTATCACATGATAATTCTTCATGTGCAATAACCGTCAAATTGTTTATAAATTCTGAGAATATAGCAAATGTCATGTGTCGAATTTCCATAGGAACAACGAGAATTATTTCATTCAAATTATTCTCTTTTGCTGTTTTTTCAATTCGTTTAGCAATTTTTTCTGCAACTTTGCCATCAACTTTTATGATTGTATCATCATCTGATTCAGTCAATTTAAACATATCATCTAAAGTAGAGCCTGAAAATTCCATTACATAAGAAGGCTCTTTGGTCACAAACCTTTGTGATATATGTTTTGCGAGAGATAATCTTATTCTGTCTAACAATCCGTCTTTTGACATCTCATCAGAAAAATCATTAATCTTTTCAAAAATATAATCAATATCTTTTATAGAAATTTTTTCTCTTATTAAATTTATTAAAATATATTTAAGTTCTGCAAGCGTAATAAAATCCGGAATAATATTATTTATTACAAAAGGATTTCTTTTTTCGACAAGAGTAACATATCTATTAATATCGCTATAATCCAATAGTTCAGATACATATTTAATAGACACAAACTCAATAGCACGTGCAATAAATTCAACAGGTGTATAACCATCAGCCCAAAAATCTTCTGCTTGTTCTGATTCAATCCACCAAATTTCTTTACCCGTAATTTCATCCTTGATAGCAATTGTTCCTGACGGCTTACGTTTTAATTTAATTTCATCTTTAAAAAATGCAATATGTTCAGGAACAGCAGTTGATTTATAAACTTCTAAATTATGAACTTTTATACTAAATTCATACGGTGAAAGTGTATCATCATCGCAAAATATCATACGAGGGATAACATACCCTAATTCATCGGTAAGTTTTTGACGAGATTTTACTGTTTCTGATAATAAATCATTAGTATTGTCAGGGCTCACAAATTCAAGTAATTCATCACTTAAATTAACCGTAAACTTTTCCTCTCCTATTCTTGAATACATAACCCCTGGAGAAATCTCTTTTACTAAATCTTGCTTCAAATCATCCAATCTGCGTAATTCATCAGACATTTGTTCATTTAACCTTCCTCTGTCTGACCAATCAACCTTATCAATTTCAGATTTAATATTTGCAACTCTTTCTTTTTGAGCACGAATCTTTGAAATAATATCCTTACAAGTTTCATAAGGAGTCATATTGTTTGAAAGCATCTTTTCCATTTGTGCTTTGAAATTTTTGATATTAACAACTTTATCAAAGACCTCATTGTCATCATTAAGAGGTTTTTCTCTCATAAATATACAACTGTATACATAGTCTTCATCAGTTTCAACTTCGTGCAATGTATACAAATCCCACCCTTCATTAGACATTTCGTTTAGCAAATCTTGTAATGCTTGTCTGTCATCGGTTGATACTTCTTTTATAACATACTCTAAATTTCTGCTAAACATAGTGTCCCTTTCTAAAAAAAATAAATAGTAGTATTCTTATAACTTGTTTTAAATACAAGGTGAGATTAAAAAAACCTCACCTTATAATATATTCTATTTTACAGTTTTAAGTCTGTCAATAAGAGTTTTTGTAACATCAACGCCCCCGCAGAATACAGCCTTGTCGCTGATAATAGCATCGAGTTTTTGTTCAACCATAATTGAATTTGCAACCCCTCTTACTTTGTTATAAGTTTCTTGTTCAACTCTTGCTTGTTCACGCATAAAATCTGTTTGTTTTGCTTTTAATTCAGCAGCAACTTTATCTTGGAAATTTTGTTTTTGAACCGGAGATTGAATATTTTCATATTCTTTTTCTTTATCAAACATATACTGTTTAATTGCCATTGCTTTAGAATCTAAACTTTTTCTTGCATTAATAGCATAAGGGAAACTTTCCAAAACACGTTCATAATCAATATAACCTATCCCGCCTGCAAATGAAACTCCACTACACATAACAGTTAACAACATAGTTAATATAGCAACTTTTACTTTTTTCATTATAAATTTCTCCTTTAAATTTTATCCACTATACACTACAATTAATACATCATATCCCCTACACCGAATGTAAAGTAACCGTGTTTATTACCGTATGAACCACATCTGGTAAGCGGAATACCGTAATCAACAGACAAAGGTCCTACCCCCGGTATATATAATTTCAAACCAATACCTGCAGTAATCGCTTCCATTGGTCTGTCATACAATTTGTCGGACAAGTATCCACCAAATACTTTACCCGCATCAACAAAGAAAGTCAAACGCAAATTCTGGAAGAAATTCACTTTCAATCTATCTAAGAATAATACAGGAGTTGCCAATTCGATAGAACCCATTGCAAATGCATCACCTGTACCGACACCATTGATTTTATAACCTCTGATAGTATATGGGCCACCCAATCTGTATGCCATAACCTCCGGCATGTTATCTCCGTATATTTTCCCTCCTGCCTTAGCAGTAAGTGATAAAGAAGACTTGCTTGCAATAGGGAAGAATCTCTTAATCATACCTGTGAGTTTTCCGTTTGTCTTTTTAAACCCATCAAGAGCAAATGCCTGATCGAATCTTGCTGTTGCGAGAACACCGTTTCTCGGATTCAAAGCAGAATCTCTTGTATCATATCTTAAACCCGGACTCAATGTAAGGAACAAACCGTCTTCAAGTTGTTTTGCACGTTCTGAGATGTCGACATGTTTTGCACGATACATCCCTATAATTCTATCTTTGTCGCCTTCTCTGACATCAATGTTTTCAACACCTACAGAGAATGTTGTCATCAAATTTGGATTTGACTTTACTTTGTGTGACAAGGTTGCTTCTACACCGATTCTGTCTTCAACGGCAAGAGGAACATTATAACTCCCAAAATCTCTAAAGAATATTTTACTCATCAAGGATGTATCAGCATTTAAGAAATATGGTTGAAAGAAACTCAATTCTGCTTGGAAATTCATGTGATTTTTAACTGTTGTATCACTCATGATGACACCTGAACCTACCAAACCACTAAGAGATACTCTTTGATTTAAACCTCTAAAGTTGTTATCACTAATACCTAAAGAACCGAACACACCTGTACTTGAATCCAAACCACCACCTAAAGAAATTGATGCGGTTCTTTGTTCATTAATAACAATTGTAATATCATACTTGTCCGGATCGTCAGGACAAGCATCTATACTTCTGTTAACATCTTTGAATGCCTGAGTAGAATATAATCTGACTAAATCCTCTTTTATTTGATTTTCATTATAAACCATGCCCGGCTCTGTTAAAATATTACGGGTAATAACGTATTCTTTTGTTTTTTGATTTCCTGAAATAAGAATTTTGTTAATTATACCTTCTTTTAACCCTATATTTATTGTACCGTCAGGATCATCATAAATTGTGTCGACTCTTGCCAGAATGTAACCTTTTGATGCATATAATTCATTAATTTTTTGTATAGCAAGATTAACTTCTTCAATGTTTTGAGGTTTTCCGATTAACGGTGTGACCAAAGGCATCAATTCTTCGGTCGCAATAACTGTATTCCCGTCAATAGTAATATCTTTTACAGGAATGTTTTCTTCCAATAATATTTTAAGCGTAATTGATTTGTCGGGGTTTTCAACAGGAATTGCTTTCATTCGCTCAGTAAAGAATCCCATTTGGTAAATGCTTCTCAAATCTCGTTGAACTAAATCGGCATTAAAAACATCACCTTTTTTAACTTCCATCTTACTTAAAACCATAGATGGCTTAATAACATTAGTACCATATATTTCTATATCTTTTATAACCTGATAATCCGGATTAGTTTGTACAGAATTAATAGTAGAATTTTCGTCAGGAATCTCCGGTAAACCAAAATTCGACGGCTTACCATTTATTATTGTATCCGCTCCCGCAATTCCGGCAAGTGCAAAAAATATGCACACAAATATTAAACTTTTTCTTACTATATCAACTGAGTTCAACAACTCTCATCCCCAAACTAATGTTATTATAATAATCTTAACATAAGATATCCTGTAGGGCAATTGTAATATAAATCCTTTTTTCTACGCTATAATTCACTATCAATCAATGATTTCGCCATTTGATACATTATATATCTTTACATTTCTTAAGAAATCTTCTTCGAATAAAAGGGTATCCACAGATGTTATTATAGTCTGCGTATCAGATGATATAGATTTTAACAAATAATTTTGTCTTAAATCATCTAACTCGGCTAACACATCATCCAATAAAAGAATCGGACTATATCCGTACTTATCTGATATCATCTCTATTTCTGCAAGTTTCAATGCAAGAACTATCGTTCTTTGTTGTCCTTGAGATGAAAATTTAGTAGCGTCTTGCCCATCTATAAAGAAATATATATCATCTCTGTGAGGACCAACACATGCCTGATGCCTTGCCTTTTCTTCTGTTTTTCGTTCTTCTAATTCTTTTGATAAATTTTCGGAGATTTCTTCTATATCGCTGTATCGGAAACTGTATTCGAAAGAAAAAGTTTCATTATCAGATATTTCTGAATATTTATTCAAAGCATGCTTTCTTATTTCAGATAAAAATTTTTGTCTTGTATATATAATGTTAGAACCGGTTATTACTAACTGTTCATTAAAAACATCTAATAATGACTCATTTATTTCTTGTTCTTTTAATAAATTGTTTTTTTGTATCCTAATTTTGTTATATTTTGATAATCTTTCATCATGAGTCGGATAAATCTGAGAAATAGCACTATCAAGCCAATCCCTTCTATCTTGAGGTGTACCTCTCAAAAGAAGCAAATCTTGTGTCGAAAATAGAACAGTTGTCATTGCTGATTTGTAATTTTTAGGAGTTGTTTTTAATCCGTTTAACTTTACAGATTTAGTCTTGTTTAGTTCATAATTAACTTCCAAATCAACAGTTGTATCCGACTTTATTAATTTACATTCAATATTGAATCCGTTTTCGCCAAATTTTACATAATCTTTTATATTTGATGTCCTTGGAGATTTTAAAGATGACAAAAAATAAACACTCTCCAATATATTAGTTTTACCCTGAGCATTTTTACCAATAATTATAATTTTGTCATAATCCAAATCTAAAAATAAATCATGACAATTCCTAAAATTATTAAGGTGTAAATTTTTTATTTTCATAAAAGAATTATACCTTAAATAAAAACCGTTTCTTAGGTTTAATTTTAAATAGATAAAAGAAGAAATGTATTATTATTCTAATCCATAGATTTAATTGAAACCGCAACTTTTTCCTTAAAATTTTTATCAATAGCATTTTTTAAATCATTTGTTGCACTTACCCAAAAAGTAGAACTTGTCAGTATCCTGTCATTTGTTTCAGGGATTTTGAACAATACGGGGTCAGACCCGTGGAATTGTGCGAGTATATCTTTTACTCCGCATAATTCTTCATATTTCAGTTCTTGATTTAAAGTAATTGTTACAAGATTAGAGTTTTCAACCGGTTTAATAGAATCTATTAAAAGGCTGGTTGTTCCTTCTTCTCTGTGCTGAACCTTGCCTGATATAATTACTTTATTTTCTGTTACTAAAAACTCCCCATATTCTTGTACAATTTTATTAAATCCGACAACTTCTACCTTGTCGGTTAAATCCTCAAGTGTTCCAATCATTACAAATTTAGTAGGATCTTTTTTTGTAGGTATTTTTCTTACTGCTGTAACAAGACCGCATATTGTTGCCATTGCTTTTTCAGGCATTTTATTTAATTCTGAGATATTATGAGTTCTTAAAAATGGTAAATTTTTTCTAATAGAAAACAACGGATGGGATGTGACGTAGAAACCTAAGAACTCTTTTTCAAACTGTTGAATTATTTTATCAGGATATTCTTCATCACTTCCAGCAAGTTGAAACTGTGCGGATTCAAATTCATTATTATCAGGCAAAGCAGAGAATAAACTTACCTGCCCCATTGCTCTTTCTTTTGATGCTCTTGCTGTTGCGGAAAGAATGTATTCAAGGTTATCAAGCAATTGTTTTCTGCTTTTTTCAATATTAGTAAACGCACCTGATTTAATCAATCCTTCAAGAGATTTTTTATTTACATATTTTTGATCTAATCGTTTGCAAAAATCAAAAATATTCTTATAATTACCGTTGTTTTCTCTTTCGTCGATAATAGCGTTAACAACGTTAACCCCAACCCCTTTAATTGCAGCAAGTCCAAATCTAATATCGTTACCGTCAGGAGTGTATTCTAAGAAAGATTTATTAATATCCGGCGGTAAAATTTTTATTCCGTATTTTTGTGCTTCTTCTATATACAATTGAGTTTGATCTTGTCTATCAGCAACGCTTGATAACAATGCGGATAAATATTCAACCGGATAATGACATTTTAAATATGCAGTTTGATAAGCAACAAATGCATAAGCGGCTGAGTGTGACCTATTAAAACAGTATGAGGCGAACGCAAGAATCTGGTTAAATAATTTTTCCGCATCTTCTTTTGACATATCGTGTTTAGCCGATGCGGTAATAAATTTTTCTCTTTGTTCTTCCATTGTTTTGAGGTCTTTTTTACCCATCATACGACGTACTTGGTCTGCTTGTCCTAATGAGTAATCGGCAAGAACTTGAAACACCTGCATGATTTGTTCTTGATAAACGATTGTTCCGTAAGTATCTTTTAAAACAGGTTCAAGAAGCGGATGTGCATACGTTATCGCTTGTTCTCCATGTTTTCTGGCGACGAAATCATCAACCATCCCTGAACCTAAAGGTCCCGGTCTAAACAATGCCACCAATGCACCTAAATCTTCAAATACGTCAGGTTTTAGTCGTTTTACAAGATTAATCATACCTTGTGATTCTAACTGGAATACCCCAACGGTCTCCCCTTTAGAAAGCATTTCATAGGTAGGTTTATCATCCAGAGGAATATTATTAATATCTAATTTTACATCTCTGTATTTTTCAACCATTTTGACGGTTTTTGTAATCATAGTAAGGTTACGCAAACCTAAAAAGTCCATTTTTAACAGGTCTAAGACCTCTGTTGCTTCATGTTTAGGATAACCTGTTTGAACAATACCGTCTTTTGACGGTTGAACCGGTAAAATTGTATCAAGCGGTGCGTGAGAGATAATAACCCCTGCAGCGTGTGTTCCCGTTCCGCATTTCAAACCTTCTATCGCAATTGCCATATCAACCCAGCGTTTAAAACTAATCTCTTTTCCTGTCTCAGGGTTCATTATTTGATAATCTTCATCATATAATTGTTTTAACTCGGAACCTTCTGCTGTTATAGCATCCCTAAGCCATTCCGCTTTTGGATTCGTATTTTTTGCAATTTCGAGAGCGGGTTCAATAAGTCCCGTTAATCTGTTACTTTCTCCAAACGGAACTTGAAGTACTCTGCCAACTCCTTTAAATGCGGCTTTTGGTGCATAAGTAGAAAAAGTTATGATTTGACAGACCTTATCTTCTCCGTATTTCTTTGTTACGTAGTCGATAACTTCTCCACGTCGTTCAATACAAAAGTCGATATCTATATCGGGCATTGTAAAACGTTCCGGATTCAAAAATCTTTCAAACAACAGTTTGTGATAAATAGGATCAATATCTGTAATTTCCAGTGCATAAGCAACAACAGACCCTGCTGCAGAACCACGACCCGGACCGACCGGAATATCATGTGTTTTTGCATAATGAATAAAATCCCACGTTATCAAGAAATATGCAGGAAATCCCATTTGTTCAATTACACCAAGTTCATATTTTGCACGCTCATATATTTCATCAGGCACAGGATTTCCGTATCGTTTTTTTAACCCTTCCATTACAAGATAGTTTAAATAAGTTTCTGTTGTATATCCATGAGGAACTTCATAATGCGGCAGTGGAGCATTGTGCAGTTCAATTGTAAGATTGCACTTTTCTGCGATATCTTCTGTATTTTTTACACATTCTTCAAACATTTCAGCATCCATCCATTTGAATGCTTCTCTCATTTCTTCTTTTGTTTTTACATAAAATTCATTATTTGAAAAACTAAATCTGTTCGGATCATCTTTATTTGAATTCGTTTGCAAACATAATAATGTGTCGTGCATATCGGCATCACTTTTGTGTAAATAGTGTGAGTCATTTGTTATGACCATTTTTATATCAAGTTCTTTTGCTATTTCTATTAAATCAGGATTAGTTCTTTTCTGTTCCTCAAGTCCATGATCTTGTAATTCTATATAATAATCTTCACCAAATAAATCTTTATATTGTTTTGCCACTTTTTTTGCTTTTGCTTTATCGCCTTTTAAAAGTTCTTGCAGAACTTCTCCGCCAAGACATGCAGAACAACATATCAAACCTTCATGATGATTTTTAAGTAATTCAAAATTTATTCTCGGTTTATAATACATACCTTCACACCATGCAGTGGAAACGAGTTTTATAAGATTAAAATATCCTGCAGAATTTTTTGCTATTAGTATTAAGTGATATAGCGGATTATTAGCAGGATTTTTCTCGTGTATATCACCGTTATGAACATAAAATTCGCAACCTACAAGAGGTTTTATTCCGTTTTCTTTTGCACATTCATAAAATTCGATAGCAGAATACATTACTCCGTGGTCGGTAATAGCAATAGCAGGCATGTCATTTTCTTTAGCAAAATTCACTAAATCTTTTACCCTAATCGCTCCGTCAAGAAGTGAATACTCTGTGTGAATGTGTAGTGGAACAAATTTTGACATATCAATAATATATCACAGAAACTTATGTACTTTTGTAAAAATCTTTAGTCATTTCAATAACAATATTGAGTTTACATTAGAAATTCAAATTCAAAAACAATTTTCTGTTATTGCACATAATAAATATTGTATATAACGAAATAATATAATAAGGCTAAGACAAATTTGACAAATATGTATGTTCCATGCCCTTTGCAATGGAAGGGTCAGGAAGGAATGCCGATAAATAAAGGTAATAAGCCAATAAAAGAGAGTTATTAATAATTTTATTAGTAAATTTATTCATGCTAATTAATCATCTATATGAATGATGCTTTTACATGACTATTTTTGTTATAGTGATGATGGGAAGTGTTACTTAATTTTAAACTACTATTTGGAGAGGAATTTAATTTATGTTACAGGATGTATTTTATCCGCAAAACAATGGGGAGTTATCTGATTCTATTACTCAGAATTGGACAGAGCAAGCATTAGAGTGTTATAGACTTAACGGTAATTGTAAAATGTGTTCAATATCAAAAGGTAATTATTCCTTTGTTTGTCAAATGCCAAAAGTTGTTGAGGTTTTAAAAACTGTTTTCGGAGAACCTCAAGTATAGTTTTATATAATAGAGAGAGTATAACAAGAACTATATTAGTTTGAGTTATGTAGTTTAATTATGGGGAAAGAGGTAATTAACTTATTAATGGTGCTTTAACGGCACCTTTTAATTTTATTGATATAAAGACGTGTTGTATCCTGATTAGTAGTGCTTTTTTACAAGATTATTGTCATCCTTTTGAATGACTTTTTGTTATGTTGATTAAATTTTTGTTTACGATTGACGATTTATATTTTGACTTCTAAAAAAAAATTATTAAATAAAAGAGTGTAGAAGCAAAGGTAATCAATAAAAGGAGAAAGTTTGTCATGGGAATGGCAGCATCACAAGCAAGATATCTGGCACTAACAGCAAGAAAAACTAACTGCGAATATGAAGGACAACAAATCAACCAGGCTCGTGTTGCCTTGGCAAACCAATCTGCTAATTACTTCAACCAGTTATTAAACACAAAAGTACCGACTTGTCCTGATAGTACTGATTATACAAAAACTCAATACTCATTCAGTGACGGTTATAATGATTCTGTTCTTGAAAATTGGCATCAATTATCGAATGCGAATAGAGATTATAACTATGTTGTTGATACATATTATTTCGATGATGTGTATACAGGTGCTATGAAGAAAATGGCTAATCCGGAAGTATTATTCAAGAATCAGGCATCTAAATTTGATGAAGATGTTGATAAATTAAGAAAGAATGCTGATGGATCATATACATTAAATGATGAAATTACATATAAACCGTTAACAAGTTATAAGGATACAAAAGATCTTGAAAATGCATTAAAAGACATGGAAGCGGAAGGTCTTATTGAATTTCCGAACGGCAAGATTAATATGAAGGACTTGTTCGGTTATAAAGATAAAGAAAATGTTTGGCATATTGCTAAAAAAGAAGATTTAGAAAATGCAAGAACAAACCACGGCTTAAAAAATGGATATGTTGATGTTAACAAATTAGGTGTTGACTTATCAGATCCTTCTTCATGGACAAATGAAGAATTTGAAAAATTCACATCAAGACTTGCAGAAGAAGGGTTGTCAAACCTTTCAAAAGATGATGTAATTCAAGGGTTATCAAACGGTGCATTTGCATCCGGATATGCTTCATATACAACAACAGTTATTGATGGTGAAACCTATTATGATTTCCAACCTTCAACAAAAGAAGAAGCGTACGAACACGGAACGGGCGGCTTAACAGAATATTCTACTGTTTATGCACCGGCTTTTGTGGGTAATTGTAAGTTAACTGAGTTAGTGGATACTTTGTCTTTAACCGACGAAACTGCTCTTATGCAAATTATTGCTGATTTACCTAAAGAAAATATTTCTCAATATATTAAAAGAATGCCTGACGGCACTTATGAATACTATGGTTCGGGTATTTATACTTTTGAATATAACGGTCATACAAGATACACAACTTATAAAGATTTAGTTGAAAGTTTAACTACTTATGATGAGTACGGTAAACCGATTGAAAATCAAAATAAATTAAAATATTACGATGCTACATATATTAATACAAAGATTAAAGATACGAATTATGCATTGTTAGAAACTGACGGTTCAGGAAGATTTACTTCTTTGAAACTGGAAGATGACAGTATTGCGTATGCTCTTAATGTCGAATCAGTAACAGATGAAGAAGCATATCAAAATGCAATGAATAAGTACTACCATGATGTTCAAGTCTATGAAAAGAAAATTGCGGATATTAACGCAAAAACCGAAATTATTCAAAAAGAAGACAGAACACTTGAATTGCGTTTAAAACAATTAGATACGGAACAAAACGCACTTCAAACAGAAATGGAAGCAGTAAAGAAAGTTATTTCAAAGAATATCGAAATGACCTTCAAGACATTCAGCGGAAGTTAAGGTTTAAGTTAAGAAAGGCTCAAGGATATACATTTACACCCTTACCCCAGAGATTTCCTTTTGTCCTTTTATATGAAATTAAAAAAAGAGAGAAATTAAAAAGAAATCCATTTATTGATACACGTACACACCTTTTACCTTGTTGCAAATATGCGATGAGGTTTTATTTTATTTAACGGTTTTAATTCTGTTCAAAGGCCAGAATAAAAACACTGCACGTCCTACAATTCTGTATTCCGGTAAAAATCCCCAAAAACGACTATCTTCAGAGTTCCCTCTATTGTCTCCCATCATAAAATATTTTCCTTCCGGAACTATCATAGGTCCGCAATACATTGTATCAGAACAAGGAATTGATTCATAAGGATCCATAATATAATTTTCTTCGAGAGGTTTATCGTTTATAAACACTACATTTTTACCGTCAGGGAGTTGTTTAATTTCTATTTTCTCTCCCGGCAGTCCGACTACTCGTTTAATGAAAGCAATATCATTGCAGCCTATACCTGTTCTTCGTGCGAGTATTCCGAGCGGGGATTTGTTTAATTTTACGAATGGCGGGTAGAATACAAGAATATCGCCTCTTTGAGGTTTTTTGTAGAATCTTGTGACACGTTCTACGACTATTCTATCCCCTTCAACTAAAGTCGGTTTCATTGATGCTGATGGAATCCAGCGAATTTCGCAAATAAAATATCTGATTAGAATTACCATAACAAACACAAAAACGAAAGTTTCAATCCATTCCTTCATGCTTGGATGTTGTATTCCCCAGTTTTCATATTTTTGTTTCCATTCTTTTATTTTTTCAAACATTCTGCTACCCCAATCAAGGTTTCTTTATATTGCCCTTCTTTTAAATCTTCAACGGATTTAATTGCTTTCTTTGTGTAATTATCTATTAAAGAAATTGTTTTTTCAATACCGATTTTTTCGTTATATTTTTTTGTATATATATACGGTGCGGTATAGACTCCGTTTAGTATATCATTTTTAGTTGTTTTAAAATCTTCCAAATCATTTTTTATTTGGAATCCTATTCCGTAGTTTAGTCCATATAATGGTGTATTTTCAATGATTTGAGGAGAAATGATTTTTAAAGATTTAATCATTGTTTCAAACAATATTGCGGTTTTAAGTTGAGTTTTAGTTATATATTCTTCGATTGTCGGAATTTTGTCTTGCATCGAATATTGGAGAAGTTCTCCTTTATTCATGTTCATGATTGTATCGTTGAACAAGGTCATAATATTAGTAGAATTAATAGACAGCAGTTTTTCAACACCTTTTGTCAGAGTTATGTTGCCCATTAGTATAGAGGCTTTATTGCCAATAATGTTTTTTATATTTTTTTGATTTCGGCGGATGTCATTGTTGTCAATAACATCATCATGAAGAAGTGATGCAGTGTGAACTAATTCTGTTGCTGCAAGTATGCTATAGTGTTCTTTTTTAGGAATAATGTCGTGTGCTTTTAGAATTAAAATCCCTATTTGAGAACGAATCATTTTCCCGAAATTTTCTTGAGAGAACGGGAGTGACAAAAGAATAATTTCCTTTATTTTATTCAATTCCTCGTTGATATTGTTTGTGATAAGGCTCATAATATAATTTTATCATAATATAGTGTAAATTTTTATTAAAAGATGTATTATGTTTGTCAAATTATTTTTTTCTTGAGCATTATTTTTTATGACTATGAAACTAATTACCCCAAAATATGAAATAGTTGTTCAATCTCCTAAAAAGTTTAAGGCTTTAATATCGGATTTTAGGGAAGTTTGTGAATTTCCTAATTATAGAATAAATGACGGTGTTTCATCAAAAGAACATAAGTTCTCTGCAAATGCCAATACGTGTACTTTATTAGGGATGAATAACGGAGTTGATACATATCTCGGACATTATGCTCCTGAGTATAAGAAACCTGATTTTAAGGAAAAATTAGATTATATTGTAAAGAAATTCCAAGATAAAACAGGAGAATTAGATGCAGTTATTGCAGGCGGATACAGTTATGATGTTATAAATAATCCTCAGGCTGCAAAAGACAGTTTTACATTAGTTGCACAAGTCGGAGAAGTACTTGATAAAAACGGTGCAAATCTAACGGTTATAGCAGGTAAGAGAGTTCCTAGTTTTGTTGATAATTTGGCTGTTACAGAGGATAAGTTTGTATTATCGCATTCTCCTAATTATGCGACATGTTTTTTGAAATATCCTGAACCTGAAGTGATAAAAAATGCGAGTCAATTAGATGCAAAATATGAGATATTTGAACCGAGTGAAACTCATAAGTTATCGTTTGATTTTTAGTATGATGTTGGATCGTAGTTAAACCCGTAGATTTCATTACCGCATTTAACACCGATAAAAGTTCCTTTTTCTCCGAAGATATACATTATTTCAGGAGTTTTTAGATACATTGCTCTTATGAGTTTTCCGTTAATGTCGTATTTTTTTGTATAGAACGGATAGTGAGGAAAATCTCCGTATCTGAAATCTACAAATTTTAATCTTCCTGCTGCATCATAATAGTATGTTCTTTGAGGTGTTTGAGTGTATTGTAAGGCATACATGTAAACGAAGTTTGTTTTTTGTACAACAAACGGTTGTAAGTCTACGTCTTTATAGTGGGTATAACCTTCGCACACTGCTTTATAGTGGATTTTATGATTTTTATCTTTTAAATAATTTTTGAGTTTATCTTTAAGATAGGACTTAGGAAAATTTGTAACGTATCCTTTAGGAAACATTATTTTAAAAATTTCAACAACTCTGTTTCTTCTTTCATCATTATTGAGATACAGCCAGTCAAAAGATTCTGTTTGCGGTTCATACATATCGCCGGTATAACTGTAATCTTCTGCTTTATTGAAATTATAGTTTTCAAATGCAATAGCAGATGAAATTTGAGTAAAAACTATAGATAATATAATTGATAAATAAATAAAAGATTTTTTCATACAAATTATTATAACACATAAATAGATTTGATGTATAATTTAAAATATGTCATATATAGAAAATAAATTTGATATAATAGTTGCAGGCGGCGGACATGCAGGATGTGAAGCGGCAATAAGTGTCGCTCGATTAGGTGCAAAGGTTTTGTTATGTTCTCTAAATCTTGATAATATAGCCCTTATGCCGTGTAATCCTGCTATAGGCGGGCCTGCAAAATCGACTCTTGTTAGAGAAATTGATGCTTTGGGCGGTGTTATGGGTGAAGTTGCAGATGCAACTTATGTACAGATGAAAATATTAAATTCTTCTAAAGGGCCTGCCGTCAGAGCGTTAAGGGCTCAATCTGACAAGAAAGAATATATGCGATGTATGCGTAATATTATCGAAAGTACGGATAATATTTATTTGAAACAATGTTGTATAACAGATTTAATTGTTAAAGACGGTAAGATTACCGGAGCAAAAGATGAATACGGTAATGAATATTATGCCCCTGCCGTGATTTTGACTACAGGCACATCTTTAGACGGAAGAATTTTTATAGGATTAAAATCATACCGTGCGGGAAGACTTGGTGAAATGCCTGCTATCGGATTATCTGAGTCTTTAAGAAATCTTGGGTTTACAGTAAAAAAATTAAAAACAGGAACCCCTTGCAGGGTTGATAAAAGAACAGTAGATTATTCAAAGATGACGATTCAACCGGGTGATGAAAAATTGCATTTTTATTCATTCAGACCGAACAGACCTGTAAGAAAACAAGTTCCTTGTTATTTGACAAGAACAACCGAAGAAACTCATAAAATAATAAAAGAAAATTTGGATAAATCTCCAATGTATCAAGGTTTGATACATGGTGTAGGTCCGAGATATTGCCCTTCGATAGAAGATAAGATAGTAAGATTTGCATCAAATCCGTCACATCATATATTTATAGAGCCGGAAGGTTTAGGAACTTATGAATTGTATATTCAAGGTTTTTCAACAAGTTTACCGTCAGATGTTCAGACTAAGATGGTACGTTCTTTGCCCGGATTGGAAAAAGCACATATAATAAAACCTGCCTATGCGGTTGAATATGATTATCTTCCTGCTGTTCAGACTATGCACACATTGATGACTAAGCGTGTAAAGGGCTTGTTCTGTGCCGGTCAGATTAATGGTACGAGCGGTTACGAGGAGGCAGCAGCACAAGGTTTGTTAGCAGGGATTAATGCTTATAATTATGTAAATGGTTCCGAAATGATTGAATTATCAAGAAGTTCATCATATTTAGGAACTCTCGTTGATGATTTGGTAACAAAGGATATTGAAGAACCGTATAGGATGCTTACTTCACGTTCTGAGTACAGGTTGTTGTTAAGACAGGATAATGCTGATGCAAGATTGACTGAGATTGGGTATAAGGTGGGATTAATCGACGATATTCAATATAACAGGTATCGTGCAAAACAAGCAGATATAAAAAGAGAAATAGAAATGCTTTCATTGTCAAAAGTTTCAGCGACATCTGAAGTTAATGAAGTATTGGCAAAATATGGCGAACATATAGATAGAGGAATACGACTTTCAGAATTGTTAAAACGTCCTAATATTACATATAAGGTTTTGAGAGAATTGGATTATCAGACTGATATAAGAGATTTGCCTGAAGATATAACAGATGAAGTTGAAGTTCTGATTAAATATGACGGGTATTTGAAACGCCAAGAAGTTCAAGTTGAACAAACTTCGAAACTGGAAAAATACAGGATTCCTGACGATATAGATTATTCTTCTATAAATCATATATCAACCGAAACAAAAGAAAAGTTAGCAAAAATTCGTCCTAAAACATTGGCTCAAGCATCAAGAATCGGCGGTGTAAAACCTGCTGATATATCAGTTTTAATGGTAATGTTGTCTAAGTAGACTTTTAGCAGAGAATATTTTTTATTTGTATTTATAATGTAACAAAATATTCATATAGTAGCAAAAATTTATTGATATGATTTTTAATTAAACATAAATAAATTAGGAGGCACAATATGGATATCAGAAACATTTCATCGATTAATGCGGTTCCGCAAACCTTCAAATCAGAAAAAGTTGAGAACACGAATTTATTAAAAGAAGAAGCCCCTAATGATTCGGTAGAATTTCAACATAAAAAAGAAGGTAAAGAATTAACAAAAGAGGATAAACAAGAAATTGTAAGAAGTGCAAGAACAGATGCCGCAGGATGGTCTATAATCGGCGGAGAATTGAGTCTTTTGTATTTTGCACTGAGATCAGATAAGACTGTTGCTAAAAAATATGATTTAGATGCAGAAAAAGATAAAAAATTGATTAAACAAATTAAACGTGAACAAACTTTATGGACCCTTCCCGGATTGATTCAAGGTGTTGGTTTGATTCCAAGTATTGTTGCTTGGTCATATAACAAAAATATGGATCCATCAAAGATTAAAGTTGATGAAGCATAAAAGTTTTGAGTATAGAAAGAGCCGGATTTATTCCGGCTCTTTTTAATTGTAAATAAAATGTAATAATTGTATTTTTTTGAGCAATTTTAGACCTTTATGGTATTTAGATAAAACGTGTGTACCAACCAAGAAGGATGAATAATGAATACAGTATCTTTTACTCCGAATAATAATTATAGTTTGTATAATGCAAATAACAGAAATAATAAACCTGCATTTAAGGGTGCTATCGGAGATTCGATAGTTGCAGGTATAGAAAAAGGAACAGAAGTTAATCCTTCAAAAATTATTGAACAAGTAAAGGGCAAGTTCGGACTTAACGGAGAAAAAGTAAAAGATGTAATTGAATCTATGCTTGATAAGGTTAAAAGTTTAACAGAAACAGATAAATATCTTGACAAAACTATAAAAGAAGGTGAAGAAAAAGTTCAAAATTTGACAGAAAAGAAACAAAATTCTATAAAACAAGCCGAAGAAAGTTTGGAAAACACATTTTTGAATGGATTTAAACGTCAAGAAAAACAAATGGCTGAAAAAGAGGCAAAGATTGCTGAATTAAAAGAGTTCTCAGCAGGGTTTGACGGTTTTAAAATTAAATCAGCAGAAGAAGTAGAAGGTTTAATGCCGGATGCGGCAATAGAAACAATGAAATCAATGGTGGAAACAAAAGATTCTGCTGCGGATAGTATGTTTAAGTTTTTATTTACAGGAGAACAACCGACAGAGGCAATAGATTGGTTAAATAAAGGAACTCAGTTACATAAAACTTATCGTGACGGAGTGTTTGATATTCCTGAAGTAAGACTTGAATGGCAAAAATACGGATGTAAAGGTGCTGCTTCAAATACTCCGATTAATAATACAATTGATTTGATTGAAACGGCATTGAAAGGAAATCCGAAGGGATCATATATTTTGTGTTCATCATTTGATAAACAAATAACAGCGAATGCCCTTGCGATTGTGGAACCTCTTTGCAAAAATAAAGAGGATTTTGAATATGCACAAAGAAATCTTGAAAAAGCGATAAAAGAATCTAAAGATTATCATAAAAACTTTGGACTGGCAAAAGAAAAAGTGTTAAGAAAAAGACCTCAATCATTGTTTGAAATTGACAGAAAGGGTTATTCTTTGAGTGATTCTGTAATAATTGAAAAGAATAAAGAAGGCGAAAAACTTAACGAATGGTCACTTTCTAATTTTGCTTATTATGTAGGCTACAATGGTTAAGACATGTTAAAAATGTTTTAAATTAAGTCAATTTGAAATATTGACAAAACTTAAGAAACTGTGTGAAAAAGAAAGGTTTATAAAATGAATATCGGCTTCAATCCAACTTATACTCAGAATGTCAGATGTAATAATCAAAAAAATAATACACAACCTGCATTTAAAGGTGCAATCGGAGAAAAATTATTACAAGAAATTTCTACCGGTTCAAGTGTTGAAACCGAACAAGTTATGAAATCCATAAAAGGATTTATGGGTGCAAGTTCTGAAAAATTTGCCGATGTTGTTGAATCATTTGGAGAAAGAATTAAAACGTTAAGGGCTAATATAGATAAGAAAAATGTTAAAACACGTGAACTATATGACCAATCAAGAGCAATTCCAAACGAAACCAATAATGCTGTTTGGGAAAAAGAAAAAGAGGTAAGAGCAAAATATCAAAAAAGATTCGATGAGGGTTCATTGAATCTTGCAAAAAAAGATAAAGAAGTGCAATTAGCACAAGAAGAAGCAGACAGATTAAAAGGACTTCAAAGTGTTAAATCAATAAATGAAGTCGGAGTTTTAATGCCGGAAGATGCTATGAAACTTATGGATGAAATGGCCTCTAAAAAAGAAATCGCTACAGATAGTATGTTTGAATATTTGATGAATAACGGCTCAGGAGAAGAAATGTTTGCACAAGCAGAACGCAATAAAACTCTTATGCAAGCATGTAAATCGGGTTTGTTTAATATTCCTGAAGTCTCGGAGCATATGAACAAAGTCGGAGTCCGTCCTACTTCCGGATTAGATTACGTTCAGGAAGAAATAAGTCGTGCATTGTTAGGGAATCCTAAAGGGTCTTATTTGGAAAGTTATTCTGTTTCACAAAAGGTTAAGGAACGTGCTATGAGTGTTCTTGAATCGAATCTTGAAACTAATCCTAATTGGTGGTCGCCAACAAAAGAAAGTGTTTCTAAAGAATTAGATAAGACAATAAACGATGCAAAAGAATTTCATCGTAATTTTGCCAGAGGAAAAGAATATCTTCAAAAACACTATCCTAACAGTAAAATGGTAGTTGATAAAAAGGGTTATGATATATATGATTCAACGGTTACCTTCGTAAGTGATTCTGAAAAGGAATATAATTCGACATATAATTTTTATCAAGTTGCAAATAATGGTAAAAACAATCGTTAATAATAAACATATATAATAATAAACAGAACGCCGAACAAAAGTTCGGCGTTCCTTCTATTAGTTATAATAGTGAGTTTTATTTTAAAGAGGAAATATATAATTCAATTTCTTCTTCTGTATTCATTTCTGTTGCACAGACCAGAATTTTTTTATCATCCAATTTTATTCCGCCAAGAATATTATTGTTTTTCAGTTTTTTAAGTATCTCGTCGGAATTATTCACTTGAATAACAAATTCGTTGAAGAAATTGTTATTTAAAGTTTTAATTCCTATTGAATTAAGTTTTTCTGATAAAACGTGTGCATTTTTAGCAGATAATATACCTGCTTGTTTAAACCCTTGTTCGCCCAATAAACTAAGATACAAAGTCGCACAAAGAGCGATTAGAGCCTGATTAGAACATATATTACTTGTTGCTTTTTCACGTCTGATATGTTGTTCTCTTGTTTGGAGAGTTAGTGTATAAGCAGTGTTACCATCTGCATCAAGAGTCTTGCCTGATAATCTTCCCGGGAGTTGTCGCATATATTTTTCTTTGCAAGCCATAAATCCTGCGTGAGGTCCGCCCATAGACATCGGAATTCCAAGAGTTTGAACATCTCCGACTACGATATCTGCTTCAATCGGTGGTTTTATAACAGACAGACTGTCCGGTGTTGTACAAACAATTAACAGTGCATCTGTCTTTGGAAGGTTTGATAATTCTCCGTAATAATCAGGATTTTGAACTAATACGCAAGCATATTCCGAGGTATCAGAAGGAATTTCATCTACCCAATTTATTTTTATGTTTGCTCCCCAGCCGTATGTTTTTATGACTTCTTTATATTCAGGATTTACTTTGTTCGAAACAATTGCGGAATGTTTTTTTGTGATTCTGCAAGCCATTGAAATCGCTTCAGCACAAGCAGAACCTCCATCATATACTGATGCATTTGCCACATCCATGCCTGTAAGCATACAAATCATTGATTGATATTCATACATTATTTGCAGAGTACCTTGTGAAATTTCAGGTTGGTAAGGTGTATATGCCGTTAAAAATTCAAATCTCTGTGCGACCTGTGATATTGCGGCAGGGATAAACTTGTTGTAACAACCACCGCCCATAAATGAGATATAATCTGTATTGTTTTTTTTAGAGAGTGTTTTTATTTTCTTTTGGACATCCATTTCACTCAATCCGTCAGGCAAATCCAGTGATTTAATTTTTATCGGTATGTGTGAAAACAAATCTTCTACACTTGATAAACTTATGTCATCAAGCATAGATTTTCTTGTTTTATCGTTATGTGCTGTAAAGTTAATCATTATTGTACTTCTTCTTTGTAATCCGAATAATCTAATAAATCTTTGTATTCTATTTCATCTGCAGTTGTTTCTATTTTAACAAGCCATGCTTTTCCAAGCGGGTCTTCATTAAGCAGTTCCGGAGCAGATATAATATCTTCATTTATTTCAATAATTGTTCCGCTGACCGGCATGTATATTTCTGATGCCGCTTTCACGGATTCAACAGTAGCAAAAGATTCATTCTTTGAGAATGTTGCCCCAACTTCAGGTAATTCAACAAATACAATATCACCCAACTGTTCAACAGCGTATTCTGTTAGTCCGATATAATGTGTTCCGTCTTGTTCCAGAATATATTCATGTGATTTACTACATAACATTCCTTCGCTCATTCTTAATCTCCTATATAACTAATTACATTTATTCTTCTTTTCTACAAAAGGTCTTTTAATTACTTCCGCTTTGTATAATTTTTCCCTGATTTTAATTTTGAGTTCAGAACCTATTGTAATATCAGGGTTATTTTTAATGTATGCGAGTGCAATATTATCACCTCTCACAGGTGAGATACCTCCGCTTGTAACGGTGCCTATTTTTTCATCATTATAAAATATCTCATATCCGTGACGAGCAATACCTCTATCAATCATTTTTAGCCCGATTAGACGTTTAGAAACCCCATTTTGAATTTGATTCATTATCACAGACTTTCCGTTATAATCATCAATTTTATTTTTAGAAACAGACCAACTCAGACCTGCTTCTATCGGAGTAGTTTCTTCATCCAAATCGTTTCCGTATAGATGGAGTGCTGCTTCTAATCTGAGAGTATCTCTTGCCCCTAAACCGATAGGTTTAATCCCAAATTCTGCACCTGCTTCTAATATTTTATCCCATAAGGTTTCTGAGAATTCGTTTCTTACAAGGATTTCAACTCCGTCTTCTCCTGTATAACCTGTTCTTGATATCCAAAGATTGATATTGAATAACTCTCCTCTTTTGATAGAAAAGAATGGCGGTAGTTCATCTTCGCCCATTTTTTTTAATAGTTCGACTGCCTTTGGACCTTGAACGGCAAGCATTGAATAATTATGTGACTCATTCACTATTTGTACGTCAAACCCTCTTTTGTTTCTTACCATCCAGTTTAAATCTTCATCAATTCTGGAAGCATTAACTATGATTAAATATTTATTATCTTCTATTTTATAAATAATTAAATCATCAATAATTCCGCCGTCTTTATTTGTCATTTGACAGTAGATTGCTTTTCTGTCAATAAGTTTATTTATATCTTGAGGGACAAGTTTATTTAAAAAAGGTAAGGAATCTTCCCCATATACAATAACTTCTCCCATGTGTGAAACATCAAACAAACCGACATTTTCACGAACGGTTTTGTGTTCTTCAATTATGGATGAATATTGAACAGGCATGTGCCAGCCTGCGAAATCAACCATTTTTGCCCCTAATCGGACATGTTTGTCATGCAAAAAAGTTTGTTTTGTCATAGTTGCTCCCCTATTTTCATTGTGACTATAAATTAAAGTCATGTCAAGTAGTTATTTTAAGGATTTATGTGACAGTATAAATAATCAATAAAGATTTACTTTATTTTTAATTATGTGCGTGTTATTCTTTTATTGATAAATAGTGTAAAGGGCTTAGTTTTGGCAGCAAATACAGATGATTCAATATATATAAAAATTCAAGATTGGTTATCAGAATATGCGATTTCTCATAGTACAAAGCAGAAGAAACGCTTAATGAACCTTATAGTTGTGGCAATGATGCCTGTTGTTAAAAAGATTGCCAATTCAATTGCACGTCGTGCAGAAGACCCTGTTGAAGATTTAGTTCAAGCAGGCTCAATTGGTTTGGTTAAAGCAGTAGAGCGATATAATCCTGATTTATGCCCAAAGTTTAGAATATATGCAGGTTATTTAATTGTTGGTGAAATGCAGCATTATATGCGTGATAAAGTGTCACTTATAAAGGTGCCTAGAGAAATTATAGAACTCGCTATGCGTATTAAAAATTTTGTTAAGGATTTGAGCGAAGAAGAAATGGATCAAATGACCAGTGAGAAAGTTGCCGAAGCACTGGATGTTCCGCTTCAAAAAGTTAATACTGCAATAGATGTTGACAGACGTAAAAAGATTACTTCGTTAGATGAACTTATCAGTGTTGATGGAAATAAAACATCCATTGGAGATTTGACCCCTGCGTATGATTATCAGGAGTATTCTGAGCAAAAAGACCGTCAAATGGAAATTGATGAAATTATCAAGAATTTACCTTCTGAATATAAAGAAATAGTAGAACTGTTTTATTACGAAGATATGAAACAGACGGAAATTGCACAAAAGTTAGAATTAAATCAAATGATGGTTTCAAGAAGACTAAAAAAAGCCTTTAACTATATGTATACAATCATAAAGAAAAATGATGCGGAATAATTATGGATTGGTTTTATTGGATATTAGTCGGAATAATGGGATTATGCTGGGGAAGTTTTCTAAATGTTCTTATTATTAGGACATTGACTCAAGAAAGCATTATTTTCCCTCCTTCAAAATGTCCTCATTGCGGAAATCTTCTTTTGTGGTGGCAAAAAATTCCGATAATTTCTTATTATATTCTTAAAGGAAAGTGTAATTTTTGCTCGTTTCCTATAAGTATTCAGTATCCTATTATTGAATTAGCAGGAATGATAATATTTATTTTCGCATTTATTACTAATGTTTCTAAAGTGGATGCGATATCTGTAATAATGATTTTGTCTATGTTTTTGGTTCTTTCTTATACAGATATGAAATCAAAAAAGATTCATCCAATCCAAACTTATATAATTATGATAGCCGGAATAATTTTTAACAGATATGATATTATAAATTCATTAATTGGCGGAATAATGGGAGCGGGTGTAATATCATTGTTTATGATATTAGGATTAAAATTTTTTGACAGAGAAACCTTTGGAGTAGGCGATATTCTTTTATTTGGAGCATTAGGGTGTGTTGTCGGTTTTGACAAATTATATATATTTATGTTGTATGCATTGTTGATTGAATTCATACTTATTATGCCTAAATATATTATTAATCTTATTCGACTTCAACAACTTGAAACTTTAAAATACTTAATACTTTTTTGTGGAACATGCCTTTTTCTTTACTTTTTAAAAAGTATTTCATTCTTTGGTGTAAAAGTAGTGTTATTAGGGGTTTTAATAAGCATGTTGTATTTTGGATTAAAATTAACAAAAAATATTATATATCTCCTAAAAAATGCTGAAATTCAGTCATATTGTCCGCTTGCACCTGCAATAGCATTAAGTTGTTTATTTTTCTTATGTTAAGCAATACTTGCACAGACCGAAAATAAAATGTATAATAAACATGCTATTTATATTTCGGCTAGTGTAAAATCTTAACAGGAAGGATATCCGACCTGTTTTTTTTATCCGAATAAATATCAACCGAGAAAATGTTTTTAAAAATTTACCAATTGTTACGGCTTTCCATGAATTTAGCAACAGCAAGTCTTTGTTGCATTTTTGCCAAATCCCAATAGGCGTCTTGTTTGCTCCATAAACCACCTAAGAATTGAGCATCAGCGTGGTTATGAGCATTTATTGCCGCATACGCTTCTGTGTCTGATATATCGTAGTCTTTATCAGCAAGAATGCGTTCTTCCATTGCTGTATCATAATCTAAATTTGATAAATTATATTCTTTTTCAATTGATTTGTCGGTTTTATTGTTCAAATATTTCTTTCTCCAGTTTGTAAACATACGTTTTAAACTGCTTTCGGAAATCTCTTTTTGATAAAGTTCTCTTGCTTTAATGCTTCTTTCTGCTCGTGCAGCATCTTCTTTGTCACGGGTATCATAATATTCTTCACGCAAAACATTTAAGTTGTCATTGATTTCTTTGATTTTTGCTTCTTGCTCTTTGATTTGTTGTTCAATTGAATTAGACACAACATTTTTCTTATAGGTATCTAAATGAGCCTCAGGGTTAGCCTCAGATTTAGCCTTTTCTGTTTTTTCTTCATTTGTTTTGCGAACCCCTTCGCTGATTTCCGAGCGTAGACGATAAATATCGACTAATTCTTGCGGAACATTTTTCCCGTTATATTTATCAATTTCTATGCCCATAACAATACCTTCTGTTTCTACACAATCATATTAAAGCATCTAAGTAGTAAAATTTGTCACTGATACTATGTTTAGTTAATATATTTTAACATAACACATTATTATAATACACCCTGTTAAAAAAAAATCAAGAGTGCTATTTAAGTGTTTTGTTTTTAAAAATATCTGAACCTTTTTGTGCAGTTTTAAGCAAACTGTAATAATACTCTAACTCTTGTTCATCTGCATTACTCAATATTTGCATAGATTTTAAATAAAACGGGTTGTCATTTGTTGATACATTTTCAAGATTAAGACCGACTGTATCAAGTTTTATGTCTAAAGCATTAAGAATTTTATTCAGAGTTTCAAAATTCGGATGAAATCTTCCTGTTTCAATTTTACTAATATGTTTTTCGTGAACGTCTGCCATCTCTGCCAATTTAGCCTGAGATAACCCGCGTGCAACTCTTATTTTTTTTAATTTTTTACCAAAACTATTGTCTTTACTCATTAAAAACCTCCATATCATTTTAGAGGTTACAGTTATATACTGAAACAAAATTTATTGATACTAATCAAATGTATATAATATCAATAAGTTGATACATGAAAAGTTTTATGTTATAACTTGTAAAGTTCTAAAAATGGTTGGGGGTAATGATGAGATTCAAAAATATAGACTTTTTCAGATTCATATTTGCGTTGCTTATTGTTATGTTTCACGGTCGGGGAATTATTGAACTCCCTATATGGTTGAGAGGAATTAAACATTGCAATGTATGTGTTGATTTTTTCTTTATTATTTCCGGATTTTTGTTGTTTTTAAAATTTAAACCAAATACTGATACTTTTGAATTTGCAAAGAAACGTTTTTTACGATTGGCACCAAATATATGGTTATCAGTTTTATTATTAGGGATTTTGTCGATATTTATAAAAGGTATTCATTGGGATTTAGATGGCAATATACTACGTATTTTATTTTTAGACAATGTCGGTTTTTCCCCTATAACAGGTGGAACCTCAGTGGCAATATCATGGTTTGTGTCTGTTTTATTTTGGACATCTATTTTTTACGTTTATATATCAAATATATTTTATAAAAAATATTTGAATCTAATAATATGGTTATTGGTAATGTTTTGTTATGCTATCTATGTACAGCATAATAATTTTGGAATAGGTCATCATGCGGAAAATGTATATTTGATTTTTAATATTGGTATTTGTAGAGCATTAGCCTCTATAGGCTTGGGGTATTTTATCTCTATGGCATATAAAGAAGGTATTTTGCAAAATGTCAAAACAAAGGGGTCATTGTTAATAAGCCTTTGCGAATGTTTTCTGATAGGGTTTTTGACTTATTATTTGGTATTTTCAGGCAAATTACCCGGTAAAACAGGCATGTGTTATATTGTTCCATTTGCAATATTGCTTTATTTTATGCTTATAAAAAAAGGAGTTATTTCAAAACTTCTTGATAATGATTTATCGGTTAGACTTGGTAAATATTCTTATTCAATATATTGTTTTCACGAGGTAGTGTTACCTATATTTAAATATCATATATTCAAACATAATCCAATATTATTAATAGAGTATCCTTTATATTCGTATGTTATACAAACTGTTTGTGCGGTTATATTGGGGATATTGTTGTATTATATTTTTGAACGACCGGTTTCAAATTATTTTAATAAAAAACTCATAAATAAGAGTAAGTTTGGGGTTTAACCAAATAGTAAATATTCACTCAATTTATATTAAAGGTTGTAGTAAACAAGAATCAAAGTTTATTGTGTTAATCAGGGAGAATTTTTATATTGTTCTTAATAAAAATTGAATAATAAACGTATTTAGTATATGATTGTTATGTTATTGTATAATTTATAGGTGGAAGTATGATTAGATTGTTTAACAATGAAGTTTCAATGAATACAATTCTTTTTGTATTTTTTAGTGTTTTATGTTTGTTTTTTATGTTTACAAATGTCGATATAGCAATAATGCTATTTATATCGTTGGTATTTGCATGTTCGTTAAATCCTATTGTTGACAAATTAGAAAAGAAGATGCCAAGACCTGTTGCAACTTGCATAGTACTATTTGGTGCATTGTCAATATTGGGGATATTATTTGCGTTTATATTTATGTTGGGAGCATACCAAATCAGTGAATTAATTAAAGAATACCCGAATTATGTTAAAAATTTGAATGAAGCGGTAAAGGGAAGTGCTTTCTTTCATTCAATGGGGATAACAAAAATTGACATTGACGGAATGACCGCATCTATGGCAAATTCTACAGAAGGTGCAATAGATTATGTGGTAGAGTTGGTAAAAGGTATGGGCTCTAGTTTTGCTTATTGCTTAACAGGTTTAATCTTTCTGTTTTTCTTTATGCAGGATAAAAAGAGTATAAAAGGAACTTTTTTAAAATATTTCCCTGCAAATATAAAGAATAGAACAGAAGAAATTATTGACAATATCTCTTCAAAAATGGGCGGATATGTATTTGCTCAAACGATGGCTGTATTAAGTGTTTTTGTTGTAAATGCTGTCTGTTTATTAATTTTGCGTAATCCTTATGCGATTTCTATAGCAATCATAGCCGCAATTTTAGACATTGTTCCTGTGGTCGGGCCTGCTATAGCAATTGTGATTTGTTTAATAGGTGTTTATGAATTTGGTGCAAAAGTACTTATTTCAACTTTTGTCGTTATGGTTTTAGCACAACTTGTAGAAAACAATTTGGTTAGACCTTATGCATTCAGTAAATTAATGGATTTGCATCCGACTATTATATTCTTATCATTAATTTTAGGCGGGAAGTATTTCGGTTTTATCGGAGTTCTTTTCGGCCCTGCAATGGCCGCAACAATATGTGTTTTGCTTGATGAATTATATGTAAAGAATATAAAAGAGAAAGAAGAAAATGTTGACTTAATAACAAAGGAGAAAGACTAAGATGAAAAAATTTCTAAAAGGTATTTATGTATTATCATTACTTGTGTTATTCTCAGCAACCGCAAATGCAGGCGGTATGATTAAGGATTATCATGCATACAGAATAAAAGATCAAAATATAAGAACGGTAGTGCCTGTTGTAGATGACCTTTTAAGTAAGGAAGTTGAAGTTAAAAAACTTGCAAGAAATGCGTATTATGCAACGTACGGGGAAGAACATTATTATATAAAATTTTATCCTGCCTTATATGATACGGATGTATATATTGTAACAGACTGCAATTATGATAAAAATGATAATGCTGTTACTGAGTTCTTTAAAAGTCAAAATTATGAATATGAAACTCTTGATGACAATGATGCTTATAAAGAATATAAGTTTGACTTTATTGACTATGCAAGAAGTGGTGCATTAGATGGTTTGTTTACTCTCCCTGACGGTTTAAAACCTCTCAAAAAAGGTATGAGCAAAATAAATGATAAATTGTCAAAAGGGAATGATAAAACTTCTGCTATTCCGTATTCGGAAGATAATGATCCGATTGATTTAACTTGTGTTGATTCGCAAGAATTTTATAATGAAAATGCCGAAGTGGCAGTTACAGTTAAAGAGTATCGGTTAAAAAACAAAGAAAATAAATATGTTCATGCATTTGAATATATTGTTAAAAATAATTCAAATTCTGACATAAAAGTTGAAAAAGTATACTCTGAAAGACTTGCAGGACTTAAAGATATTACAACATCTACATTTGTGGATATGGACAGATTAGACCTTGCGGATAACTTAGGTGTTCCGTTAGCTGTTTGTACCGGTGGTTTGTCATTGGGCTTTACTGTTGCAAACAACGTAAGACTTGCAAGAGTAATAAAGGAATCTACAAGATTTGCTCATTCTTTACCTGAAAATTATGACTTAAAAGCAAATTCTTCAATGCGAATACTTTGTTTAAAATTTAAGGATGATCCGCAGCCGATTCAATTTACGATTAAAAAACAAGGACAAACATATCAGTTTGCATATTAATCAATATTTGCAAATATCGGGTTGATAGTAAATATTCAACCCGATATTTTTTCTGTTAAGATACAAGAGGACAATATTTATAAATGAAAAAGTTTAAAATTCCGATTATAATTGTTTCAACATTATTTGTACTGTATTTAGGACTTATTGCTTCAATATCTGTATTTTTAAATTCAGACAATTTTATTAAGATGTCCAATAAATTTTTTCAAACAAAACACGGTATGAATTTAGATATAAACGGGTTTAAAGTGGAAATATCCCCTTTGTTATCCGTTAAAATGTCGACAAAAAGTATTATTATCAAAGATAATAATAAAATCGGATTAAATATACAGAATTTTGATATATCCCTTAATGTGTCTAAGTTAAAAAATATAGATGCTGATTTAATCTATGCAAATCTTGATGTTTTAAACAAATTAAAAAGTGAAAAGAAGAAAAATACGCAAAAGAAAAAAATTTTTGATATAAATAAAATACCTTGTGCAAGCATAAAAAAAATAGAGATTGTGAGAAACAATGGCGAAAAATTATCCGTATTATCAAATCAGTTTGTAATAAAAGAAAATAACGGTGGTAAAGATATTGATGTAGTTTTTAATATAACGCTTGATAGACTTTTACATCCGATAGTTATAGGCGAGGTCGGGAGTTTATATATAGAAAATAAAAAGTTAATCGCAAAAGACTTTCCGATTTCCGTCGGTAAAACGAGAGTTGTTATAGACGGAAATATTTTAAATAATAAAAAATTGGATAATTTCACTATTAAAGGAGACAAAGTTCCTGTAAAAGAAACCCTTGCGACTGTGCAATTTCTTCAAAAATATACCGAACATGAAAGAAAATTTATTGAAAATTTTAAAGATTTCAAAGGTAGTGCGAATATTGATTTAGTATATAAAGACAATGATTTGTCAGGTGTAATAACCGGTAATGAATTATTTGCGAAGTTTCTTCCGTTTTATATTCCTGTATATTGCAAAAAAGCAGAATTTTTTATAAAAAACGGAGAGGTTAAATCTTATGCCGTGGGAACATTCGGTACTGAGAAATTGACACACGAACTCTATATAAAAGAAATGTATAACAGACAAAAAAAAGAAGTTTTTGGGAAAGTTAATTCAAAAATAACAAAAGATTTGGCTAAAAAATATTTGCCTTCTAATATAAAGGTAAAAAATTATTTTGATATGGAAGTTGACTATTATATAAAGCAAAAGAAACCTAATGCTAAGTATTATATAAACATTCCCGCTAACTCAGGTATAATGATTAATGGTTTTTATGCCGGAATTAGAAATAAAAATAAAAAAATATTTGCGGAGACACAAAAAATTGATAAAGAATTTTTCATAAAAGATTATAGATTTTCTGTTCAAGAAAAAAATACATTTAAAGATATATTGTACGGAAATGGATATTTTAGAATCATAAACGGAAAAATGACTCCTCAATACATAACTTTAAATACAAACGGTTATGTACCGAATTCTTTTGTAGGTTCTTTTAAGCAATATGTTATAGGCGGTATGTTTAACGGTGCTTTAAAATATAGTTTTGTAACAGATCAAATCACAGGTAAGTTTGAAGTTATTGACACTATTTTTAATCATTTTCATGTAAAATCCGCAAGTGTTATAGCAGATAATAAAATTGCAAAAATAGAGGCAGGCGGTACATATAAAAAGGAAAAATTCAGTTGTAAAACAGAAGTAAAAAATGATTTTAAAGACAAGATATATGTAAATTATATGGATTTATTCCTTGATAGATTTATTGTCAAAAAATCCGAAAAAACTGATGCTGGAAATAAAAAATTTGATTTTAATTCTCCGAATAAAGAATTGAGTGCCGGAGTTAGGGATATCAATATGGATATTGATAAATATAATATTGTCGTTAATTCTATTATTGTAAAAGATTATCCTATAAACAATATTAAAGTATTTGGCAGTTTAAAAAATGCAATTTTTAAATATAACACTTCCGAGATTGATTTTGCAAACGGCAAATTATCAGCGAATGGAACGTATGACTTTAATATTGATTCTTCTATTATTGATTTTAAGGCAAAAAATATTGATTCAAATATAATTGCGGATAAATTTTTCAATCTAAAAAATCAAATTCGCGGATATGCCAATGCAGAGATTCATTCTAAAACAGGAAAAAATTGGGAAGATTGGAATGCATCTGCAAAATTTGATATTCAAGATGGTGCACTCCCTCGACTTGAAGAACTTGAATTTTCAGTTGATAAAAAATTGAATAAAAAAGCAAAGGTTTCTGATTATGTAAAATTTAATGCCAGAAAAAAAGGAAATATAAAATCACATATAAGAGGAGCCTTTAATTGTGATGATATCTATATTCGAGATGTAGATATCAGAGTGCAGCATGAATTTTCATCAGCATACATTGAAGGTTTTTACAATACTATAACAGAACAAGGAAATCTTAATATATGGGGGAAATATGATAATTCTGTTATAAAACAGATTAAAGTTTTGCATATTCCTCTTAATTGGTTAGTAAATATGCTCGTGTCATCAGAGAGAAAAACTCCGGAGATACAAGTTAATTTGAATAGAATTCCTCCTATAGGAACTGATGATGTGAAGTCAAAATATTTTAGAATAAATATAAAATCAAATGAAAAAGACCCGACAAAAACAGACATTACAACAAAAATAATCAGATAACTTTTGGTTAGAGGTATCGGTACAAGACATATGATTAAATAAAAATATTGAGTGTAAACATTTCTTAAACTTCTTTTGATTTTACCTCTCTACTTAATCAATATTAACAACTGATTTAGGATAATTATTCCCTGAACAACAAGAGTAAGTATGGTAGACTTCAGTCTATCGACATATTTTGGTTGACTAAAGTCAACCCTACGGACTATTGTAAAACAACAGTCGGTTTGAGAAGAAAGAACAGGGATATTGAGAATTATGTAGGGTGGAAAATGTTTTAAGTTG